>CAZWUI010000011.1:0-47274 GCA_964637515.1 uncultured Bacteroidaceae bacterium | reverse complement strand
CTTCGGCGGCTACTGCCACGAAATCATCGGGCCGTACCCGGCCGAGATCGCCCTAAAGAAAGGAGGCAAGGCATGAGCAAGAAGATCAGCGTGATCATCAAAGAACCCGGAAAGAACCCGAGACACGTCAACATCTCGGACTCGCACAAGAACCTCGAGAACACGGTCGGAGGCACTGTTGCCGAGATCATTCTCTGCACCGACCTCGTCGTGCTCTTCAGGCAAGAGCAGGAAGGCCTGCCACGCTGCTGCGACATCGCCGGCAAAGAACTCGCCGGCACGGTTGTGTTCTGCGGTATCGGACACCCAGACAATGAAGCGCCGGACGAGCTGGTCGACATCCCGCAAGACTTCAGAACATTCAAGACATTATTCCCCGGACTGTGGGAAAAGTAAAGGAGGACAAAGATATGAGCGCAAGAAAACACGCACCCTACACTGCCGTCAAACTGTGGCTCGCAGGACATGGCATCACCTACAAAGACGTGGCAGAGGTCATCAACTGCTCCGAGGCGACCGTCCAGCTGAAGCTCAACGGCGGCAGCGACTTCTACATAACCGAGCAGATCATGATCTGCGAGCGCTTCGGCATGGATCCCGCTCTTTTTTTTGCGAAGGAAGTTGCGTAAATTATAACAAGCGGAGGACAGGATGATAACACAAGAACAAAACAACCGCCCGCTCTTCGAGGGCTTAACCGAAGAACAAGCTCAGCAGCTCGCCGAGGCGGCCACAAAGGCCGGAATGACCACCGAGGAGGCCGTAGCCTTCGCTAATGAGAAGATGACCGCCGTCATCGAAGCCTTCACGGCAGCGATCCCGGTGTTCATCAATGCGCTGAGAGAAGCGGCCGAGGGTATAGTCAGGCTGGCCAGACAGTTCGGCATCGGAATGGACGAGCAGATGAAGGCCGTGGCCACGCCGAAGGAGTGGCACCTGTTGAACCACGCCAAGAAGGCACGCACCCGGAAGAAGTACCGGAACCGCCTGCTCAGGCGTCTCCGGGAGCAGGAAGGAGGACGAGATGCAAGTCGACGCTAAAAAAACAGCAACACACCAGCAGGAAGCGATCGGAAGGGCTCTTCTCAGATCTTCTGAAAAAGACCGCCAAGCGCTCGACGCTGAGTTCAAACAATGGCTCAAAAACAGAGCAAAGAAAGGAGCACCAGCACATGCCTGAATATTTCACCAAGATCTTCGACGACTTCGACGCGATTGTGTTCTTTGATACCGAGACGAGCGGCCTCGAGCCTCTCGAGCATCAGATCATAGAGCTCGCGGCGATCAGAGTCGTCAGAACCCAGACTGGAGCCCTCCGGATCGAGGACAAGATGGACGACTTCATCCGCCTGCCTGAAGGCGAGCAGCTGAGGCCGGAGATCACCGAGCTGACGCACATCACCGACGCCATGCTTCAGGAGGAAGGCAAAAGCCCGGCCGAAGTGGCCACCCGCTTCCATAAGCTGATCGAAGGAACCGGCACCAAGCACCTCGTCCTGCTGGCAGCACACAACGCGCAGTTCGATCTGCTCTTCACCCGCCAGCTGCTCAAGGGCCACCGGCTCGGCGTCGAGCTCAAGTTCCTCGACACCCTGACGGTCTACAAAGACCGCGCCGCATACCCTCACAAGCTCGAGGCGGCGATCAAGCACTACAACCTCGAGAGCAAGGTGCAGAACAGCCACCGCGCGATCGACGACGTCTGCGCTCTTCTGGAAGTCGCGAAGGCCATGGACGAGGAGCGGGACGATCTCCACACCTACATCAACGTGTTCGGGTACAACCCGAAGTACGGCATCAGCGGCGAGAAGATCGCCGGCATTACATACCACGCGCAGGACTTCACCAAATTCAAGCGCCCCGAGCGGCTGACGCTGCCGGCGCTGGCCAAATAAGGAGGCACACATGGAAAGAAAAAGAGAAGCAACACCCACGCAAAAAAGGACGGCAAGACGCCGCCGCAGGTTCCTGAAGTACATAGTCCCGAGAGCTCTCGCGGCGTTGATCCTGATCGCAGCGGTCGCCACTTTGATCGCCTGCATCTCCACAGAAGTCAACGGAGGAGACGATGAACCGAGTAAGGAGACGATCGGCATCACCACCACGGAGGAAACCAAGAGCCCGGAAACTACCGCCCAGACCGAGGCCTCGACAGAGCCGGCCGCGTTCTACGAGCTCACAGCTGAAGAGCGCACCCTGATCGAGCAGGTTGTCTCAGCTGAGTCCCGCGGCGAACCATACGACGGGCAGGTCGCTGTCGCCCAGTGCATCCTCAACGCTTGCCTGAAGGACAACCTCAGACCGGAGGCCATTCTGAAGAAATACCACTACACCACCGCAAGAGTCGAACCGACCAGCAGCGTCCGCTCAGCAGTGGCGGCCGTGTTCGATCGTGGCGAAGGCGTCACGGACGAGCCGATCATCTACTTCTACAACCCGAACCTCTGCGAGAGTGAGTTCCACGAGTCGCAGATCTTCGTCATAGAGATCCAAAACCACAAATTTTTCAAGGAGGCAGAATAACATGGCAGCAAAAAAGAAGGCAGCACCCGCCGAAGAGGTGCAGAACACTCAGGAAGGCGTCCAGAATGACGCACAGCGCGTCGAAACGCCTGAACCCATAGAAGAACCCACCCCGAACGAAGCCGCGCCAGAAACGGCCGAAAAAGACGCAGGAGAGGCTCCCGCCACTCCGCTCACCCTCGACACCCTCGAAGAGCTCACTCTTCCCGGCGATGCAGACCCCGACGAGGAGCAGGCGCCGCAGCGCTGGAGCATTACCGACGACGGCTGCGCTGACTGGGCTCTGAAGAAGATCAAGGCCGAGAAGGATGAACTCGACCGCATCACCGCCCTCGCTGAGCAGGAGATCGCCCGCCTGAAGGAACAGGTTGAGAGAGCCCAGCGCAGATACGAGCAGAACACCGCGTTCCTGACCTCGATGCTCGAGCAATTCTTCGACACCGTGGAGCGTAAGCGAACCAAGACCGGCACAGAGTCCTACCGACTGCTGCACGGTCAGCTCGTCCGCAAACCTGCCGGCATCAAACCGGAGCCCGACCACGAGAAGCTCGTCGCATGGCTCCGCCAGAATGGCTACGAGAACCTCGTCAAAGTCGAGGAGAGCGCCCGCTGGGGAGAGCTGAAGAAGCAGATCACATTCACCGGCACGATCGCAACCATCACAGAGACCGGCGAGATCGTCGAAGGCGTCAACGTGACAGAGACGGCTCCGACCTTCTCCGTGAAGTTCTGAGAGGAGGAACACTATGGCAGCAGCTACAACCAAAACGACGGCCGCGGCCGCTGAACCTAAGAAGGCATCGGCGCCGGCCAAGGATCCGAAGAACATGAGCCTCTTCCAGAAGTTCGTCGAGCTCCGCCGGGCCTGCCCGGAGATCGTCAAGAAGAAACACAGCGACGGCGTCAAGTACACCTTCGCGAAGATCTTCGACGTGTACGAGCTCCTCGCGCCGGCCATGAACGAGTGGGGCGTCGACTGGGACATTATCAACGAAGAAGCAACCCGCCACCACGAAAACGGCGATCCGATATTCTTCAGCACCTACATCCAGCACACAAAGAACGGCGACCGCGTCGTCTGGGTGTATGAGGCAGACCTGACGCTCTGCTGGGTGAACGTCGACAACCCGAACGACTCGCAGGAGATTACCCTGCACGCTCTGGGAACCAACGACGGCGGCCCAGACAAGGCCAAGGGATCCGCGTGGACGTATTGCCTGAAGTATTACCTCTTCGAGAAATTCAACATCGACCAAGGCGAGGACGATCCCGACAACAGTGACCACGGCTCTGACGCCCCGCAGGCGCCCCAGAATGGCCGCCAGAACGCGGGAACCTACCGAAGCGGACAAACTACCACCCAGAGAACGAACGCGCCGCAAAACAGCTCTCAGGGCCAGCAGCGCACGCTCAGCCCGGCACAGATGAACCGGCTCTATAAAAAAGCCGAGGCCTGCGGCATGACTAAGGAGTCCGCCGACAAGAGGATCCGCGAGAAGTACGGCCACGAAAACCCCGCAGCGATGACCCGCGAACAGTACGACGAGATCTGCGCTTCGCTCGATGCCTATGCGCAGCAGAACCAAGGAGGACAAGCAAATGCTCAATAAGCAGATCACCATGGGAAGGCTAACCGCCGACCCGGAACTGAGATACACGCCGAACGGCGTGGCGGTGACGAGCTTCACGCTCGCATCACCGGAGGACAGAAAGCGTGAGGACGGCAGCACCCCGACCGACTTCGTCGACTGCGTCGCATGGCGTGACACGGCCGAGTTCGTCAGCAGATACATGCAGAAGGGCCGCCTCGTCGTCGCCGAAGGCCGCCCGAAGGCCAGAAAGTACACCGACAAGAACGGCAGCAACCACAAGGTCGTGGAACTCCACATCGACCGCA
This sequence comes from uncultured Bacteroidaceae bacterium, assembly GCA_964637515.1. Taxonomy (GTDB): domain Bacteria; phylum Bacillota; class Clostridia; order Christensenellales; family CAG-917; genus RGIG4097. The sequence goes on along the minus strand of CAZWUI010000011.1, from coordinate 42,854 downwards.
TTTACTTCGCAGACAGCAAACCACAGAACGGAAGTCAGGACAGTCAGCCCCAGAACGACGCCATCCCTGAAGGTGGCGGGGACTTCGTAGAGCTCAACGGCGACGACGACCTTCCGTTTTAACCGAAAGGAGGCGCCATTATGGCATGGATAGAAAGCCATCAGGAAGTCGGCCGGCACCCTAAGACGAAAAAGCTGGCCCGCCTTCTGGGCGTCAGCCTTCCGGCAGCGGTCGGGCATCTCCACTATCTTTGGTGGTGGGCGCTCGACTTCGCTCAGGATGGCACGCTCGAGAAGTTTGACGGCTACGACCTCGCCGATGCGATGCAGTGGGACGGAGATCCCAACCAACTCGTCGAGGCTCTTATCTCTGCCGGCTACATAGACGACACGGAGGACGGACTCGTGATCCATGACTGGAAAGACTACGCCGGCAGACTTCTGGAAAGAAGGGCGAAAGACCGCGCCAGAAAGAGAGCCGCGTCAGAAGCCGCAAGCTCTCCGCAAGACTTCCGCGGGAACTACGACGGAAACGACGAGGAAAGCGCGGAAACTCCGAGCGCTTCTTTCGTAACCGTACCTAACAGTACCTTACCTAACCAAACAGTACATGACAGTACATTACCGAACAGTACCATGACACCCTCTGAAGCGCAAACGCTTCAGGAGAGACGCTTCGCCGAGTTCTGGAAGGCATACCCCAAAAAAGTCGGTAAGGCCAGCTGCCTGAAGGCATGGAAAAAGCTGAAACCGACCGCCGAGCTGTTTGATCACATCATGGCAGCTCTCGAAGCTCAGAAGCGCACAGAACAGTGGCGGCGCGATGGCGGGCGATTTATACCGAACCCGCTCACATGGCTGAACCAAGGCAGATGGGACGACGAGCCCACCGAGGTCAGCACCGGAGGAGCTGCGAAGCCTTCCGGAACCCTCGGAGCTCTGGCAGACATCGTGGCCGAGGAAGAAGGTGATCTGTATTGACGAGAGCAGACACCGCGAAGCTGATCGCGATCATCGTCATGGCGTACCCGAACTTTGACAAGTTCAAAGACGACGAACACGTCAAGGGCGTCGTGAATATGTGGGCGACTATGTTCTCAGAGGACGACCCCGGCCTCGTAGGTCTGGCCGTCAAGAAGCACATTAGCACGAGCAAGTGGCCGCCTTCGGTGGCTGAGATCCGCGAGATCATGCTCGAGATACAGCGCCCCGACCTGATCCCTCCGGATCTGGCATGGGCAGCAGTCGAGGATCTGATGGCTACGGAAGGCGAGCACAACTACGGAGATCTGCATCGCCAGCTCCCGGAAATGGTCGCCAGAGCCGTCGAAAACTGCGGAGGGTACAGCACACTCTACCACATGCGCAGGGATATTTACCGAGGCGGCCGCGCCGGCATGGATCGCGTGGCGTTTATAAACGCATACACGCCCATGTATGAGCGCGAAAAGGGACGAGCAATGTGCGGCACTGCTCTGCTGAACTCGATCGACAAAGCCACCGCTGCGATCGGCGGCGGAGAACCTGCAAGGCTGGCGGAACTCACCGAGGAGCGCCGCCACCGAGAAGAACAATACAGCCGACTCTGGAGGAACGAAGCGCTCGCTCTTCTGGAGGACGGAGGAGAACAGGAGGACGACACATGAAGAAAAAGATCTATATCTGCTCCCCTTGCCGGGGAGACTACGAGAAAAACATCGACAACGCTATAACGTACAGCGGCATCTGCTTCAGGATGGGCTACATCCCAGTCACGCCGCACATCTACTTCACCCGCTTCGCGGACGACACCAACAGCAAGGAGCGCAGCATGGCCATGGAAGCCGGGATGCAGCTGCTCCTCGAGTGCTCCGAGGTCTGGGTGTTCGGGCTTGACAACCCGAGCGAAGGCATGCAGGCCGAGATCGAGCTGGCCAAAACTCACGGGATCCCCGTCAGAGACGGCGAGAGGATCCTGAAGGAACGCAGCGGGAGGTACTCAAGATGACAGACACCGAACGCTACAAGAGACAGATCGCCGGAGCCCGGGCCCGCGTGGCGGGTGCTCAGTTCGAGAACCAAATCGCCGGATCCCTCGACTGGCACTTTGAGAGAGGACTCCTGAAGGCAGACAAAACCCCGGAACCGATGAAACCGATCCGCCCCATGGGCCAGCATGGCCAGTTCCTCGCTCACTACGAGAAGAAGGCGCAGGTCGACTTCAGCGGCACCATGTACGGAGGCCGAGCAATCCGCTTCGAGGCCAAGCAAACCGACACCGACCGCTTCGAGCGCAAGAGGCTGACGTCTGAACAGATGGACGACCTCAGAGACCACCAGAAGATCGGAGCCCTCTGTTTCGTTCTCCTCTGCTTCGGCTTCGACCACTTCTACCGGGTGCCGTGGCAGGTCTGGGAGAACATGAAGGCGATATACGGCCGGCTCTACGTCACCGAGAAGGACGTGCAGCAGTTCCGCATCCCGTACACGGCCGGCGTCATCAAGATCCTGCACGGGATCCTGAACGTCAACGACCTGCCGGAGCCGGTGCCGCTCCCCGAAATATGCGTCAGCTGCGGAACGTATGACGGAGAGGGCGGGCACCTCTGCCCTGCTTGCAAAAAGAAAGCAGGAGGTGATCAGGCATGACGCTCAAAGAAGCGGACGAAGCTGCCCAGAAGCACGTGCCGGTGATACACAGAGGCATCGAGTATATGAGGATCTCGCAGACCGGGTACAACTACGACGAGAAAGGAAACCGCAGCGGCTTCGTGCAGCTGCTCGACAAGTCAGCGCACAGCGTATGCTATGCAGACCCGGGCTTATGCTCTCTGAAGGAGGCGGAAACATGAAGATCATGATCTCGATCGGAGCGATCGCCGTCATCCTGCTGGGGCTCGGCGCAGTGTGCTGCGTGGCTCTGGCGTGGATCCGCTACCCTCAAGGCATTATCAAAGCTATGAGGCAAAAGAAAAAGCAAAAGCAGGAGGAAAAACGATGAAGCGCGAGTTATGCGTCCCGTGTGCGGTCAAGCTGGCCGACACGAACGAAGTCAAAAAAACCGGGCACCGCAGGGACAAGATCACCTGCTCCGAGTGCCATCGCCGCAGATATGGCGGCGAGTATGAAGTCAGCCCGAAGGCTGAGAAAGGAGCCAAGCATGATACCGTTCCCGAATAAGAAATACAGCATAATCTACGCAGACCCGCCATGGGCATACAGCGACAGCGGATGCGCTGGAGCAGCTGCGGCCCAGTACAACACGATGACGATCGACGAGCTCAAGAAGCTCCCGGTCAACCCCGCGGGGGGGGTATAGCTGCTGACGACTGTGTGCTCTTTATGTGGGCCACATACCCTAAGATGCAGGAAGCCCTCGATCTGATCAAAGCGTGGGGCTTTACATACAAGTCGATCGCCTTCCAGTGGATAAAACAGAACCGCAGCGGCAACGGCTACTTCTTCGGGCTCGGACGCTGGACTCGTGGAAACACGGAGCCGTGTCTGATCGCCGTAAAAGGCAAGCCGAAGCGCATCAGCGCCGGCGTCGGCCAGCTGATCTTCAGTCCGCTGCGCAAACACAGCCAGAAGCCGGACGAGGTTCGCGACCGCATCGTCGAGCTCATGGGAGACCTCCCGAGGATCGAGCTCTTTGCACGGTCGGCCGCTGAAGGCTGGGACTGCTGGGGAAACGAGGCCCCGGGAATGAACGAAAACAACGGCGACAACGCCGAAAACACTGAAAAAATGAAAACGGAGGAATAAATCATGACTACCATCACTACCAAAACCACCACCCAGACCGCATGGGACAAAATCAGAGAGATGCCGCTCGCTATCGGCACCGAAATCACCGACACCCTGAAGGACGGCACGCCGATCACCTTCGAGATCGCTGCCCTCGACATCTATGGAGCCAAGAAGGTGCTCGTCTGCAAAGACTGTCTCCCGGAGGAGCACGCCATGAACAAGCGCCTCACCAACAAAGGAGGCTGGAAGGACAGCGCCATGAGAAAGCACATGAAGGACGTGCTCGAGCTGCTGCCTGACGATCTGAAGGCCGCAATCGTACCCAGAACCATCAAGCAGAAACTCGACGGCGATGTCGTAGAGTGCGAGGATCTGATCTGGCTGCTCTCTTCCACCGAGGTCGCCGGAGCAGGAAGCTGGTGCTCTGAGTCTGACGACGACGATCAGCAGTTCCCGCTGTATAAGACCGAGAAGGCTCGCGTCAAAGAGTGCGCCCACCACGGGACGTGGTACTGGTGGCTCCGTTCGCCCTTCGCGTCCAGCTCGGCGACCTTCGCGAATGTGCACCTCGACGGCGGCGCCACCAGCTACACCGCGACCAGCTCGTATGGCGTGGCCTTCGGCTTCTTGCTTTAATCTCAAAATCATGATAATGAGCCCGCCCCGTGCGGGCTCGAAAGGAGAACGACATGAACGAAACAACGAAAGAGACGCGCCGGGAAAGCTACGAGGCCGTCCTCCCGAAAGTGAAGGAACGGGCCCGCCTGATACTCGAGACACTCGGCAACAGAGAGATGACGGTCAGCGAGATCACCGAGGAGCTCGTCAGTTCCGGAAAGATCCCGTACTTCAACCGCAACTACGTCGCGCCCCGCCTCACAGAGCTGAAGGACATGGGGATCGTCGAAACGGTCGGCCGAAGGAAGTCAACCAGATCTGACGCCACTGAGGCCGTATGGGCAAGGAAGGAGCTGCCGCATGAGTCTTGATAATATCACGCTCGCCGTCGAGTGCTTCGACCTGAAGAAGAACGCCGAAAGCGGCCAGTGTTTTCGCTGGAAGGAGATCGGCCCCGGCAAGTACCTGATCCCATCCGGACAGACCTGCGCCATCATGGAGCAGAAGGATCCATACGACGACCTGCATCTGCTTATTGAGGAGGGCACGCTGCCGCTCTGGCAGGACTACCTCAACTACGGCGAGCGCTACGGCAGCGTCGTCCGAGAGGCCCGGGAGGCCACGCTGGCAGACGGCTCCCCTGACCTATTTCTCCGGGAGGCCGTGCTGGAAGCTGCCGGCGTCCAAATACTCACGCAGGATCTATGGGAGACGCTGGTCAGCTTTATCATCAGCCAGAACAACAACATCCCAAGGATCAAGAAACTGGTCGCGGCCCTCTGCAAGCAGTTCGGAGAGCGCCGGCAACTCGCCGGTCACGAGTTCTACACCTTCCCGACATGGGAGCGGCTGGCCGGACAAGACCTGAGCGGCCTCGGCCTCGGCTACCGCGACAAGTACGTCGAGCAGCTCGCCCAGAACGTCGCCGATGGCCGGATCGACCTGCATGAGCTGACCGGCATGGAGACCGAGCAGGCCCGCACATACCTGAAAAGCATCCACGGCGTCGGAAATAAAGTGGCCGACTGTGTGCTCCTGTTCGGACTACACCGCGTAGAAGCCTTCCCGGTCGACACATGGATCCGGCAGGTCATAGACGAGCACTACGGCGGCAAGTTCCCGGTTGAGCACTACGACGGCCACGCCGGCATCATTCAGCAGTTTATTTTTTACTATATGCAGCAGCATAAAAAGTCATAAGGAGGACGCCATCATGGAAAAGAAAAGCCAACAAATCAGCAGGAGCACATACAAGCGTATCAAGAGCATGGATCGCATCCAGCTCTCCAACTACATCACCCGGATCTACCTCACCGGCTTCGAGGCCGGCCGCAAAGCAGGCACCCCGGACGTGCTCCTCAGAACGATCCGCGAGCAGCTGCTCGACACCGAAGGCATCGGCCCGACCAGAGCCGACGCGATCATGAAGAAGCTCGGCGGCATATTCACCCCGCAGGCTTCTGAAGCAGTACCCGAGGAAACCGCGGGAACTCCTGCGGAAACCGACGGAAACGACGAGGAGGTGGCTGGAAATGACGAAGAGGCTGACGGCAGCGCAGAGTGAATATGAGGCAGCGGTCGAGAAGCTCAGGAAGTTCTGCGAGGATCACACCGACCTGACGCCGATCATCATGGAGGACGAGTACCCGATCCGGGTGCAGTTCATCCCGGACTCACAGCTCTCGCTCTTCGGCAACGAAAACATCGACGAGAACGGAGAGGTCAATGATCTGACGGTCGTGGTCGGCCTGAGCACCGCCGTCAAGTCGACGCTCAAGTTCAAAATGGACTCGAAGCTCCTGAAGAAGATGATCAAGCTCGCCGAGACCGTAGGCACGCTATACTACCACGCCTTCAGAGCGCAGGAAGGCGCCAGAACCACACCAAAGCGCCCAGACTACGAGGGCGACGGATATGCTGACGGGCATCTGGTGTATGACACCGCATACTGCCCGGAGTGCCGCCACAGCTTCGAGGAGGGCGTGAACGACTGGGGCAGTGCCTTCTGCCCTGACTGCGGCCAGAAGCTCGACTGGACGCCATACCCGGAGGAGGTGGACGATGATGCCGAAGAATAACGAAGCCAGATCGCTCAAGCAGCCCTGCCAGATCTGCCGGAACCATAAAGGCGGCACACCGATCAAGATCAGAGACGACAACGCGGTGCAGTTCAACGTCACGCACATCGCCCACTGCCCCTACTGCGGACGCTACCTGAGCGAGAACTACACCAGAGAGGAGGCTGAAGCATGAAAGCCATCACCATCTGGCAACCATACGCCAGCCTGATCGAGTGCAGGCTGAAGAAATACGAGACCCGGAGCTGGAAAACCGGATACCGGGGCCCGCTCCTGATCCACTCCGGACAGAGACCCATGCGCTGGATCCTGAAGCACTCCGCTGAGGGAGCCTTGGACGTGGCGATCGAACAGTTCGGCATCGACCGGCTGATGCAGCTGCCGGTCGGCCGTGCAATCTGCGTCGTGGATCTGGTGGACTGCATCGAAATGACACCGGAGTTCATCGCAGCCCAGAGCCCGACAGAGCTCGCCGTCGGGGACTGGGAGCCCGGCCGCTATGCGTGGAAGCTCGCAAACCCGCGCCCGGTGAATAATGTGGAGCTGCTCGGAAAGCAGGGGATCTGGAACGTCGACCTCTGCCCGTGCTGCAACTATTACACCCGCGACTTCGTCGCCCACCCTCGCTGTGGAGGATGCGACGGTGCCAGCAAATTCGAGCCAATAGGAAAGCCGGTACGCTGCGTGTTTTGCGGCGCCGAGGTTCCGCTGAAACTATCACACGATCCAAGGCCGGCATCAGACACCGGCCGCGCCTGCGGTAAATGCAATATGGAGATAGTCGTGCCGGCAAGAATTAAAAAAGCGAAAGGAGAACACACAGAATGAAGTGCTCAGAATGTAATCACTGCGAGTTCGCTGAAGATAAGAAGGGCGGCGTCCATCGCTATTATTGCAAGCACAAGAAGGCAGCGGCCAGCGTCAACGCCACGGCCCGCCTGATCACCAGAACCAAAAGGCACGAGAAGGAGCTCACGGTCAAAACCGCACCGCGCTGGTGCCCTCTGAAGGAGGAGGTCGACAGCCATGGCGCAGAATAAGACCACCGGAGAGCCGAGAACATACGCCGCCGGGATCCCGGTCTACTGCACCTATGACGAAATCGTCCCGACCGCATCCCTCAAGCCTAACCCCATGAACCCGAACAAACACCCGCAGGAGCAGATCGAGGCCCTCGGCGGGATCATCAGGAAGGCCGGATGGAGGAACAACATCACCATCAGCACCCGCTCCGGCATGATCGTCAAAGGACACGGCCGCCAGCTCGCTGCACAACTCGAGGAGCTCGAAGAGGTGCCCGTCGAGTACCAACACTACGCATCAGAGGCCGAGGAGCTCGCAGATCTGACTGCGGACAACCGCCTCGCCGAGCTGGCCGAAACCGACCGCGCGATCCTCGCCGAAGTGTTCGCTCATATCGACACCGGAGAGATCAACTTCTCACAGAGCGGGTACACAGAGGACGAATACGAGGAGCTGACCGCTGCCCTCTCCGAAGCGATCCACAACGATCTGGATGATCCCGACGTCGTGATCGAGCCACCGGCCGAACCGGTGACGAAATACGGAGACATCTGGATCCTCGGAGGCCGCCACAGAGTCATGTGCGGCAGCTGCACCAACCCGGAGGACAAGGCGAAGCTCCTGAACGGCGAAAAGCCGCAGATCCTCCTCACCGATCCGCCATACTGCTCCGGGGGAAGCAAAGAAAGCGACAAGAGCACCGGAAGCATCGGCACCATGAGGAAGAACGGAGAGCTCCCAATGATCGCGAACGACATCCTCAGCACCCGAGGCTACCAGAATTTGATCGGCGCCGCTTTGGCGGACATCCCGTGCGTGTATGCGTACATCTTCACAGACTGGCGCATGTGGGTGTACCTATTCGACCTCGCCGAGAGCGCAGGCTTCGGAGTCAAGAGCATGATCGTCTGGAACAAAAAGACGCCGGGCATGGGAGTCGGCTGGAGGTCGCAGCATGAGCTCTGTCTCTTCGGAACCAGAGCAAAGACACACTTCGACGGCCACAAGGGCTACGGCAACGTCCTCGAGATCAGCCGATCCGGCAACGAGCTGCACCCGACTCAGAAACCCGTCGAGCTGATCGAGAACATACTCGACAACACAGACTTCGCGGCGGGCGTCTACGACCCGTTCGGAGGCTCCGGCACAACAATGGCCGCGGCCGAAGCGCAGAACCAGAAGAGCTTCATCATGGAGATCGCGCCCGGCTACGTTGACGTCATCGTCAAGCGCTACATAAAAATGACGAACAGCCGGAACGTCAAATGCATCCGCAACGGGGAGCAGCTCGGTGCAGAAGAGATCGCCGAGATATTCGAGATCACCGTCAGCGATGAAGGAGGTGGAAAGGATTGATGCGTCCGACATAAGTGAGTAAAAAAACGAGTCCGACAAAAGAGAGACTGAACGCCCACCGGGACATGCTCGAGAAGCTCGCAGCTCTGAAGCAGGAGCTCGAGTTTGCGGAACAGCAATACGGAGATGTCAAGAGCCCGAACTACGACGGCATGCCGAAAAGCAAAGGAGACCCAAGCCGGAGCGCGATGGTCGAAACAGTCATACGGAAGATCGAGCTCGAGGAACGAGTCAAACGAAAAGAGGCAGAGATCGCAGCAGACTGGGCGGAGCTCGAGCCGTTCATCGAACAGCTGCAACCGATCGAGACACTGGTCATGAACCTGCGCTACTACTACGGCGCCGAGTGGGAAGGTGTTTGCTTCAGCCTATACGGAAAGCGCAGAGACTACACGATCGAGGTCGACAGATACATGAACCGCACTTTCAAGATCCACGGCCGCGCACTCCTTAACCTCTCCGAAATTATGGAGAAAAGCGACGAAGAACTCCGCAGGACTTCCGCAGGAACTCCGAAAGAAAGTCAGCGAAAGTAAGCGCCCGGCAGTAAAACGAAGTGAAAATCAGAGAAACAAGTGCTAAAATGATATACTGAAAAAAGCCGTCGAGGAGAGAACTCTCCCCGGCGGTATTTTTATACCCACGCGGGCATGGTGGAATAGGCAGACACGCGAGCCTCAGAAGCTCGTGGTCGCAAGATCGTGCGAGTTCAAGTCTCGCTGCCCGCACCATCTTCTGGCAGAAAGGAGGACGACCAACTTGTCAACGCCAAAAGGAAAAAGCGGATCGGTGACAATATCGTTGTCGAATTACAGCAAGCTCAAAGCTCAAGCTGAAGCGATGGACGCACAGGCGCAGAAGGCGATCAGCCGCACGGTATCAGACTTCAAGTCGAGAGGCCCGGCATGGATCAGCCAAGCCGTAACCGATACATACGGCATCAAAAAGGCCGAGGTCAAAGACGCAATCAGCGGAACAAGGAAAGCCGGAAAGATAAAGATCAGCGGAACGCTCGTTGACAACGTGGCCATCGAATACAGTGGCCGCCCTCTCACCCCCACTCACTTCAAGATGAAGCCAACCAGAGTCCCGGCCAAGCGCGAGAAGGACTTCAGGCGCGTCCCCGGTGCAGGCGTAGGAGAAGGTGGCAACGACGTGGCCATGGTAAAAGCTCCGGCTCCGTACACCGTCACAGCCGAAGTGTTCAAAGGGAAGCGCAAAGTCCTCGGCTCCGACGTATTCCTCGGAACCAACAAGGGCACAGGCGTGATCCCGTTCCAAAGGACAGGCGAAGGACGGACTCCGATCAAAAGCGTGAAGAGCACGAGCGTCCCGCAGATGATCACCAACCCGGAAGTCGCGGAGCAAATCCAGAAGAACATCGATGAAGGACTGAGCAAAAGGCTCCAGCACCACGTCGAGCAAGAGCTCAAGAAGCGCGGATAGAAAAAATTTTTTCTCGGTAGGTTCTTCCGGGGGAAAAAAACGCCTGCGGTGCTGGCGAGCCCAAAAAACGCGCAGGCTCAAAAAAATTTTTTCGGGGCATTTCGTTTCGCGAGGCCCTGCGGAAAGGAGGCACCCATGCCGGACAAACCGACAACATCAAAGCAGAACCTTGTCGACAGCAAGATCATCGCGCAGCTGTTCGGCGTGACCACCCGGCGCGTGCAGCAGCTCGCGCAGGAGGGTGTCATCTCCGCCACCAAGCAAGGCAACGCGAACAAGTACGATCTGTTGCCGACCATCCAGCGATACATCAAACACCTCAGCGAGAAGGCCAACGGCAAGGAGGCCAGCAAGAAGGACACCGAGACTGAAGGACGCAGGCTTGAGGCCGAGGCCGACCTGAAGCGCAGCAAGGCCGACATGGCCGCCCTCCAGCTGAAGGAGCTCGAGGGCAAGATGCACCGCTCTGAGGACGTGGAGGCAGTCATGACTGACCTCGTCTACACGATCCGCTCGATGCTCATGGCGCTGCCCGGCCGTCTGGCCGTGGACGTCGTGAGCGCAAAGACAGCCGCCGAGGCTTCCGAAGTCATCCGCGCCGAGGTCTACAAAGTCCTCGAGGAACTCGCCGGCTATAAATACGATCCCGAAGAATATGCACGGCGGGTAAGGGATCGGGAAGGCTGGAGCGACCTCTCCGATGGTGAGGACGAATAAAGCCAGCACCGCCAGACTGAACGCAGCGATCGCGGGAGCTCTGAAGAATTTCAGACCGCCCGAGAGCCTGACCGTGGACGAGTGGGCCGACAAGTACCGCCGACTCTCGCCCGAAAGCTCGGCCGAGGCCGGCCCATGGAGAACGAAGCGCACCCCGTATCTGGAGGAGCCGATGAAGGCCTTCACGGATCCGAAGGTTCGCAAGCTCGTCATGGTCGCCGCTTCGCAGGTCGGCAAGTCTGAGCTCGAGCTCAACATCATCGGCTACATCATCGACCAAGACCCCGGCAGCATCCTCTACGTCCACCCGACGATCGACGACGCGAGGAAGTTCAGCCGCCTCCGCGTGGCTCCTATGATCCGAGACAGCCGCCCCCTGAAGGCGAAAGTCCACGACGTCAAGACGCGCGACAGCGGCAACACCATCCTCCAGAAGTCCTTCCCGGGCGGCATGCTGACGCTGACCGGTTCCAATAGCGCCTCCGCTCTGGCATCCACTCCCGCCCGGTACATCATCGGCGACGAGCGTGACCGCTGGGCGACGAGCGCCGGTACCGAGGGTGACCCGTGGGCTCTGGCCGAAGCCCGTCAGGCGACCTTCTACAATGCGAAGGCCGTCGAGGTCTCGACGCCTACCATCAAAGGCGCCAGCAACATCGAGACCAGCTTCTACCAAGGCACGCAGGAGCGCTGGTGTCACCTCTGCCCGGAGTGTGGAGAGTATCATGAGATCGTGTTCGACTCCATTCACTTCGAGCCAGAGGCCACAAGGATCCGCGGCAAGAAGTCGTGGAAGCTCAAGGGCGGGATCTCGTGGATCTGCCCCGGATGCGGCTGCCTCATTCCTGAAGAGACGATGCGCAGGCAGCCGGCCAAGTGGATCGCCGAGAACCCTGACGCATATCTGAAGGGCGTCAGATCCTTCTGGCTGAACGCCTTCAGCTCCCCGTGGACTCCGTGGGAGAAGATCGTCCTCAAGTTCCTCGACGCAAAGAACGACCCGCAGCGCCTCAAGGTAGTCTACAACACACTGCTCGGCCAGCTCTGGGAAGATCGTGGAGATCTCGAGGATGAGGACACCATGCTCGCAAGGCGTGAGGACTACGGCACACGGCCAGACGGCGCACCCGCCGAGCTGCCGGACGGCGTCCTCGTTCTGACCTGCGGCGTCGATACTCAGGACAACCGCCTCGAGTACGAGGTCGTCGGGCATGGCAAATACGGCGAGACGTGGGGCATCGCCAAGGGTATCATCCCCGGGCGCCCGGACACCTCTGAAGTCTGGGAACGCCTCGACGGCGTGATCGACCACGTCTACACCTTCAAGAACGGCAGAGGCCTGAAGATCTCCGTCACCTGCGTCGACTCCGGCGGCCACTTCACTCAGGAAGTGTACGCGGCATGCCGGGCACGTCTGGCGAAGCACGTCTTTGCTATCAAAGGCAAGGGCGGCGACGGGATCCCCTTCGTGTCTCCTCCGTCAAAGGTAGCCATCAGAGACAACCGCAAGATCACCTGCTGGCTCTACACCATCGGCGTCGATGCCGGCAAGGCGGCGATCATGGGGAACCTCAAGGTGCAGGAACCCGGGCCGAAGTATTGCCACTTCAGCCGGAACCCTGACGCCGGGTATGACATGAACTTCTTCAACGGCCTGCTATCCGAGAAGCTGGAGCTCACACGCACCAAGCGTGGCGATCAGTGGGCATGGGTAAAGATACCCGGACACGAACGCAACGAGGCACTCGACTGCCGCAATTATGCGCTCGCAGGCTTCAAAATATGCAACCCGGATCTCGACGCGATCGAGCGGAGCCTCAAAGGGCTCGAAGAAAAGAAGCCGGCGCCGAGACAGCCGGCACGACCCAAGACTAAACGCAGCAAGGCAGCCGACGCCTTCAACGACTGGTAAGGAGGAAGAACACCATGCAGACCACTCAGATCAAGGAAAAGCTCGAGAGTGCCAAGAAGCGCCTCGACCTTTACTACAAGCGCGAGGCTGAGATGCTGGACGGAGGGGTCCAGAGCTACGGCCTCGGCACTCGCAGCGTCACGAGGTACAACACGGATCTCGCACAGATCCGCGCTGCGATCTCCGACCTCAAGAAAGAGATCGCTGCTCTTGAGGCACAACTCGCGGGAGGAAAAGCCCGCAAGGCCGTCGGGGTAGTTCCCCGCGACTGGTAAACCCCGGAAAGAGGCCGCAAGGCTTTTTTCATATAAGGCGACCGCCCGGGAGCTTTTGCTCCTTTTGCTCTCCGGGCGCCGCCACCCACCTGAAAGGAGGTGAGCACCATCAACGAGACAAACAACAGCCGCCCGCAAGGGAAACATCAGGCACGCCCGCAGAACAAAGGCTACGGAGACGCCGGCGCCAGCCATCACAAAAAGGCGACCAAGGGCTTCAACGCTATGAGCGGAAGTCCGAGGGAGGACATCGACGTCAACAACTCCACACTCCGGCAGCGTGCCCGCATGCTTTATATGGCAGCCCCCATCGCAACGTCAGCCATCAAGACCAACCGCACCAACGTGATCGGCGTCGGCCTTCACCTGAAGAGCCGCATCGACCGCGCTGTGCTGGGAATGGATCAGAAGGCTGCGGACGAGTGGCAGGCCAAGACCGAGCGAGAGTTCTCGCTATGGGCTGACCGAAAAAGAGCATGCGACGCCACCGGCGTCAACAACTTCTACGCGATGCAACAGCTCGCTCTGGCTTCGTGGCTGGTGAGCGGGGACGTGTTCGCGGTCGTCAAGCAGTACGACCCGACAGATCTTGAGCCCTACTCGCTGCGCCTGCACCTGATCGAAGCTGACCGCGTCGCAACACCTACGGACAGTGGCATCATGACCCCGCAGTTCCTCACGCAAGGCAAGGCCGCCAACGGCAACACAATATACGATGGCGTCGAAGTGAACAGCACCGGCATGATCGAAGCGTACCACATCCGCAGCACCTACCCCTTCGAGTTCGGAGCAGCCACGACTAAGTGGCAGCGCGTGGAAGCCTACGGCAAACGCACCGGCCTCCCGAATGTCCTGCACATCATGGAGAGCGAACGCCCGGATCAATACCGTGGCGTCAGCTATCTGGCGCAGGTGATCGAGCCGTTGCTTCAGCTGAGGCGATACACCGAGAGCGAGCTGACTGCCGCTCTCGTCGAGTCCTTCTTCACTGCCTTCATCAAGACAGAAGCAAATGCGAGCGACAACCCGTTCAACGAAGTGGGCAGCTCCCTCCCTGAGACGAGCAGAGATCCCAACGAGTACGAGATGGGCCCCGGTCAGATTAACATCATGGAACCGGGCGAGGACGTCACTTTTGCCGATCCTAAGCGCCCGGCCTCTGGCTTTGAGAGCTTCATGCGTGCCATCTGCGAGCAGGTGGGCGCAGCGCTGGAAGTGCCTGCCGACCTTCTCCTCAAGTCCTTCAACAGCTCGTACAGCGCGAGCCGTGCAGCACTGATGGAAGCGTGGAAGGCCTTCAAGATGCGCCGCGAGTGGTTCGTCGGCGACTTCTGCCAGCCTGTCTATGAGATATGGCTGGCCGAGGCCGTCGCTCGTGGACGTATCAACGCGCCGGGCTTCTTTGCAGATCCGGCGATCCGCGCTGCGTATCTCGGCGCCGACTGGATCGGCCCGACTCAGGGACAACTTGACCCGACAAAGGAGATCACGGCGGAGATCCTCGCCATCGGCGAAGGAATTACAACCCGTGAGCAGGCGACCATCAGGCTCAACGGCGGCCAGTGGGATGCCAATGTCGAGCAGCTCGCTCGGGAGAACGAGAAGCTCCGCGCTGCGCAGGGCGAAACGGCGCAAGGAGGAACTGCGGCAGGGCCGCAGCTCTCCGACGCTGTTCGCGCTGCGGTAATCGCAGAAGCCGTGAAAACCACAAAGGAAGGAGAAACCCATGAGACAAAGTAAAGCACCCCGACTCTATGCCGGGCCCGCGCCCGTCGCTCCTGCCGGCATCCAGACCACGAAGTTCTGGAACATCGCCAGCACAGGAGACGACAGCGGCGAGATCCTGCTTTATGGCGATGTCGTAGCACGTCAGCCCGTGGACTGGTGGACTGGTGAACCTGAGCCCGGTCTCTATATCGCGCCCGAGAGTTTCCTCGAAGATCTCGCAGCAGTCAAAGACAAGAGCGCAATCACCATCAAGATCAACAGCTGCGGCGGCGACCTCTACACCGGCATCGCCATCCACAACGCGATCAAAGGCCTCAGCGGCACAAAGACCGTCATCATCGACGGCATCGCAGCAAGCGCCGCGTCTGTCATCGCCTGCGCCGGCGACGACGTGCAGGTATATCCCGGCAGCATGATTATGATCCATGGAGTCAGCGGGCTCCTGTGCGACTACTACTCCCTCACTGACTTGAAGAAGCTCCAGAAAGACTTTGACGCAAGCGAACGCGCCATCGCGGAGATCTACCACGCCAAGACCGGCATCGCTGTCGACCAGCTTCGCAGCATGATGACACGCGAGACGTGGATGGTCGGTCAGGAAGCGGTCGACAACGGCTTCGCCAACACTCTGATCGAGGACGAAGGCCCTGCCGCAACTCTGAGCGCTGACAAAAAGGTGCTCCTCGTCGCAGGCGTCCGCCACGACGTCGGTGCCTTCAAGCGCATCCCCGGGGTGATCCCCGTGAGCAACAGTATCACCGCCGCACCCGCGGCCGGCGATAAAAACAAACCGGGCAACAAGCCCACAAATAAGAAGGAGGTTAAACCCATGACCGCAGAAGAATTGAGAGCCCAGCACGGCGACATCATCGCTCAGATCGAACGTGAGGCCGCTGAAGCAGCTCGCACCAGTGCGATCGCAGAAGAGCGCGCTCGCCTTCAGGCCATCGAAGAGATCGAGGCCAGCATCGGCGACGCTCAGCTGATCGCAGACGCCAAATATGGCGAGAAGCCCATGACCGCCGAGCAGCTGGCTTTTGCCGCTATGAAGAAGCAGGCAGCCCTCGGCACCAAACACCTCAACGACGCCAAGAAGGACAACGATGACTCCGGGGCGGCCGGTGTCGGCGCAGCCCCTAACGGCGGCGAAGAAGGCAGCGAACACGATGACGCGGCGCAGGTGGACGCTATCGTCAATCTCTACAACTCCACCAAGAAGAAATAAGGAGGAACGAAACCATGAGCAAGAAACTCAACGAAACCATCGGGACTGTTGAATATGACGGCCTTTTCGTCTCCAACATCCCCGTCGCTGACGTCGTGTCCGTTAAGCTGGCAGCCGGTGAAGGCGTGCTGAAGCGCGGCACCGTTGTCACCGGCGCACCCGGCGGCGAGCTGGCTCCTGCTGCTGTCGCGCTGAAGGCAACCGACGGCACCTACATCCTGACCGACGATGTCGATGTCAGCGCTGGCGCTGTTGCTACTGCGTACCGCAGCGGCCACTTTGCTCGCAACAAGGTGATCACCAACGGCACCTATACCCTGACCGCAGCCGACGAGGAGATCCTGCGCAACGCTGGCATCCTCTTCTCCGACGCTATCGAAATTTAAGAAGGAGGACAAGAACATGCCTTTCAACTTTTTTGAAACCCACACTCTGCTGATGGCGGTCGAGCGTCTGACTCCTGCCAACAGCTTCCTCCGCGACCGTTATTTCCCCACCAACGTGGCGAGCGACGTGTTCGCGACCGACGACGTGCTCGTCGAATACAAGGACGGCAGCAAGAAGCTGGCGCCGTTCGTGGCACCCCGTAAGGGTGGCGTGACCATCCTGCGCAACGGCTACCACATGGAGCGCTACACTCCGCCCTTCGTGGCTCCCAAGCGTGCGCTCAGCTATGACGACCTGAGCAAGCGCGGCTTCGGCGAAGCCCTCTACACTCAGCTCACTCCCGCACAGCGCCAGCAGACTCTCATTCTGAAGGATGCCGACGAGCTGGGTGAGTTCATCACCCGCCGCGAGGAGCTGATGGCTGCCGAGACCATGCTGACCAACGGCTGCATCATGAAGCACATCGCCGACGACGCAACCGAGCAGGACGAAATGGAGATCCGCTTCTATACTGGTGACAGCAACCCCGCTGTTTATACTCCGGCGGTGAAGTGGAGCGACCCCACAGCGCACATCATGGACGACCTGAAGGTCATGATCCGCATGCTCACCAGCAAAGGACTGAGAGCGACCGATCTCGTGTGCTCGCCTGATGTAGCTGATGCAATCATCAAGAACGAAGAGATCCAGAAGTTCCTCGACCTGAAACGCTACGAGCTCGGAAGCGTAGAGCCTGAGACTCTGGCGCCCGGCGCTGCCATCATGGCCAAACTGAACGTCGGCGGCCGCATCATCAGCGTCATCAGCTACGACGAGACCTACACCGACGACGCCGGCGACGATCAGCAGTACATTCCTTCCGGCAAGTGCATCCTGACCGCTCCTGCCTGTGGGCGCACTCTCTACGGCGCCGTGACTCAGGTCGAGCAGGCAGACGGCGAGTTCCACACCTACGCCGGCAAGCGTGTGCCGAAGTACCTCTCCAACGCAGAGGGCAACACCCGCAGCCTGACGATCTCCAGCCGCCCGCTGCTGATCCCCAACCACAAAAACCCGTTCATCACTGCGGACGTCCTCGCTGACTAATCGCAGCTGAACAGAAAGGAGCAGAACAATGGTAAAGATCATCAAAGGAACCTACGGCCACTATGACGGCCACAAGGTCATCCCCATCAACGAGAAGAGCGGCCCCCAATCCTTCGATCCTGAAGTGGAGGCCAGACTGGTCAAGAAGGGCGTCGCCGTTTATGTCGGAGGCACCTCTGCGGCCGGTAATGACGACGCCGGCGACGGCATGCCTGCGTACAACAAGGACATGAAGCTCGACGAGCTGAAGAAAATCGCCGAGGCGTATGGCGTAGACGCCAGCAAGGCGAGATCCAAGGATGCAGTCATCGACATGATCGAAGCAGCGAAGGCTGCGCAGGATGACGCTGACGACGACAACGACGACGATGACGGCGTGGTCAACGATGGCGAGACCCCTCCTGCTGTCGGCGCTGCTATGCCTGAGTAATGCCCGGTAACTTGAAGGACTTGATCGCGTCTGACGTTGATCTTGTTTTCTTCCAGCTCGACGACTTCGCTGAGACTCACAGAGTCGAAGGCAAGGAGATCAGCATCGTGATCGACAACGACCAACTCGTCAAGATGAAGCAAGGCCAAGTCCTCGGAGTCGCCGAGGCTGACACGCTGATCTTCGCGAGGTCGGCCGACCTGCCAAAGAGAAAAGCTCCCGGCTCTCTGCTTAACGTGGACGGCCGGGAGTTCGTCGTGAATGACTGGACTGAGAACAAGGGCGTCACTCAGATCTCTCTACGCCAGAACCGGACGGTCTAAGGAGGGAGCGCTATGACTTTAACCAGTATCATCGACAAGGTAACAGAATGGGCCCAGACGGCGATCTGCGACAAGCTCAGTCTGAAGCTGCCCGACGATGACCGAAACGACAACGAGTTCCCCGGGACTATGACGACGCCGACGGCGTTCGCTATGTTCGTTCCGGCTCAGGACAGGCTGCCGCCTCGAGCTCGTGCTCCGATCCCGTCCCTCTGCGTACAGCTGAAGGACGGCAAGGACGCACTTGCAGACGGCAAGCGCACGCTGAAGATGCGCTTCAGCCTCGCAGCATGGAACCCGGGCGAGCACGGCGGCGACGCCGCTGACCCGGTGGAACAGCCCGGCACGCTCGGCGGCAAAAGCTACAAACCCCGAACGGATCCGGACAAAGTAAACCAGTACACCCGCAACATGGACGGCTGGAGAGACCTCTGGAACTTTGCGGACAAGGCTCTGCAAGAGCTGGAGGGCACCGAGTACATCGGCGGCCTGCGTCTCGTAAAGGAGAACGACGGCATCACCTACGGCCCGTTCACTGAAGAGGGCACGATCTGGGACTACTATCCGTACTGGTTCCTCTGGATCGACTTCACGCTTGAGTGTGGAGCCGTTCACAAGGAGCCGGACAGCTACAAAAATTTACTTTAAGGAGTGAAAATCATGGCATATAAACACGGCACCTATGGCGAGCTCACGGCCAGCAAGGTCAAGAGCGCAGCCACCACCGACACGGTCGTGGTGTATGTCGGAACCGCGCCGATCAACCTCATCAGAGGCTATGCAGCCGCGGGGCTCGTGAACGCGCCGATCAAAATCAGCAACATGGTCGACGCGCAGACCAAAGTCGGATACTCCGACGACTGGGATGGCTTCAGTCTTTGCGAAGCCTTCGCCGAGCACTTCGACAACACTGTCGGCAACGTCGGCCCCATCTACATCATCAACGTGCTGGATCCCGCTACTCACCGCAAAGCTGAGGAGACGACCATCTCCGTCGCTTTTTCCGCCGGCCGCGGCGAGTTCGCCAGCTCCAAGATCATCCTCGACACTATCGCCATCGCGGACAAGGTCGAGGGCGTTGACTTCGAGGTCAACTACAACTTCAACAGCGGCAAGGTGGTCATCACCTCTCTGAACGACAATGACCGTCTGAACGGCGACATCACCGTCTCCTTCGTGGAAGTCGACACCGACAAGGTCGCTGCCGCTGACATCATCGGTCAGAAAACCGCTGCCGGCGCATACAGCGGTCTCGCCTCGATCGCTCTGCTCTATCAGAAGGAGAACGTCGTGGCCAATGTAATCGCAGCTCCCGGCTGGAGCCAGATCCCCGCAGTCTACACCGCCATGGTGAGCGCTGCGAGCAAGATCAACGGCCACTGGGATGCGTTCGTTGTGGCTGACATTCCTCTGGTGGACGACGGCGATCCGGTCGACACCATTGAGAAGGCTCTCGCGTGGAAGGCGACGAACGGCTACACCTCCGAGTTCTCCAAGGTCTGCTGGCCTATGGTAACAGACGGATCCGGCCGCAAGTTCCACCTTTCCACAGTCGCAGCTGCTACCATGCAGCGCGTCGACGCAGAACACGACGGCGTTCCCTTCGAGAGCCCGTCCAACAAGCAAATCATGGCGACCGGTCAGTTCTTCGGAGCGGGCAGCGCGAACATGGGCTACGATCAGCAGACTGCCAACAGCCTGAACGAGAAGGGCATCACGACCGCTGTCTACTGGGGCGGCCAGTGGGTGCTCTGGGGCCCTCACACCGCTGCCTACATTTACGGCGGCGACATGGACGCCCGCGCGATCTTCGACGTCAATATCCGCATGCTGATGCACATCACCAATGGCTTCCAGCTGCGCAACGGCACCAAGATCGACGAGCCCATGAACGTCAACCTCAAGGACGCCATCATCAACAGCGAGCAGGAGATCCTCGACGGTTATGCCGGCATGGGCGCACTGCTCGGCACCCCGACCGTGCTCTTCGTTGAGAGCGAAAACCCCGAGGGCAACCTCATGAACGGCGACTTCGTCTGGAACATCAACGCGACACCGACCGCTCCCTTCAAGAGCGGCACCGCTCGCGTGACCTATACCGACGAAGGCTTCGCAGCTTATTTTGGAGGTGAGAGCTAATGGCATGGATGGATATTAAGGGCGCGATCGTCGCGGACACTGTGTACGCTGACGGCAAGCTCGTCGCGAAGGACGTCGGCTTCACGCTTCCCAGTGTGGCACTCCAGACTGGCGACGTGCAGGCGATGGGTACCATGAGCGTCCCCCTCGTGGGACTGCTCGACGACATGGAGCTGGCGATCACTAAGATCGGCATCGACCTCGGTCTGAGCAAACTCAGCCGGCTGGAGAAGCAGAACATCGAGTTCCGCTGGGTGCAGAACGTCGTCAAGTCTGACGGCTCCAGCTCCGTCGAAGGCTGCAAAGCCTTCGTCCGCTGCATGCCGAAGGCCCTGCCGGGCATCGGCGTGGAAATCGGCAGCGCTGCCGAAAACGAGCTCACATATGGCGTGAGCCGTTTGCAGATCTATTGTGCCGGCACCGAGTACCTGCTCGTCGACCGTTTGAGTCAGAAGCTCCGCATCGACGGCAAGGACTACATGGACGGCATCACCAAGCTGCTGTAAGAAACCAAAACAGCCCCGGGGCTCTGCCCGGGGCTGATATTTTAAGGAGGCTACCATGAACGGAAAAATCAACCTGAAAAACTCCATTGAAATCAATGGCAAAAAGGTCAAGACCCTGACCTATGACACCGACGCGATCACCGCGGCGCAGTTCGCTGAAGCAGATGCGAGAAAAATGAGAGCGAGCGGTTCCAAGGGCGGCAACCTCTCCGGAGCAGTCGAGCTTGACTACTCCTTCCACCTCTATCTCGGCTTCGCTGCGATCATAGCAGTAAACAGCGAGATCGACTTCAGCGATCTGGAGCGCATCAAAGGCTACGACGTCATGGAGGTCATGAAGGTCGGCCGAAATTTTATTATGAAACAGGGCGAGGACTCACCCGTAGACGACTCAGTCGAGCAATCCGAGACTACGCCCGAGCCTTCCACACCTCAGTCACAGAGCTCGAAAGAAGGCCAGTAACGGCCTTTTTAGTGGAGTATGCGGAAGCGGCTGAAGATCTTGCCGAAGAACAAAAGCGGAGGCAAAAGAAAATGCCGCGACCTCACGCTTCACATCGTAAACGGAGGTGAGGAAAATGGCACAAAGTAAAGCGTTGCAGGCAATAGTCGAGATCGCTGGCTCCATTTCTCCCACCCTCGGGAAATCAATCGAAGAAGCGACCGGAAAGCTGGGCGGCCTGAACGTCAAAGCGCTCGCTGTCGGTGCAGCAGTCGGAGGCATAGCTGTGGCCACGGGCAAGGCAGTCTTTGAGGCCGGCCAGTATCTCGTGGAGCTCGGCAGCCAGTTCGACGAAGCGGCTGACTCAATACGCATAGGAACGGGCGCCACTGGCGACGCACTGGACTCACTGATGGACGACTTCGACGCGGTGTACTCCAGCGTCCCGACTACAATGGAGGACGCAAGCCAAGCGATCGCAGACTACAACACGAGGCTCGGGCTTACTGGCCCGGCGCTTCAGGAAATATCCACGCAAGCCATCCAAGTCGCTGACATGCTGGGCGATGACCTCGGAACAGTGATCGAGGAGTCGTCTCAGGCCTTCCAAGCGTGGAACATCGACGCCGATGCCATGGGTGACGCTATGGACTATGTGTTCAAAGCAGCCCAGAGCACCGGCGTCGGCTTTTCGGATCTTATGAGCAGCGTGCAACAGTTCGCCCCTCAGCTTCAGGAGCTCGGCTACAGCTTCGAGGAGTCTGTCGCCCTCATAGGCCAGATGGACAAGGCAGGCGTCAACGCCTCCGAAGTTCTGAGCGCCATGAAGAAGAGCGTCAGCTCTCTCGCAAAGGAAGGGCTCAGCGCGAGCGAAGGCATGGAACTATACGCTGAGAAGATCAAAAACGCCAAGGACATGACGGAGGCGACGACAATCGCGTCGGAAATCTTTGGAACCAAGGCGGCCTCAACAATGGCGGCCGCTATCAGGGATGGGACTGTTGACGTGGCGGCACTGACCGAAGAGCTTGAGAAAAACAGCGAGACCATCGGCGGATGTGCTGCTGACACCTATGACTTCGCAGAGCAGCTTCAGCTCTTCAAGCAGCAGGCGCAGGTGGCACTCGAACCGCTGGCGGCCACGCTCTTCAACTCTTTGAACGATCTGATGCCAATAGTGGCGGACGTCATGCAGGATTTGATCCCAATCATTGAGGAAATGACAACCCAGATCCAGCCCATCATCGAGCAACTGATCCCGGCAATTTTGCCGCTGCTTCAGGAGCTTGTACCGGTGGTGCTCGAGATCGCTGGCGCACTTCTGAATGAGCTGCTCCCGGCGGTCGTCGATATAATCTCGTCGATCATTCCGGTGCTCATAGAGCTGCTTCAGCTTATTGCTCCGATCCTCTCGGAGTTCATCACCTCGCTCCTGCCGGTGATTGTAAGTTTGATCCAGAAGCTCCTGCCGGTCGTTTTGAAAATCGTGCAGGCCGTTCTCCCGGTTCTGACGAAGCTCCTCAACGCGATCCTTCCTCTGCTGATGGACTTCATTGAGCAGATCCTCCCGGTCGTGCTCGACCTGATCGACGCGCTGCTTCCTCTGGTCATGACCATCATTGACTCAGTGCTCCCGGTCATCATTCAGCTGCTCGACATCCTGATCCCTATCCTGACGGATCTGCTGTCGGCAATTTTGCCGGTAATTATTGAGCTTATAAACGCGCTGCTGCCTATCGTGACCCAGATCATCGACGCTGTGCTGCCTATCTTGATCGAGATCCTCAACCTACTGACCCCGATCCTCGACCTGATTATTCAGCTGCTCGGCCCGATCCTCGACCTGTTCATGATGCTGCTCCAGCCGATCCTCGACCTCATAGTCATGGCAATCGGCCCACTGATCGAGATCTTCGGCTCTCTGATCTCCGGCATCCTCGAACCGATCCAGCCGATCCTGACGTTCCTCGCCAGCCTATTCAGCGAGGTGCTCGGTGGAGCGATAAAGAGCGTCCAGCCTATCATCGACGCACAGATGCAGGTGTTCGGCGGTCTGATCGACTTCATTTCCGGCGTGTTCTCGGGTAACTGGGAGCAGGCATGGAACGGCATCGTCAATGTGTTCAAGGGCATCTTTAACCTGATCCCGAGCCTCGTCGAGTCTGTCATAAACGGAGCCATCGACCTGATCAACGGCATAATCAAGGGCATTAACTCGGTGTCTCAGTATGTAGGCCTCGAGATCGGCCTCATTCCTCATGTGTCGCTGCCGCGCTTCGCAGCTGGTGGCTTCACCGAAGGCATAAGCATCGCCGGCGAAGCTGGCACCGAGGCAATTATCTCGTTTGATCCTGCATATCGCGAGGCGAACATCGGGTACTGGCTGCAAGCTGGTGAGATGCTCGGCATCGGAACATCCGAGGACACAGAAACAAGCGCCGCCGGCAGGCTGTTGACGCTGGACGACTTCTCGCTCAGCGAAATGGCAGGCGGCCAGACTATTATCTACTACGACTTCAGCAACTTCACATGGTCGCCGACCTTCGGCGGCGCCAGCGAGGAGGACGACGATCTCATGGCCGAACTCAGGGACCACGAGGCAGAGTTCTTTGACTGGCTTGAGGAGTGGCTGCGCATCAGAGAGGAGGGACGGTATTGCCGCGCGTAATTTCATATCTCGAATACCGGACAAGAGCCGGCGACACTTTTGACTCGCTGGCACTGACGATGTACAACGAGGAGAAGCTCGCGAAGTACATCATCGACTTCAACCCGGAATACGCGGACGTGATCGTGTTCGATGCGAACGTGCCGCTCCGCCTCCCGATCATGGAGGACGTCGAAACGCCGGCGACGCTTCCACCGTGGAGGTCAAGCTCTTGAAGCTAATCATCAACGGCGTCGACATCTTCAGTCAGGTGTCCGTCCGCTACTGCGTCCACGAAATGTTCGCAGCAGACCGGGCGGACATCTTGACCGTGCGCTTAAATGACCCGGCAAGTGTGTGGAATAAATGGAACCCGGCACCCGGCAGCGTCATCTCCTTCGAGAACGGCGCAGCCAAGACCGGGAAGCTGTTCATCCACTCAACGCGACCGGAGAACGGCGTATACACGGTCAGAGCGATGTCAATGCCGACATCTGGTAAAAACAAGACCAGCAAGTCGTGGGCCGGCGTCCACTTCTTGCAAATTGCGAACGAAATCGCCGCAAAGCACGGCCTCGAGTTTGAAAACTACGGCTGCACCGATCAGCTCTACAAGTACATCGCACAGGAGAACGAGACAGACTTCGCATTCTTCTGGCGCCTCTGCATGCTGGAAGGCTACCAGATGATCGTCTACGACGGGAAGCTGATCGCCTACAACGAGCAGTATATAGAGGGCCAGACTCCGGCGGCCACGCTGGAGATCGGCGACGATGGCGTTTTTGCATACGAGGATCGAAGCGACAACGCCTTCGGATCCGCAACAGTGGCGAGCGGTAACTTCTCCGGAACCTTCAAAGCCCCGGGAAGCACCAGCACCAAGATCTTGAAACCTGAGACAGCCATCAAAGTCACGAGCAACGCCGAAGCGACTCGCTTCGCTCATGGACTTCTGAGGGCTGCCAACAAGGATCTCACGGCCGGTAGCTTCTGCCGTGAGCTGATGCCCGGCTACGCTGCCGCCAGCCTGATCCGTCTCAAAACGAAAAAGGCCGAAGCGTGGAACGGCAAGATCTTCGTCACTGCGGTCAGACATGACCACATACGCAACAAATCAACCATATTTTTCAGGAAACCACTGGAGGGATATTGATGGCAGGATATATCGAGAAGGGCAAGATCACGAGCATCGACGGAAACACCGCGCGAGTCGTTCCCTGCAACGAGTCCGGCCTCGTCTCCGCTCAGGTGGTCATCCCGTGGCACATGCGCGGAAGCACCGGAAACATCGGCAAGGGCACGGAAGTCATCTATGCCGTGTTTGACGATCAGACCGGCGTGCTGCTCATGCGTGCAGACGGAAACTGGGGCAGCTCGCTGCCGTCTCTCTCTGTCAGCGGTAACGTCAGCGCGGGAAGCGTCTCAGCTGGAAGCGTGAGATCCGATGGAGCGATCCAAGGGGCAAGCGTCAAGGCTGGAGGCAAGGATCTCGCGACACATACGCACTCCGTTACAGAGGGAGCGACAGAGACCGGCGCCCCGAAATAATAGGAGGTGATCAGCGTGGCCATCATGGCAAAATGGCGCGACATGACTTTCGAGGTGTCCACCAAAAAGGTCAACGCCGTCGAGGGCCTGAGCTTTTCATACGCTCAGATCGCCGACAATAACAGCGACGCGGAGGGCACCCCGCAGACAAACGAGAGG
Organism: uncultured Bacteroidaceae bacterium; assembly: GCA_964637515.1. GTDB lineage: Bacteria > Bacillota > Clostridia > Christensenellales > CAG-917 > RGIG4097. Next base: position 17,081 of record CAZWUI010000011.1, on the reverse strand, counting down.
GGCACCGAGCTGTTCCCTCTGTCTTTTTCGACAACGCTGCACTCCGCTGCGGGGATCGACGTCAGAAACGAGATCCAAAAGTGGGAGAACCGCGTCACCAAGACCGGCATCTTCTACCTGCAAGGCAAGGCACTGGGCCCGACTTTGCAGCTCAGAAAGGTCTCCGTCAGCGGCGTTGTGCTGGACGACTTCGGCCGGATCCGGCTCGCAAAGCTGAAGTTTGAGTTCAAGGAGTACGATCGCAAGACGACGTCGGTGATCGACACATCAGCGCTCAATGTGGGCGCAAAGACATCAGCGAAGTCTGAAAAGAAGCCAACCAACACACAGGCCGCGTCGGCCACCAAGCAGACCATAAAGGTCGGCGCCATGGTAAAGCCGACGGGCAAGAAATACTACACCGGGCAAACGATCCCGAACTGGGTGAAGCAGCGCAGCCACAAGGTCAGCCAGATCTCGGGCGAGAAAACGTTGCTCGGCTACCCGGACGGCATTTGCAGCTGGGTATATACCAACGAGCTGACGCTCGTGTAAGGAGGTGCAACCATGAAATCAAGCGGAAACGGAACGCCAGAACAGTGTGCCGTCAACCTGCTCCTGATCACGCGCGGCGAGGTGCCGTATGACCGGATCAAAGGCAGAGACGCGACCCTCGTGGATGCGCCGACAACTATCTCGGCCGAGAAGGCTGAAGCTGACGCCGAGTGGCTTCTGAGCACATACGAGCCGCGCATGGCCGTCGAAGGGATTGACATCTCTGCGGCACTGGCCAGCGCCGGCGACTTCGGCGTCAATGCCAACATATCGGCAAGGAAGGAGGAAACAGAGTGAGCGAACTCGATTTTATAGGAACCAATAGCACGGAGATCTACAACACCATCATCACGGAACTTGAGAACGGAGTGGCGGAACCGCTATACCCGGGAGACGAGCGCAGGATCTTCGGCGAGGCTATGGTGCCTCTTTTCGTTGCGTTATACAGCAGCGTCAACGATGCTTGCCGTCAGAAGATGCTCCGATACGCTCGCGCCGAAGTTCTCGACGCGATCGGTGAGAACCGCGGCCTCGTCCGCATCGAAGCTCAAAAGGCGACCACAACGCTCCGCTTCAGCCTGAACGAAGCGATCAACACCAACGTCACAATCCCGGCCGGCACCAGAGTGACCAGCGACTTCGAGCGCTATTTTGCGACCGACGTCACCGCCGTGCTCGCAGCTGGCGCCACCTACGTCGACGTGAAGGCAACAGCAGCCGATGGTGGCGTTGATTATAACAGCATCCCGGTCGGAGCGATCAACATCATGGTCGACCTGCTGGCGTACATCGACAGCGTGGCCAACGTGACAGCAACGTCCGGAGGCAACGACATCGAAGGCGATGACGCCTTCAGGGAGCGCATCAGAGCGGCGACCAACAAGATCACAACGGCGGGCCCTGCTGCTTCGTACCGATACTGGGCGATGCAGGCCGACGCATCCGTGGCCGACGCGATCGTCGAGTCGCCGAACCCCTGCGAGGTCATCATCACGCCGATCCTATACGGCGGAGCAATCCCGACGCAGGACATCCTCGACAAAGTGCTCGCATCGTGCAGTGCTTCCGACGTCAGACCTCTGACCGACCGCGTGAGCGTAGCAGCTCCCGCGACCGTGGAATATGACATCGAGCTGACCTACTACACAACGGCAGCGAACGCTGCCAAGTGCAAGGAGACCGTCGAAGGAAGCAACGGAGCGATCACGAAGTACATCTACTGGCAGGGCTCCGCCCTGAACAGAGACATCAACCCGGACTACTTGAGGAAGCTGATCCTCGCGCCCGAGGGAGAGGGCGATCTCGTAGGAGCCGACAGAGTCGTCATTACGAGCCCCGAGTACACGGAACTTGACAGCACGACCGTCGCGAAGTTCTCCGGGAACCTGAAAATCTCGCAGATCATCAAGGAGGAATAAGCCATGGGAATGAGGTTATCAAACGCCGACATCCTTCAGCTGCTCCCGGTGTTTATGCGAGACGACGAAGCGGTTCAGGCGTTCGCCAAAGCGGTGAACGCTCTGATCCGTGCCCCCGGCGGGGAGATCCAACGCCTCAGAGAGTGGGATCAGATCGACAATATGACCAGCGCCGAACTCGACGAGATGGCGTGGGAGATGTCGCTCGAGTGGTATGACTCCACGGTCGACATCGAGAACAAGCGGGCCACCATCAAGGCAGCCACGCTTCTGAAGGAGAAAGCGGGAACGAAGTGGGCCGTCACCGAGGCGGTCAGCGCCGTTTATGGCGTCGAGCCCGTGATCTCTGAGTGGTTCGAGTACGACGGAGAGCCCGGCCACTTCCGGGCGAAAATCGAAGCAAACAGAGGCTTCGACTTCAGCAAGATCCTGAAGGCCATCAACTACGTCAAACGCGCCAGCGCCCACCTCGACGAGATCGAGATGACGACCGACGAGGCGCTGGAACTGTTTGTCGGCTTCTCCACTGTGGTCGTCAAGGAATACGAGACGGCCATGAGCAAGGACGACTTCGTCGCATTTGAATGGCTGGCCGACGAGCTCGGTGACTCCCTCACCGACGAGCTCGGCAACATTCTGACAGAATGACGAAAGGAGAAGGCACATGTTTTTCCCTAAATTATCACTAACAGACGCCGGCCGCGCCCTGATCGTCAAGGCGCTCTCCGGTGAGACTCTGACATTCACGAAGCTGGCGATCGGCACCGGCGACGATCCCGGGGAAGTCTCTGACTTGACCGACCTCGTGAGCAGCGTCGTCGACATGCAGATCACAAGCATCGAAAAAGGCGACGGCGTCGTAAAACTCGAGGGCAGCTTTGACAACAGCATACTGAACGCCGGCATCTATGCGAAGGAGCTGGGCGTCTTTGCAGAGGATCCCGACATCGGTGAGATCCTCTACGCATACGCAAACGCCGGAGAGTTCCCTGCATACATCCCAGCCGACAGCTCCAATTCCTTCGAGCGCATCACCATGAGGGTGCTCGTAGCTGTGGGAGATGCTGAAAACATTGAGGCGGTGATCGGAGAGTTCGCTGGCTATGCAACAAAAGAAGAGCTCGCAGGTCATGCTACGGCGAAGAACAACCCCCACGAAGTAACGGCAGAGCAGGTCGGTCTCGGCAACGTGCCGAACGTGACCACCAATAACCAGACGCCGACCTTCGCAACGAGCTCGAAGCTGGCGACAATAATCAGCGGCGAGACGCTCTCCGTGATCCTCGGCAAAGTTAAGACTGCGATCAACGCCCTGATCACCCACCTGAGCACTAAGAACCCGCACGGCATCACAGCTGAACTCCTCGGAGCCGGCAAGATCGTGACAGGAACCTACTCAGGCTCCGGCAAGTACGGCGGCGGCAACAAGAATGCGCTCACCTTCACGGCGCAGCCGAAACTGCTGATCGTCATGCCGGTCTCTAACTCAAGCCACGCAGACTATGGCGGCTTCGTAGCTCTGCGCGGTGTCACAATACTGCGAGCCGGCGGTCTCTCTGACGACGTCAGCAACTCAGAGAGCCAGCTGCATCTGACATGGGGCACGACAGTCTCATGGTACAACGCAACAAATATGTATTTTCAGCAGAACGCGAGCGGGTGGACGTATGCCTACCTCGCGATCTTGTAAGGAGGTTATCACATGGCACTGAAAAAAATCACAGAATTGCAAACGGCCGAAGATGTAAAACTCGCAGCGGCCCATGTGGTCGCCACTCAACCCGAAACGCCTGAAGGAGCAGAGGATCCGATCGAGTCAGCTCGCCGCGTTCCGATCGCGGTGCTGGCCGAGGCGATCTCCCAAATCCTCAGACTCGGCGACAACTTCCTCAGCATGAACAAGCTGACGGAAATGTACCCGGACATGGTCAAGAATGTGGAACAGGCTCTCGAAGGCATCCGCATCACCTTCTGGGACGGCACCGAGGAAGTCATTCCCGTGGCAGCCAGCGGCGGCCTCGCCTTCGATGGCGGATATGTTGACGACAACGGGTACCTACACTTGACTCAGGAAGGGCTCGACATCGACGGCTTCGATCCCTTCTTCGTGGGAAGCGGTGGAGGTGGCGGCGCATCAACTGGCTCGAAGCTCACCTTTGCGATGACTTCGGCCACCAGCTTCTCCGTCGCAGAGACGGCCGGCACGGCGCCCCTGACCTTCAACTTCTATTCGTTCGACGCTGAGTCCGAAGTCGTGACCGGCAACGGCACGCTGAAGATCTACGTCAACGGCACACTGAAGCGCAGCCTCACGATCCCGCAGGGCCCGAACACGATCGATGTGTTTGAATATCTGAGCACCGGCGCCAACACAGTCAAGCTCGTCCTGACTGACAGCTACGGCGCAACCGCGACCCGTACCTGCAACATCACGCGCGAGTCTCTGACACTGTCATGGAACCTCGAGGAGACCATGAAGAACAGCGGAGCCCTGACCGTGAACCTGACACCAACCGGCACCGGTTCCAAGACTGTCATCGTCAAAGTGGACGGCGTCGTCTACTCTGAGGACATCGTGACAACGTCCGGCCGAAGGCTCACCAAGAGCATCGCGGGGCTGGTACACGGCAGCCATCTGATCGAGGCGTACTGCACCCTCGACATCGAAGGCACCACGCTGATCAGCGACGTGCTCACCGCCGCGATCGCTCAGATCGACGAAGAAAGCACGCAGGCGGTCATCGCCAGCAGCTTCACGGCTGAGACTGCGATGCAGTTCACCAACATCAACATCGTCCACCGCGTCATCGACCCGGTGAACAACCCCGCAGAGGTCGAGTACATCGTCAACGGTGAGACCTACGACACCGACACGATCGACCAGAGTGCTCACACATGGAGCTACCGACCGACCGCGGCCGGCCAACTCACTCTCGAGATCGTCTGCGGTGACGAGAGGTGGAGCCACACCCTCACAGTCACAGAGCTCGAGTCTCCTGCTGAAGAAGTGACCGAAGGTCTGAAGCTCAAGTTCGAGCCTGCGACCATTGCGTCCCTGAGCGGCTGGGAACATGACGGAGTCACGATCCAGCTGTCCGAGAAGTTCGACACAGTCAACGGCGGCCTAAAAACCGACAGCGACGGATCTCGCGGCCTTCTTGTTATGAAAGGCGACCGCGCAGTTCTGAACTTCAACATGTTCGGAGATGACACAAGAAAAACCGGCAAAGAGGTCAAAGTGATCTACAAGGTCGAGAACTGCTCCGACTTCGACGCCATAGCTGTGAGCTGCTTCAGCGGCGGCATCGGCATGCAGCTGAAGGCGAATGCTGTGAGCGTCAACAGTGAGCAGAGTGTCCTCGATATGCAGACCTGCGAAGGCATGCGCACCGAGCTCGACATCAATATCGAGCCCGACACTGCAAACCGTGTCATGACGTTCTGGGAAGATGGATCCCACGCGAAGGCTGTTACATACGCGGAGGCTGACAACTTCACGCAGGCGGCACCGGTCGGCATCACGATCGGATCTGACGACTGCAACGTCTGGATCTACCTGATCCGCTGCTACGCTTCGGACTTGTCTGACACCGAGATCAAGGCTAACTATGCCGCAGACGGAAAAGACGGTGCAGAGATCTCCAAACGCTACGACGAGAGCCTGATCTACGACAGCGCCGGCAACATTGACCCGGAACGCTGTGCAGAGATCTGTCCGGATGCCCACGTCATGACGTGGCACGGCCCCGGCATCTCGACGTCTAAAGAGAACAAGATCACCGGCTACCTGACCCACAAATACATCGCCGGCGGCCCTGAGCACTCGTGGACGGCCTACAACGCAGTCGACAAGGTGCAGGGCACCAGCTCGGCGGCCTATGTTCTCGCGGCTCTGAACCACGACTTCGAGGCAAAGGAAGGCTTCACTCTGGAGGACGGCACCGTCATCGACGCCTACGCCATGACGGACAACAGCATCCCGGTGAGCTACTTCAACTTCAAGGTCAACACGGCCAGCTCCGAGCACATCAACAACATCCTCATGAGCGAGTGGTACCACCGCTTCCAGAGATACAAGAGAGCGGCCCGCGTCGCCGATCCTCGCGTCCGCGACTGCGTCGAGGGACACATGGCGATGCTCTTTTATCACAACACCGGCACTGAGCCCGTGCTTGCCGGATCCGTGACAGTACAACCCGACGAGACGATCCTCTACGGCATCGGCAACCTGAATAACTCGAAGAAGAACCTCGATGTGTTCGCTCAGGACGACGAGGACGATGTCATCGTCATCGAAGTCGCAAACAACACCGGAGACACCTGCCGCTTCAAGAGTGCAGACCTCAACACCGAAACATGGGACGGCAAGATGAACTACGAGTTCCGACACCTCTCCGACACTGTAACGCAGGCCGAGGCCGTGGCGCTGTGGCAGCAAGTTCTGGACTTCGTCGTGGCGTGCGATCCTGACAAGGCCACCAGCAAGGCGCTGAGCACTGCTGTGGAATACGATGGCGTCACCTATAACCTCGACACGACCGCGTACAGAAAAGCCAAATTTAAGGCCGAGGCAGGCAACTACTTCGTCATGGACTCCGTGATCTACCACAAGCTCTTCACCCTCGTGTTCTGTCTGCCGGACAACCGCGCAAAGAACACCTTCTGGGGCTACTCGAAGAAGCTCGGCAAGTGGCACCTCTGCTTCAGCTACGACCACGACACGGCCATGGGTAACGACAACGAGGGCGGCCTGACGCTTCGCTACGGCTACCTCGACACAGACACCATCGGCACCAAGAACGTATTCAACGCGGCCGACTCGGTCATCTTCAAGCTGATTGACGCGGTATTCTGGGACGAGATGCGCGACATGTTCATCGAACTCGAGAACGAGGGATGCTGGGACTTCGATGCCTTCGCGGCACTTTGCGACAGCTACCAGAGTATGATCTGCCCGGCTATCTGGGCGGAGGACTCAAAGCAGAAGTACATCAACCCGCTGATCTACAAGGGCAGCAGTGCGTACCTCCCCATGCTGAACGGCAAGAAGAGGCTCCAGCGTGCTCAGTTCCTGAAGTTCCAGCGCCAGTTCATGAGCTCCTACTTCACCGGAAACTATTGCACGAGCAACACCGGCACGATCCGCGGCTACACACCGACCGCGTGGGGAGGCATCACCCCGGCCAGCAAGATCACGATCACGCCGTACTGCGACATGTTCGTCGTCGTGAAGGCCGGCAGCATCACCTCCAAGGTCAGAGCATACGCAGGCATCCCTGTTGAGATTGACCTCGGCGTTCCTTCCATGAACGACACCGAGATCTACCCCTACAACGCCCCGTTCATCCAAGACCTCGGAGATCTGGCTTGCCTCTATCCCGGCTATGTTGACCTCGCACCGTTCACACGCCTGAAGCGTGCGAGCATCGGCAGCAGCGTCTCCGGCTACTCCAACACCAACCTCACCGAAGTGAGCGTGGAGAACTGTGAGGCCCTCGAGTACATGAACGTCGAGAACTGCCCGGCGCTGGTGCAGGCCCTCAGCCTCTCGAACAATATCATGCTGAAGGAGCTCTACACCAAAGGATCCGGAGTCACTGGCGTCACCTTCGCACCCGGCGCCCGTCTGAGGACGGCAGAGCTGAACGCGATCGTCAGCTTGACGGCGAAGTCTCTGAACTACGTCGAGTCGCTGACGCTCGAGAGCTACGACAACCTCAGCACCCTCGTCATCGAGGAGAGCCCGGCGGTCAATAGCTTGCAGCTGGTGGAGATTTCCGACAACCTCGTGCGCGTTCGCTTGATCAAGGTCGACTGGACTATGAGCGACTCTTCGGCGCTTGTCAGGATCTCCAAAATCGGAGGCGTGGATGATGACGGCTACAACACCGAGCACGCAGTTCTGACTGGTGCCGCACATGTTGATTATATTTCCGAGACACGCCTGTCAAATATGGCGGCAGCCTTCCCGGGACTGACGATCACGTTCGGCGAGATACTCGAGGAGCACGCTGTTCGCTTCGTGCTGGAGGATGGAACCGTCTGGAACGAGCAGATCGTCGAGCACGGCAGCAGCGCCGAGGCTCCAGCAGTCAACCCTACCAAGGCAAGCACCGTCGACACAGTTTACACATTCAAAGGCTGGTCTGGATCATTCAGCAACATCCTGCAAGACACAACCGTGACCGCCGTATTCTCTGAAACAGTCCGCACATACACCGTGACTTTTATGAACGGCAGCAAGGTCGTGCAGACCTCTGTTGTCGAGTGCTACGGCGGCGTAGACTATACCGGCGCGGATCTTGAGAAGTCCGGCTACCTCTGGACGGGATGGGACGCTTCCACGAAGAACGTCACCTCTGACATGGTCGTCAATGCAGTGTTCGAGGCTCCTGCGCTTCCTGCGGGCGTGGCAGACATGGATCAGTTCGACTATCTATACAGCGACAACCCTGCCGACAGCTCAGCCTACACCATCGGCGAGATCTACGCGATATGCGCCGCCGGTCTGGCGAGCACATATATGTCCGTAGGCGATAGGATCAAAATCACGCCGATCGAGGCTTCGACTGTTTTGGACGAGACCATCGAGTTCCAAGTTTACGGCTTCGACCACTTCCTAAAGGAAGATGGCAGCGAGTTCGCGAACTGCGTGTTCGGTATGGTCGGCATCCTCAACGCTAACAGGCAGATGAATACATCATCAAACACGAACGTCGGCGGCTGGCCGGAGACGACCATGCGCAAGTGGCTGAATGAGACGATGCTTTATAATCTGCCGACCGTGTGGAGAAATGTCATCAAGTCGGTGCAGGTGCTCTCGTCTGCCGGCAACACTTCGGCCTCAATCGTCACCTCGATCGACAAGCTGTTCCTCTTCTCGCAGGCTGAGGTCGGTTTTAACAAGTCCGACGTGCCGTACTGCAACGAAGTGGCGGAAGGCGCCGAGAGTGTTCAGTTCCCGATCTTCACAGATAACGCCTCGCGCATCAAGAAGCCGTACAACGGGACAGGCACCGCGGCGTACTGGTGGCTCCGTTCGCCGGTCGCGTCCAGCTCGACGTACTTCGCGGGTGTGTACACCGGCGGCGGCGCCTACGGCAACGGCGCGACCGTCTCGTATGGCGTGGCCTTCGGCTTCTGCATTTAATCACTATATCGGCATAATCGCGCCGCCTCGTGTGGCGCGAGAAAGGACTGCGACATGTCAGTAATCAAAAGCAAAAGAGGCCCCTCGAGTGCTCAGTTCCTCGAGACAGCGTTGCAGATCCAGATCTTCACCCTGCGGCAGTGCGTGAAGTTCCCGAAGCGGTACCGGATATTGTTTACGCAATACCTGACCGAAGCGGCGACTCGCGCCTGCGCTCTGGTGAAGAAGGGCAACAGCATCTTCCCGTCGAACCAGCACGAGGCGCAGCTCCGGCGTGACTGCTTCATCGAAGCATACGCGGAACTGCAAAGCCTCATATCACAAATAACAACCGCTTACGAGATGTTCCCCGTCGAGGAGAACGTCATCGTCGAGTGGATGCGCCTGATCCAGCAGGAACTCGGCCTTCTGAAGTCTCTCATGAAGTCGGACAAACAGAGGTACAAGAACCTGCCGGAATAAGGCAGCCATAGGTTTCGTGCTATATATTTTGACCACTGCCACCGCGACGAACTGGTGGCTCCGTTCGCCAATCGCGTCCAGCTCGACGAACTTCGCGAATGTGAACAACAACGGCAACGCCAACAACAACAACGCGACCAACTCGAATGGCGTGGCCTTCGGATCCTGCACACAGATCAGACCGAGTAACCCGAAAGGGCGAAAACCGAGTCCGTGCAGAAGGAGCGCGAAACCTTCCCGAAAGGGTAAATATTTACCTCGATGCGACCGGCCGGACGCTTCTTGCATGGCGGGGCTCCGATGCTGGCCCCGTTTCATGGCCGTTGTCGCCAGCAGTCAGCTCAAGCATCAAATCCCTACTGTACGAGGTAACCCTATATGACCAGCAACGAGAGACGCGAAAAGCGATACCAGCGCCGGAAGGCTGCCAGAGCTGCGAAGAAGCAGCAGGCCTTCGGCGACTGCAACGACTTCGACAAGGTGTTCACATACCGGCACCTCTTCGAGTCGTACAAGAAAAGCAAGCGCGGCGTCAACTGGAAGGCGAGCACGCAGAAGTTCACGGCCACAGCCGGGACGCAGCTGTTCAAGCTCTACACGACGCTGCACAATGGAGAGTACCGGAGCCCGGGCTTTTATGAGTTCGACATCTTCGAGCGAGGCAAGGCGCGGCACATCCGGAGCGTGACGATCGATGAGCGCGTGGTGCAGCGATGCCTATGCGACGAGAGCCTCGTCCCTCTGATGACCCGCACGTTCATATATGACAACGGCGCCTGCATGAAGGGTAAGGGCTACGACTTCGCGATCAACCGCCTGAAGTGCCACACGCAGCGACACTTCAGGAAGTACGGCGCGGACGGGTACATCCTCCTCTTTGACTTCTCCAAATTCTTCGACACACTCCCGCACAAAACTGTGAACGGGAAGGTCGACAAGGAGCTGGAGGATCCAAGACTGCGGAAGCTCACGCACCATTTTGTCGACGCCTTCGGTGACGAGGGCCTCGGCCTCGGGAGTCAGATCTCTCAGGTGCTCGCTCTGGCGAGTGCCAACAAGCTCGATCACTTCATCAAGGAGGTGCTCCACATCAAAGGCTACGGCCGCTATATGGACGACGGGTACCTGATCCACCAGAGCAAGGACTACCTCCGGCACTGTCTGGAGGAGATCAAGAAGGTCTGCGACGAGCTCGGGCTACACCTGAACCTCAAAAAGACGAGGATCGTCAAGCCGAAGGACGGCTTCACCTTCCTGAAGGTCAAGCACTACCTGACCGACACCGGGCGAGTCATCCGGAAGATCCCGCGCGATGGCATCACCAGAATGAGGCGGAAGCTCAAAAAGCTCAAGCGGAGAGTCGACGCCGGACTCATGGATCTGAAGGACGTCAAGCAAGCCCTTCAGTCGTGGGCCGGCCACACTCTGAAGTTTGATGCATACAAGACCCGCATGGCCATGTATGCACACTTCGCAAATCTTTATTTTAACGGAGGTAAAGCGCTATGTTCTACAAAATCATGCAAGGCAACACCGTGATCGACGTGATGGCAGATGTGCAGTATGTTGTATTTCAGGAGCGGAACCGCCTGAACATTATCGGCAAGAAGGCCGAGGCGTTCGGCATCATGTCCTCAGACATGAGCACGATCTGGCATGTCGAAGGGCTCGCAGACATCCCTGCCGGCTCGAACTATCAGACCGTGGAGGCCGTCGAGATCACCGAGGAGGAATACAACACCCTCCGCGAGCAGCTCGCTGCCGGTGATGTCGTCGAAGATCCTGAAGAGGAGCAGCCGCCTGATCAGGGCGAAACTGGGGAGCCCGAGGTCGTCATGACGCCGACCGAGATGCGGCTCCGCATTAACGAGTTAACGGCTACTGTGGAGGCACTGACTGAAGAGAAGGACATGCTCATGGAGTGCGTCCTTGAGATGTCGGCGGTCGTCTATGCGTAGTTTGTTATTATTCTTTTGCGGGAAGGAGGTGCAGGAGATGATGGCTATGTTGTGGGCTCAGCAGATTATGCTGGGGAAGAAAACCTTCGCACAGGTTCCCCGTCTGCTCAAGGACAAGGTCAGGGAGATCCTGATCGACAGCGGCATGGAAGAACTCGCCGTTGAAGAATAAACCACAGAAAGGAGCGACAGAGGCATGAACTCCACAGAACTGATCGATCGCCTCTGCTCGGTGGTGGAAGAACAGGCCAAAATCATCCGGAAGCAGGCGCTCTTCATAGAGGAGCAGCTGGCCGTGGATGAAGAGGTCAAAAAACAATTTGCAGCACAACGCGACGACGTTGACACGGAGCTCGATCTCATTGAGGTCGGGCTCCGTCCGTTTCGCAACACAGGGCTGCGGAAAGGAGACGACCCATGCTGGAATTAACGCTCGGCGAGATCGTTGCGATCCTCGCCACAGCCTTCGGCCTCCCGACCGCCTTCACCGGCATCTGCGTGTGGCAGCTGAAGCGCAAGATTGAAAAGCGCGAAAAGGAAGAAGAAGAGCGGGAGAAAGCTCGTGAGCAGAACGAGCTCCTCTTGATCAGAGGAACCAGCGCAGCGATCGCGCTCGGCGAGGCGACCGCCAGAGCAGTGCAGCGAATACCTGACGCGCACTGCAACGGCGACATGCACGCCGCTCTTGAGTATGCCACGACCGTGAAACACGAGCAGAAGGACTTCCTCACCAAGCAGGGCATCCATGCCATTTACGACTAAAGGAGGCCCCGCCAATGGCAAACAAAAAGAGCAGCCGGCTCAAGCTCTGGTGGCGGAGGATGAAACGCCGCAGAGCGAAAGCTAAGGCTGCAAAACCAAAGAGGCAGATCCGCACGATGGACGTGATCCTCGTGGTCATAGCCGTCGCGCTGACTGCCTTCACCATCGAAATGATCAAGATCTTCAGGGAGACCGGGATGATCCCGGACACCCTCTGCACCTGCGTGTTCGCTGCCCTCGGCGGCGAGTGCGGCGCGATGGCGTGGATCAGAACATCCAAGGATCGAAAACAGGCACGCGAGTGGGAACTTGAAGATCGCAAACAGAACACACAAAACACAGAGCCGTCGGATCCTGATGGCTCTACCTATGACGAAAGGAGTCAACCATGAAGATCATCGAGAAATTTCTGACAAAGAACCCCTGCTACATCTGCGGCAGAACTATCACCCCGAAGGGCCTGATGCTGCACTCTGTCGGATGCCCTCAGCCTTCGGCGATGGTGTTCGTCAATAACTGGAACCCTCCCGCCAACGGCCGCGAGGTATGCGTTCACGGCTTCATCGACGGAAACACCGGCGACATCTATCAAACCTTGCCGTGGAACCGCAGAGGATGGCACGCAGGAGGCAGCGCTAACAACACCCGCATCGGCGTGGAAATGTGCGAGCCTGCGTGCATCAAATACACCGGCGGCTCTTCCTTCACCTGCTCGGACACTGCAACAGCCAAAGCGGTCGTAAAGCGTACATACGACGCAGCCGTCGAGCTGTTCGCGTACCTCTGCAAGCAGTACGGGCTCGACCCCACAGCTGACGGCGTAATCATCAGCCACAAGGAAGGCTGCGCCAGAGGCGTCGCTTCCAACCACGGAGATCCTGAGCATCTGTGGAAGGGCCTGAACACCGGCTACACGATGGACGGCTTCAGGAAGGCTGTCAAGGCTGCCATGGGCGGCACCAGCAGCGGATCCGAAGAGCAGGCACCTGCGAATGGCACCCTCTACCGCGTGCAGTGCGGAGCGTTCTCTGTGAAGGCGAGCGCCGACAAGCTGGCCGCTCAGCTGAAAGCCAAGGGCTTCGACACCTACATCGTCGTGGTCGGCAATCTTTACAAAGTGCAGACCGGTGCCTACTCTGTGAAGGCAAACGCTGACGCGCAGCTGAAGAAGGTCAAGGCCGCAGGCTTCGACGCCTTCATCACTACTGAAGCTGGCAAGGCTGCCACGTCTGACACCACCACGAAGTCAGACACAATCGCCGTCGGTGACAAGGTGAAATGCAACGCAGGCGTCACAAAGTTCAGCAACGGTGCAAAGATGGCGTCGTGGGTGCCGACTGCCACGCTCTACGTCCGCCAGATCGAGAGCGGAGGCAAGATCCTGCTCGTCAGCACCGAAAAGACCAAAGCCGTCTACACTGGCCGCGTGAACGCTTCCGACGTTCACAAAATCTAAGAAGGAGGACACGACCATGAACGTGATCAACTTTATCGTCCAGAACTGGGACTTCATACTGCTGATAGTCGCTGCGGCGACGGTCATTATTTTCGCAATCTTCAAGGGCAACAAGTCCGTCGTGATGCGCATGCTCTACTCGCTCGTGACAGAGGCCGAGCAGATCTATGGCGCCGGCACCGGATCCCTGAAGCTGGCGGCCGTCATTGACGAGATCTACCCGAACCTGCCCGCCGTGATCAAGCTCTTCATCTCCGACAAAACCCTCGTCAAGTGGGTGGAGGACGCCCTGACAGCGGCCAAGGAAGCGTGGAAAAAGAACGCCGCGCTCGCTGAATATGTGAAACAGCCCGCAGAGGGCGCCCAGAATGACGCACAGAGCGTCGAAACGGCTCAGGCCGAGTAATAAATATCTATACACAACAAAGAAAGCCCACCCAGCGGCCGCTATGGCCGCCCGGTGGGCTTTTTCTTTTTTCTGCTGTCTTTTACCTCACAGCAGACAGAGGCAGGAGCAGGACGAACATGGTGCTGCATACATACAGCGCCGGGTGTTCGTTTACTCCTCCGATGGTGGAGGCGTGGGCGTCAAAGTCGAACACCTCCACGGCCTCCTCATAGCTCTCGATGTCGTTCACGAAGTCGTAGCTCACAGCCTCGCCGTCCCCGGTGAAATTGCAGACGATCCGGAGGTGGTCGTCGTACACATACACGGCCTTTATGAACATGTCGATGAAAGACGCACGGAAGGCCTCGTCACCGCAGTCGCCAGATCTGAACTTTTCCAGCCAGAAAGTCAAATACTCGCGGGACAGTGTGGGCTGCTCAACCTTCTCCTCTTCAATGGCGAGTTCAAGATCGAGGCGCCGGCTCTCCAGTTCCTCGAGCCGCTGCTTCGTGCTGGGGGTGATGATGCCCTGCTCGATCGCGTTCAGCATGTTCTGGATGCCGCGCTTCACCTCGGACAGTTCGGCCTCGAAGCCTCTGAGGACGCTGTCGTCCTTCTCCCGTTCCTGAACTCTCAAGGCGGCGTCCACAATGACCCCGATCATCTCGTCGGTAAGACACTTGTCTCGAGTCTGTCGAACAACGAGTTCCTCGATCCAGTCCTTCCTGACTGGCTTCTTGTCACAGGCCCGCTGGCGCTTCCGCTTTACGCAGGAATAATAGTAAAATTTGCGACCGCTCTTACCGGTTCCACTCTCTCCTGCCATAGCGCTGCCACAATGGCCGCAGAACAGCTTGCCGGTCAGCATGTAGTCCACATCCGTCCGAGCTGCTGCGGGAGCTCTGGCGACCTTCTTCAGACGTTCCTGCACTGCATCAAACAACTCCTTCGATATAATCGCCGGGATCCCGCCCTCAATCCTGACGTCCTTCCAGATATACACGCCTGCATACCGCTCGTTCCTGAGTATGGTGTGCAGGCTATTTTTATTCCACCGAGCGCCGCGGGATGTTCTCAATCCTCGGCTGTTCAGCGTCGCGATGATCTCGGTGCCGTTCGATCCGGCCGCGTACATCTCGAAGATCTCCCGGACAACAGCCGCGCCGGCCGGTTCGATGGCATACTTGCCGTCCTCGCCCTTCTTCAGACCGAGAGGAAGGCCGCCGTTGTTGACTTTGCATGCCAGAGCGTTGTCGTGCATGCCTCTGAGAATGTTCTGGGAAAGGTTCGCACTGTAATACTCGGCCGAGCCCTCGAGCACCGACTCCAGCAGGATCCCCTCCGGGCCGTCTGGGATCGGCTCCATGACGCTCGACACTTTGACGCCGTTCTTCTTCAGGCGGGCTTTATACATGGCCGAGTCGTACCGGTTCCGGGCGAAGCGGTCGATCTTATACACGAGCACTCGCTCCCAGCGTCCCTTCGCTGAGTCTTTGATCATGCGCAGGAACTCCGGCCGCTTATCAGACGTGCCGCTGATCGCGTGGTCACAATACTCGGTGACGATCTGGATGTCATGCTCCCGGGCCCACTGACGGCAGACCCGGAGCTGCTGCTCGATGCTGGCGTCCTTCTGGGCGTGGCTGGAGTACCGGGCGTATATGACCGCGCGGATCATGCGCTGCGGCCGGTGATCAGCCGGCCCTTCCCGTCCGTGAATTTATTGCCGGCGATCTTGCAGACGTCGATGATCCATCCGACCAAGAACATCCCGCCGGTGAGGAGCCAGAGGATCCCGGTGCCAACCTTCCCGACATAGAACCGATGGAAACCGATGTAACCGGTCAGGATCGCAAGGATCAGAGCGGCCGTCTTATTCTTCGGAGACGGCTCAAGCTCCACCGGTGCAGCCTGCTGCTTCGAACCGCTCGTCTGAGTGTAAGAAAGGCCAGTACCCGGCAGGCCGACCGTCGTCGTCTTTTTGCCGGTCGTGCTGAACGTCTGCCGGAACCCCTTCGGGCCGATGGAGATGCTGGCACTCTTCTTGTTCAGGTTCAGCGTTACGCCGGGCAGGATCTTTTTGCTTTTTCTAAATCTGGTACCCATGTTTTAGTCCTCCTTTTTTGTTTGAGCTTCCTCGAGCTCGAAAGCGGCAGCCATCAGAGCATGGCGGCCCTTCACGCCGAGGAGTTCGTAGATGCGCAGCAGTTCGATCTCTTCGTCACTGAGCTCGCGCTCATGGACTCCGCCGTTCCGGACGATCAGCGTCGTGGCGTTGTTGCCCTGCACGACTGCGCTGTTGCTTATGTTAGATGCCGAGCATCCGCGGTTATCTGTCTGGCCGATAAGATAAACTGGGGAAACGTCGAAAAACCGAGCAAGCAGATCGACTGTGTTGAGCATCGGCTCTTGAGTCATGTTTTCGTATCTGGAGATGGTGCATTTGCTCAGCTTCGCGTCGAAGCGCTTGTTGAACTGTTCACACAGTTGCTCCATTGTGAGGCAGCGCTCCTTTCTAAGTTCACGAAGTCGCGCCCCAAATTTGCCGTCGATAACTCTTTTTTGTTTCATGCCGTTATCACCTCCGCCTACCATTATACACCGTAAACGAAAGAAAATCAATCCTAAACGATAAAATTTTCAATGAAAACATAAGAAAACCTATTGACAAGCCCGCAAGGACTCGCTATAATAATAAGCGTAAACGATAACAAGACGCCACCAAGGCGGCAACAAGGAGGACAAAAACATGATGATCCACGAATTTGAAAAACTGACAGGCTTCTACCCGACCGCCGATCTCTACAAAGCTATCGAGCACGCCTACATGGAGTTCGACGGCGACAAGACAGAGTTCTGCAAGGCATACGTCGAGAACCGCGACGGACTTGCCAGCAGGATCGCCAGAGCGGTCGACGCTGCCGATCAAGAGCTGGCGCTGAGAGTCAACAGC
>CAZWUI010000010.1:0-47759 GCA_964637515.1 uncultured Bacteroidaceae bacterium | reverse complement strand
ATAAGGGCGATTATTCGCTGTTAGGAGGTTGTTATGGAAGCAAATAAAGTCAATGCACTGCTTGTGCAATACAAGGATTATATTCCCGAAGAGAACTTGCTCAATCTTCGCAATGCGCTTGAAAAAGCAAGCGACAAGTCGTATGATAATTTGGTTGCAGTGCCTTTGAAAAAACCCGTTACGACGTTGCTTTTGTCCATTTTCCTTGGAGGATTTGCGGTGGACAGATTCTATATCGGTGACGTGGGTATCGGACTTGCCAAACTATTTCTCGGTTGGTTGACGTGCGGAATTTGGGCATTTATTGATATATTCCTCGTCTACAAAAAAACAAAACAAAAAAATTATGCAAACATCACTTTGGCAATACAATAAAAACGCAAATAAGCGGAAAGGGAGTTGAAATCAACTCCCTTTTCAAATAAATCGCCACCCGTTTCTGGCGATTATTTTCCCGAAGGATAGACTCGCTTTGACTGGGGTGGCAAACTTTTTACGATAATTCGTCAAGGACGTTTTTATCGTTCACAATTATACTATACGATAGGTTTTTTCAAAAATCAACAAAAAATAAACAACAAATACGGTGTTTTGTGCTGTTAAAATACAGTATAGCGGTTTAGTGCGCTAAAGTCCTACATCAAAATACTCTTGACCGCTTTGATGCAAACTACGCGCATTTTTGCGTAGTCAAGGTAGGGATGGCGGTCGAAAACACATTCGTGGGAGTAGGATTGTACGGTTTCGATTGCAAGGTGCACTCTTTCGTAGAGCCCATCGTTTTCGTAGCCGAGCGCGCGGAGTTTTTCCACGAATTGATCCGTCATGAGCCGTTCGAGTTTCATAAATTTCTCCGCAACCAAAGAGTCGGTGGAAGTGAGAGAATACAACGCTTGGTGTATCGCCGCGTACTTCTCGTGGGTGGCGGTCACTCCGTCCAAGACGACGGGGATTATCTCGTCGAAATCAAGGGGGTAGTGCATCATGTCGAGAAAGTCCATGACGGGTTTCATAACGTTGTCGATATAAAGGTCGAGCACGTCGAGAAGAATGTCTCTCTTGTCTTTGAAGTAGCCGTAAACGATACCCGTGGAAACACCTGCGCGTTTTGCGATTTCCGCAGTGTTCACGTTGTAGTAGCCGACTTCCGAAAACAATTCGAACCCTGCTTGGATTATCTTGTTTTTCTTGTCGATGGACCGCTG
This sequence comes from uncultured Bacteroidaceae bacterium, assembly GCA_964637515.1. Classification (GTDB taxonomy): domain Bacteria; phylum Bacillota; class Clostridia; order Christensenellales; family CAG-917; genus RGIG4097. The sequence goes on along the minus strand of CAZWUI010000010.1, from coordinate 46,554 downwards.
TTGTCTGGGAGTGCGTACGGTATCAGCCATAATTCCTCTTGTTGATAATCATATTCTAATAATATTATATAACTTTTATAAAAAAAAGCAAATGAATTTTCAAAAATGTGAAAAAAGTTTCATGTTTTGCTTGACATACCTGCTCTTGACGAATATAATAAACTCGAAAATATGAAAAAGTATTCACATTTTGGAGGAGAGATATGCCGTTGGTATTCGCACCTATCGGAAAAGACTTGAGGGTTGTCAAAATTCTCACAGACGAAAAAACCAAGAAACACCTTGAAAGTCTTGGCATCACCATCGATTCGGTGATGAAAATTATTTCACAAAGCGGGGGTAGCACTATCTGCTTGATAAAGGACGGCAGACTCGCTTTGGACAAAGATCTGGCAATGAAAATTTTTGTAGCATAAAAGGAGAAACTTTATGGAGAAACAATTAGACCAATTCGTCGTTGGCGAAAAAGGAATAATCAAATCCGTTGGCGGTGACGGCAGAATCCGTCGTCGTCTGTTCGATATGGGTGTTACTCCCGGTGCGGACGTTTATCTTCGCAAACGCGCTCCCTTGGGAGACCCTATCGAAGTCACTATCAGAGGATATGAACTCACTCTCAGAAAAACCGAAGCGGCGCTCGTAACCATGGAGGTAAAAAAATGAAACGTTTTGCGCTCGCAGGCAATCCTAACTGCGGAAAAACCACCTTGTTCAACAGTTTGACCGGCTCAACCGCCCACGTAGGCAACTGGCCCGGCGTCACCGTTGACAAGAAAGAAGGCACTTACAAGAAGTGCGAAGAACCCATTTCTATCGTTGACCTTCCCGGTATTTACTCTCTCTCTCCCTACACCCCCGAAGAAGTCATTTCTCGAAACTACATACTCGACGAGAAACCCGATTGCGTCATCAATATCGTTGATGCGACAAACCTTGAAAGAAACCTTTATCTCACCACGCAAATCATGGAAATCGACGTGCCTATGGTCATCGCGCTCAACATGATAGACGTCGTTGAGAAGAACGGGGACAAAATCGACGTCAAGAAACTCGAAGAAAAAATCGGTTTGCCCGTCGTTTCTATCTCCGCACTCAGAGAAAAGGGGCTTGACGAACTCATGCAAAAAGCCTATGCGGCGTGCAAAACTCCCCGCCAAGGCAAGAGTGTTCTCGAAGGTACCGCGCTCATGCACCTTGTCAACGACTGCAAAATAGCACTCGACGGTCAAGGCGTCAGCAACGCTCTCTTCCACGCAATCAAACTCGCCGAACTCGACGAACTCGAAGTCAAGGATCATCCGTCTTCAGCAACTATGGTCGAAGAATTCAAGAAGACGTTTGAGGACGACACTTTCGGCGGTGACTTCGAAGCGATTATCGCAGATAGCAGATATAAATATATCTCCAAAAACTATTCGTCCGTCCTGACTAGACACGAAAAACATCAAACCGAAACCATTTCCAAATCGGACAAAGTGGACAAAGTCCTGACTCACAAGGTGTGGGGTATTCCTATCTTCCTCGTGATATTGTTCTTGGTATTCCACCTGACCTTCTCCGAAGACTTGCTCTTCTTGGGCGCAGGCGGAGTGTTCGACAAAGACGTCGTCGCTTACCTTGACCAAAACGCAAGCGTCGTTGCGGATTTCGATGCAAATCCCTACGATGAAGACACCACTTACTACACCGAAGACGGTTTCAAAGCGGATTTGACCTTCGCAGAAGACGGCAGTCTCGAAGCGGTCGAAGCAAAAGCGTACGTTTACGATGCAGGACACAATATTCTCTACGTAGACGATATGACGGTGGACAAAAACGCAACCTACTATGCCGACGAAAACGGTAAATGGGAAGTGACTATAGAGGACGGAGAAGTGGCATTCGTCAGCAGCATCGACGAGTATTGCTCCGGAATCACCGTGAATACGTTCTTCGGATATGAAGAAGGCGTGTATTCTCCCGGCGTAATTCTCACCAACCTGCTCTCGACTCTCACCGACCTTATCAATACCTCAATCGGCGAAGGACTCGTTCAAGCGGGCGCATCCGACTGGGTTGTGGGCTTCGTGTGTGACGGTGTGTTCGGTGGATTGTTCGCAGTCATTGGCTTCTTGCCTCAAATTCTCGTGCTATTCCTGTTCTTCTCAATCCTTGAAGACAGCGGCTATATGGCTCGTGTAGCGTTCATTCTCGACAGAATCTTCCGCAAATTCGGTTTGTCCGGCAGATCCTTTATGCCGATGATCATGGGCTTCGGTTGCTCAATTCCCGCAATGATCAACACCCGTACTCTCGCGGACGAAAACGAAAGAGTAGCAACCGTTCGAGTAATTCCGTTCTTCAGTTGCGGTGCAAAACTTCCTATCTTGACCGCAATCGCAGGCGCAATCCTTGTCCAAACCGGATTTAGCAACGCAGACGTCATCACTTATTCTATGTACGTACTCGGCGTCGTCGTCGCAATCTGCGCAGTGCTTCTCATGAGAAATACCACGATGAAAGGGGACGTCCCTCCCTTCATTATGGAACTTCCCGCCTACCACCTGCCTCAATTCAAAAACTTGATGGCGCACTTGTGGGATAAGACGAAACACTTTATCAAGAAAGCATTCACGATCATCCTTGCTTCCACCATAGTGGTTTGGTTCTTCAGCCACTTCAACTGGAACTGGAATTTCCTTCCCGACGAGAGAATGACAGAAAGTATCCTTGCGGGTATCGGCGGAATCATTACACCGCTCTTCACGCCTCTCGGATTCGGCTCGCAACTCTCGGGATATAGCTGGTTGTTCGTCGTCGCGGCACTCACCGGACTCATCGCAAAAGAAAACGTCATCGCAACCTTCGGCACTCTCGGTGCGGTTGCGACAAGCAGTATGATAGACATCGACGCGGACGGCGGTATTGCGGCTGTTACTGCAATGGTTCAAAACACCGGAATCACCGTGCCTGCACTCATCTCCTTCATCGCATTCAATATGCTCACGATTCCGTGCTTCGCGGCAGTCGCGACCGCCAAAGCGGAACTCCCCAACAAGAAGAGCTTTAATATGACTCTCTTGTTCTGGGTGGGAACCTCCTATATCGTGTCCATGATGATCTATCTCATCGGCGAATTCATCTGGCCGCTCGCAATCTTCGTGCCTATCTGGGCAGTGGTTATCACCCTCATCGTTCTCACGAACAAGGGCAAAATCGACTGGGCCAACGTCAAAAACTTCTTCTCCAAATTGAAGAAAACAAAGGAGTAATATGGGACCTATTGAAATCACAATCACGGTTATTGCCTGTGTATTCGTCGTCGGCGTGGTCATCGTGTCGATAGTGCAAAAGAAAAAAGGCAAAAGCACTTGTTGCTCCGACTGCTCGTCCTGCCCCTACTGTTCGGGGTGCGGATCGAAAGAGAACGTCCAAGAGAAAAAGTGAAACACAACAAAAATCGCTCCCAATCGGGAGCGAATTTTTTTGCCACGAAAATTATTTCAGATAGTCGTCGATGATGATGTCCGCAAATTCGCGTATCTCCGCCGCGGTGTGACGGTCGGGATTGTCAACGTACCACAAGCACAGGTCGACAAGTGCGCCCGTGAAACATATGGAGACAACCGAGAGAGGCACGCGTAGGGGACAAGACGTGCGGAATTTGCCGAGTTGGTATTTCACCGATTGGGTGAAAGAATCCTTTATCGTCGAGATAACCTTTTCGTTGCGGTTGAATTTGAGAATGTTCGCAACGTGGTTTTCGTTGTCTTGCACAAACTCAAACGCCATATACGCAAGGTTGCGGAGCGTTTCTTTGGGGGAGACCATTTCCATATCCTTGCTGAAACGGGAATATATCTCGTCCTTGAGTTCTTCGAGAGCGAAAGAGAGCAGGTGATATTTGTCTTCGAAATGGGCGTAGAAAGTGGCGCGATTGACCATCGCTCGAGAACAAAGGTCGATGACGCTGATCTTTTCAAGAGATTCCTCCTCCATCATATCGAGAAGGGTATTGCTCAAAAGTTTTCTCGTGCGCACTATGCGCAAATCTTCTTTATATTCCATAACTCCTCCATTATCACATCTATGTTAGCACAAAAAACTACTTTTGTCAATATAACAAACACTTGTAACGATAATAAACATAAAATTCTCAAAAAAGGGGAGTTTATCTCAATTAAAGGCACTATTGAGTGTATTTTACTCTTGAAATGGTGAAAAGGTTATGATATAATTATTGCACTAATAAACTATATGCACGCACTGCGCGTGTGTGCGCCCGGAGATAATTATGCTTATTTCAAAGGAAAAACGTCAAGAAACGGTTGAATATTCTATGAATACCATCCGCAAAATCTGCGACGAAATCGGTCCCAGAGAATCAGGTATGCCCAACGAAAGAAAGGCACAGGAATTTATGAAGAAAGAAATGCTCGACAACGGTTGGGCGGATAGCGCAGAAATCGAAGATTTCACCATATCCCGTCACGCACTCGTCGGCTTCACCAAAATCATCGGTGTGCTTCTCATCATCGGTGCACTCGTGCAACTTCTTCGTCTTATTCCCGATAATCCCACCGCAGTGCTTGCGGCGAATATCGTGACCATCGTCATGGCGGCAATCTCTCTCGTCATCACCGTCGGGGAATTTTTGTTCTATATTCCGCTCATCGACAGATTCCTTCCTCGCACGCAGTCTTGTAACGTCTATGCAAAATACGAGCCTACGGGTGAAGTCAAACGTCGTATCGTCATCAATGGGCATGCGGACTCCGCTTATGAATGGACTCTCATGAAGATACGCCAAGAAGTTATGGTCGGCGTGCTTGTCGTAGACTTGCTCTGCTTGTTTGCAACTCTCGGCATATTCATTTATAGCCTCATCGTCGGCGACAGTGCACTTTGGCCCATGATTTTCGCACTCTGCACCATAGTGCCTTTCATCGGTTTGTTCTACGTCTGCTCGTTCAAACATTTGTCCCCCGGCGCAAACGACAACCTCACCGGTTGTTTTGCCGCAATCGGCGTGCTTAAGTGCCTCAAAGAAAGCGGAATCCGCTTTGAAAATACCGAAGTTTGCGCACTCTTGACGGGTGCGGAAGAAGCAGGGCTTCGTGGTGCTACCGCTTGGGCAAAGAAACACGAGAAAGAATGGAACGACGTCGAAACCTACGTCGTCGCATTCGATACGCTCACCGATTATGACTATTTCACTATCTATCAAAGAGATATGACCAGCCTTATCTCCAACTCAAAGGAAGTTTGCGCACTTCTCGACGAAGCTTGCGCAGATCCCGAAGTCAATCATCCGCTCCCTCACGGTGGTGTGCCTTTTGGTGCATCCGATGCGGCGGCACTCAGCAGATGCGGAGTCAAGGCGGCGTGCATTGCAGGTCAAAATCCCAAATACGCTCCCTACTATCACAACAGACGCGACGTCCCCGATGCGTTGAAACCCGACAGTTTCGCTCTCGGTCTTGACATCGCTCTTGCCGCTACCGAAGTGTTCGATAGAAAAGGCAAATAATTTTTTAGAGGCTTAACATGAAAAAAACATTTGGCAAAATTATCGCTCTCGTTGCCGTTTTTGCGATAGTTGCGTGCTTCACGTTCGCACTCGTCGCTTGCAACGACAAGAATGACAACGTAACCACAAAGGAACTCACCGCAAAAGAAGCGGAACAACTTCTTTTCGATAGCGCAAACGGTGCGTTCAGAATTACGGGCGCGGCAAGCAACGTCAAAGTCGTGTTCTCCGAGAAGAATAACGGTGCGGTCGTCAGAGCAGGCGAAGCGGCGGAATATTACGTCGAATACGGCGTTCTCTTTCAAAACGGTGAAGATAAAACCGGTGACGTGACCACCACGTATAGCAATATCACGACGAAAAACGGTGATGCGACGTCCAACGTTACTTATTATCTTGCATACGAGTACGATGAAGAAAGTGTTTGCTACTATGGTCCCTACTATCTCTTGAGAGAGGACGGAGTCGTCGAATATGAGGGCTATGAAAACGACGTTTATGGCGATCCTATCTACAACGAATGCCGTGCGAATAGCGGACTTAACGATGCAAATACGAGAATCGAGAACATCAAGGACGCAGTCAAAAACGACGACGATGGCACTATCACTTATGCCGCAACCGAGTATTACAACGGCGAAACCTACTCTCACACCATCGTTACCGCGACTTATTCCTACACCGATGCAAGCGGAAAGGTGGAAGGCACCGCAACGATCAAAGTCGTGAAATCCGACTACGTGAAGGGTGGCGACGAGAAGAACGGCAACGTCATTTCCTCCGTCAGTTTCGACGAGGGCACGTATTCTTACTCTGCGACTTACACGTTCAATATCGGTGAAATCGAAGTCCCCATGACCGCAGAAGATTGGGTGGCGGAATATCAACTCGCATAATAAGATTGACTCAATAAAAAACGCGCTACCGTTTTGGTGGCGCGTTTTTCATATGGCGTTTGAGTGGTTTAGAAAATGCTTATCGTTCCAAGTACGTTCAGGACGAGAAGGGTGATATAGGTTGCATACCCCGCAAGGAGCAGACCGCCTTGCCAACGGTGGAATTTTCCGCTGATAAGAGCGGGGACGAGCGCAACGCCTGCGACTGCAAGACAGAAAGGAAGGTCGAGCACGAGAGTTTGACTTGCCACGGGGAGCGAACCGCCCGATATGAACGAGCAAAGGGGAAGAATAAGGGTTATATCGATAATGTTGGCGCCGATGATATTGCCGACGGACATTTCGGTTGCTTTCTTCTTGATTGAGATGATAGCTGTGGTGAGTTCGGGAAGGGAAGTGCCGACTGCGATGATTGTAACGCCGATTATATCGTCGGGCACGCCGAGCAGACTTGCGAGCTTTTCGCCGTAGGTTGAAAGGAGCATTGCACCGCCTGCGATGCCGGCCGCACCGAGAACGAACAAAATCACGTGTTTAATGATTTCTTTTTTATCGGTTTTGCTTTTGGTTTTGAGTTTTGTGATGGTGCCGTCCGCATTGACCGCAAAACCTTCGTTGCGAGAAACCATATGATAGTCGTCAACGACTATGGTATCTGCAAGGGTAGGGGGTGCGGATGCTTGTTTTTTTGCGGTGTAGACGTTTTCGACGATGAAGAGCAAGAAGACCGCAAGCACGACGAACGCAAGTCCGAATCCGAGAGTGCCGCTCGAACTTGTCGCCCACAACACTGCAATTGCGATGAGCAAAATTGAAGTTTTGGGGAAGAAGTCTTTTCTTGAAATGGCGACGGGCATAAAGAGCAGTGAAATTGCCATGATCAGAGCGATATTCGCATTGACCGAGCCGACTGCGTTGCCGATTGCGAGTCCCGTACTTCCGTTTGCGGCAGAGATACAGGAAGTCAAAACTTCGGGGAGAGTCGTGCCGATTGAAACGATTGTTGCGCCTATGATGAAGGTAGGCACTCCGGACACTTTCGCAATCCAACTTGCCGCGTCCACGAACCAATCTCCGCCCTTGATGATAAGGACGAGTCCGACTGCCAATAGCAAAATACAAATAAAGTATTCCATACACATTACCTTTATGAAAAAAGTATTGATAACTTTATCACTTGTGCGCGCGTTTGTCAAGTGCAATGAAAAACGGCTTATGCTTTTAACGTTGACTAAATCCGCAGTTCATTGTATAATAATGCTATCCACAAGGGAGAACGTTATGGCAGAAAACAACTTTAACAATCAAGAAGCAACAACAGAAGACCAGATTTCGGCGGTTGAAGACGTCGAAAACGAAGTCGTAGAAGAAAGCGTGGAAGTGGCGGAAGCCCCCAAAAAACGCAAATTTGAATTTAAATTTAAAAATCCCCAAACGCAAGAGAAGTGGGAAAAAGTGCTTGCTTGGCTCGATGCACACGAAACCATCATGCAAGCAATCAAATTTACTCTCATCAGTCTTGTAGCGTTTTTGTCTGAATTTGCAATCATGTACATATTGCAATACAGTTTGTATAACGTCTGCGGGAAAGAAGATTTCAGTTTCTGGATTTTCACCTACGGCGGCGGCAAAGCACACGGTTTCGGTCTTGCAGGATTTATCGCAATGCTCGGCTCGAAACTCGTTGCGGAAATCATTTCCTTCACTCAAAACTGGAAGAAGAATTTCAAAGCAAACAGCAACAGAGCATTCGCAGTCACGGTGTACGTCATCACCGTCGTTGCAATCATCATATTCACTCAATGGTTGTCGGGTGCGCTTGCAAGCGTCATTGAAAGCGAAGCCGGACTCACCATTTGCAAGATGCTCGGTTCAATCGTCAGTTTCGTAGTTATCTTCCTCATGGACAAATTCGTCATCATGCGTCGCAAACCCGAAAAGAAAGAAGAAGCGACTGCATGCAATTGCGACGGAACGTGTGATTGTTGCTCTTGCGGCGTGAACGCAGAAGCACAAGCAGACGAAGAAAGCAAAGACGTTGCAAGCGACGTCGAATAACCTGCGGAAATCCCCAAAGACTAACAAATCACAAATAAAAAAGTAGCCCGACAAAATTGTCGGGTTACTTTTTAATATATCCGTTCTGCAAAATTTACAATGGTTTTCCCCTTTGATTTTGCGTATTCAATCATCTTAAACGAGTTGCTTGATATATGATTATTTACATATGCAACAACAATGTCTGTATTGTCAATCATATATTTATTTCTAAAATTTATGGCGTATTTTTTTGGAACACGTTCTATTTCCGGATAGATTATTTCGTCAAAGCTATGATAAATGGTTTTTGATTTAAGATAGATTTCGTCTTGATAGGGCGTAACAAATATTAGTTTTACGTGTGGATATAAACTTTTAATAGTAAGGCAGCAAGATTCTGCAAAAAAATCGAAAGATCCATAGTTTCCATGGTAGAAATCTATTTTATTATGTTCTGCCAAAGATTTAAGATAGCATTGCGAGCGAACTTTCTCGTTCTTATTAAAATCTGAATGTCCACAAAAAGCAATTATCATATTCAATAAAGTTGTGTATGCAAAACAAAATAAACAAATACCAACTATCAATGAAAAGCGGAGTTCCGCAATCGACTTTATCGTCTATTAGGAAAAGAAAAAGTCAGTCGGTGAAAGTACATACGCTTTTTGCTATTTGTGCAGGTTTTGGAATAAGTCTTGAAGAGTTTTTTAATTCACCGTTATTTGACAAAGAAACACTTGACGACAATCATTGACAAAAGAAAACGCACTCGGTTGAGTGCGTTTTTTGTTACATTAGATCGTCTATGGTCGTTTGGTCGTAGATGATGAATTTGTCGAAAAAGTCGGATATATCTTTCCAAACTTCTGCGCGGTTCGTTTCTCCGTGGATTTCGTGTCGTCCGCCTTCGTAGAGATGAAGTTCGGTGGGCACTCCGTTGGCGCGGTAGAAGTCGTCGAGTTTTTTGACCTTTTTGCCGAAACCGCCGATCGGATCACCCGTTCCGCAGAACATTGCGATAGACGTGGTGGGGGAGAGTCGGGATGCGGATTTTTTGGAGTAGAGTTTGCTCGTGTCAAGGAGCAGATGATAGCAGAAGTTGACGCTCATATTCGTGCGACAGAGCGGATCCGCCAGGAAACCTTTTCGCCATTCGAGATCTCTCGTCAACCATTGGGACGGACCGTGATCCCCTTTGTAGCGGAAGAGAAGGTCGCTTGTCTTGTTGACGAATTTCGGGCGCCAGTTGCCTGCAATCGCACGGATAGGAGCAACTGCTATTGCGCCCAGTTTGAACGTGGGATTGCAATACGCCGTGCCGAGAAGTCCGATCGCTTTGCAACCGGTGTCGCACTGCGCAAACGCTTGCCCGATGAAACTGCCGTAACTATGTCCAAGGAAAAAGACGGGCAGATGATATTTGTCTTTGAGCCACTCGCGGAAAAAGAGTTGGTCGTAGAGAGTTTTCTCGAAGATATTGCCGGGGTGTTTGCCTCGGGACTTATCGCTCTCCGTCCTACCGTGAGCACGGTGGTCGTCGGCAAAACAGATATATCCCTTGGTGTTGAGATATTTAGCAAGAAGGTCATATCGTCCTGCGTATTCGCTCATACCGTGGCAGATTTGAATGACGCCCTTGGGCGTATCGACGTCGTCCCAAAGTGTGACGAAAATTTCATAACCGTCGTAGCTTGGCATTTTGAACTGTTGCATAGGCGCCTCCTTCTTGATAAATAAATATTAACACAACAAAAAAACCTTTTCAATAGTAAATATACACTTTTTGCTTGAAAAACGCAGTTTTTGTGGTAGAATTTGATTATGAAAGTAGCGATTGTGTTAAATGCAGGCAAAAAAGTCAACCGCAAAATATCCGCAGACAAGGTTATATGTGCGGACGGCGGTATCCTTTTCTACGACGGCACCCCCGACGTTTTCATCGGGGACTTCGATTCCTATCAAGGTGAAATCGTGGACGGAGTAACCGTCGTGAAACACAACCCCCACAAAAACGATACGGACGGCACGTTGTCCGTTGAATACGCGGTGGACGTGCTTGGCGCGGATGAAATCGAAATCTACGGTGCGACGGGGGGAAGGGAAGACCACGTTATGGGCAACTACTCTTTGCTTGCGCTTGCAAACAAACTAGGCGTGAAAGCGGTTGCGCGTGAAGACGGGCTCGACCTTTTCGTAGCGGACGGAGAAGTGAGTTTCTCCGCGGTGAAAGGGGAAACGGTATCCATAATTCCGTGGGGTTGTGAATGCACGGTTGCACGCTCGTCGGGACTTGAATACCCCCTTGAAAATCTGACCTTGACTCCCTACGATACACGTGGAATATCCAACGTGGCGGAAGGGGACGTACACCTTGAAATCGTGAAAGGCAGGGCGTTGATTTTCCACCACCTGACCAAATAGCAATATCTTTCAAAAAACAAAACGAGCGCGAAAATTTTTGCGCTCGTTTCATAAAGGAAAATTAGGAATGATTGATAATTAGAGTTGAATTTTTGAAACGTTTGCTTGAAACTCAAACGTTCTCGGGAGGGATTTTTTCGTCTGCGCTGTCAGCTGTTTCTATGGACGGATTGACAGTGCCGTCGATATCGACCGTTTCCACGTTTTCGATTTCGTCGTTTTCGTCTTGCTCGTCGTCAATCACGACTGCGCTTTTGCGACGAAGTCCGCTTGAGCGGGATACCTGATTTGCAAAGGTTTTCGAGCCGAAAAGCAAGCAACCGGCGACAAGACAAATTGCCATATCCATAAACGCAAACGAGTTGTATGCAAGGCTATACGCCCATACGCTTGAATAGGAGTCAAGGTCTGCCATATCCGCAAAAGCGAACACACCCGAGAAGACGTGACAAGCAAAACGCAGGGTTACGGCAAGGATACCGCCGAGCAAAAAGGCGGGTATTTTTTTGCCTTTGAAAACGTTTTTTTCCATGAATATACCGCTGATTCCGACAAGTCCGAAAGCAAGGGGATAGTCAAGCAAGAATTGCATAGGGTGGATGATCCACGGATCTTGTATTGCTTGCAGAGCGCCGTAGACGAGACAGACGATCACGCCTTTTCTCGTGCCGAACATGAAACAATAGATGAGAAGGGGGAGCAGACTTGCAAAGGTGACCGAACCGCCCTGTGGCATTTTGAAAAAGCGGACGTAGGAGAGAGCGAAAGAGAGCGCGATAGCGATTGCTCCGTAGACGATTGAACGAGTGTCGCTGATATTCGTCTTGTTGCCGATGAGATAGATGACGGCAATGAGCGCCATACAAACAACTGCGGACACGATGAGTCCGGTTGTATTTGCGCCGGGGTAGTAGCCCTTGACGAGTTGGAAATATTTGCTCATTTCGACCATCACTGCGATGAATGCACCGACAACACCGAGTCCCGTCACTGCCCCCACGATTTTGACCGCTTTCGAGTTGAAGAAAGATGCGATGAGAGAAGAGATACCCCCTGCGACCGCAATGACGAGCAAGGACAAAAGGGGATAGAAAAGCATACCGTAGGTTTCCATATCCGCAGATTCTTTTATGTCGTCGGCGGTGATTTTTGCCATGATGACGATGATGCCGATTGCATAGCCGACGAAGAGAGCGAGAGCGATTTTGCCAAACTCTTTCAGACGGTCTTTTTTGAACTTCCAGACGAAGAAAGCAAGCAGTGCGCCTGCGCCTACAAGCGCAATCGTGAAGTACAGGATGAGCGCAACGAGCGGATCGTCTGTGAAACGAAAAGCAGTTTTAACTGCAAGAAGTGTGGTGCTAAACATTTGTTTTTGCCTCCGAGATGAAATTCTGCTTTTGCTCACCTGCAGTTAGGGCGACGCTCGTTGGCAACAAAAAAACCTCCGAAACGCCGGGGGTTCAAACTTTTGAAGACGGTTGTCTTGCATCGGAAATTGCTTCCTTACGCGAGGATTATCTCACAAGTTGAAGGGTATGATCTCAGCCCTTAGGGGCACCCCTAGCACAAATATCCTATCATAGCGTTTTTTGTTTGTCAACACCAAATTTCAAAAAATTGTTTTCACATTCACTCGGCACGATTTGACAAGCCGATACAAAAGTATTATTATAATCACACTATATCTAAGGAGAGAACAAATGAAAAAAATTCTTAATGAATTCAAAGCCTTTATAACGAAGGGCAACGTCGTTGACCTCGCCGTAGGTATGATTGTAGGCGCAGCGTTCACCGCAATCGTAACCGCTCTCGTCAACAACATCTTCAAGCCCCTTATCAACTGGATCCCTATGGGCGACCTCAACGGACTTATCACCATGCTCGTTCCCAAGGACGCAAACGGCGTGGAATGTGCAAAAGAATTTGCAGACCTCACCAAATCCGTCTATATTGATTGGGGTTCCTTCATCATGGCAATCATCAACTTCTTGCTCACCGCAGTCGTGTTGTTTGCGATCGTCAAACTTATCAACTCCGTGCGCGGTGGTTTCTCCGGACTCAAGAAAGATGCAGACTTCATCGCATCCCTGACTGAAGAAGAAAAAGCGACTCTCAAAGGTGGCGTAGCAACGAGAAAAGAACTCAAGGCAATCAAGGCAAAACGTGACGAGATCGCAGCGGCAGAACAAGCGAAAGCAGAAGCGGAAGCAGCGGCAGCGGAAGCAAACAAAGAGTCCGTTGACGACATTCTCAAAGACATTCGCGAACTTCTCAAAAAGCAATCCGAAAACAAAGACTAAAAGGAAAGGCACTCAAACGAGTGCCTTTTTCATATCCTTTTTGCGTTTGGTGGGATTGAGCCGTTTTGAACAACCGCAAAAAGCCAACAAAAAAAACGGACGGTTTTCCGTCCGTTTTTGATTCTCTATCTTATTTGTTCAGGTCGAGATATTGGCAAGCGTAGAATGCGGACACGCTTCCGTCCGCACTTGCAGTGACGAGTTGGCGGATTTTCTTCGTTCTGCAATCTCCCGCAACGAACACTCCTTTGTGGGAAGTCGCGCAGTTTTCATCGCTAACGATATAGCCGTTTTTGTCAAGTTCGACGAGGTTTGCAAAGGGTTCGTTTTGGGGAATTTGTCCTATGCAGATGAACACGCCTTTGCAATGTACGTTGACTTTTTCGTGGGTTTGGGTGTTCTCGAAAACGAGTCCCGTGAGTTCGTCGTCGCCGAGAAATTCCACGAGAGAAAGATTGTGCGTGTAGGTCACGTTGGGTTTTGAGAGCACGCTGTCAACGAGTGCCTTATCCCCGAAAAATTTGTCAAACAGGGTGCAGATATGCACGGATTTGCAGTATCCTGCAAGAAGGTTTGCATATTGGAGTGCGGTGTTGGCATCGCCTATGACCGCTACGTCTTCGCCCGTATAGAACGCTCCGTCGCAGAGTGCGCAGTAGCTCACGCCCTTGCCGACGAGTTCTTCTTCGCGAGCGATTCCCATAGTGCGATGATGAACGCCCGATGCGATGATGATTGCTTTTGCGGTGTAGGTGCCGTATTCACCGTTCACGGTGAAGTGGTCGCCGTCGTCGGTGACGGACGCGACTTTGTCAAACTCAAATTCCGCGCCCCATTCGGTGACTTGCGAAAAGAGCATATCAATAAACTCACTACCCGCTATATGCGGATAGGAAGGGAAGTTTTCCACCTTTGGCGAGAGTGCGATTTGTCCGCCTATGCAGTCCCCTTCGAGAATGAGGACGGATTTGTCCGCGCGTCTTGCGTTGAGTGCCGCGGTAAGCCCTGCCGCGCCACCTCCGATGATGATAATATCGTACATAATATCTCCAATGAAAACGCCTCTTTGCGAGGCGTTTTCGAGTGTCTAATCAATTATTTTATACTTTCGATATAGCCCTTTATCTTGCTTGCGTTGTCGTAAACGTCATAGCCGTTTCCGTTGGGAACAAGAAGGGTAGGTGCTTTCTTGACGCCGTATTCAACGGTCATCTCTTTGTTCTCTTCCGCGTCGATTGCGGTGTATGCGATACCTGCTTTGTCGAGCATCATTTTTGCCATTTTGCAGTTGGGGCAAGTCTTGGTGGTGAAGATGAGAAGTCCGTCTACGCCGACTTTCTTTTCTTCGCAAACGCATTCCGTACCGTCTTCGATGACGCCGACGTGGGTGAGCACGCTATTGGCAACGTCGTAGGTTTTGCGTTCTTTGAACTCTGCGAGTTTGCCGTCGTTCCAGTTTTGGACGGGGCGATAGTAGCCCGTGATACGACTGTAAACTTCGGTTGAGCGTCCGCAAGTGGGGCACTTGTACACTTCGCCTGCGATATATCCGTGCTCGGAGCAGATGGAGTAGGTCGGGGAGAGAGTGTAGTAGGGCAGTTTGTAGTTTTCCGCGATCTTCTTGACGAGGTTTGCGGCAGACTTCCAATCATCGAGTTTTTGTCCGAGGAACGCGTGGAACACGGTGCCCGACGTATAGAGCGTTTGCAATTCGTCTTGAATGTCGAGTGCGGTGAAGATGTCCGACGTGTAGCCGACGGGAAGGTGAGAACTGTTGGTGTAGTAAGGTGCTGCGTCCTTGCCTTCGGATGCGGTGATGATGTCGGGATATTTTGCCTTGTCGTGTTTTGCAAGACGGTAGGAAGTGCTTTCTGCGGGAGTCGCTTCAAGGTTGTAGAGATCACCGTACATTTCTTGATAGTCGGAGAGTTTCTCGCGCATGAAGTTGAGCACTTTCTTCGTGAACACTTGTGCATTCTTGTCGGAAAGGTCCTTGCCGATCCATTTTGCGTTGAGGCACGCTTCGTTCATGCCGACCAAACCGATGGTGGAGAAGTGGTTGCTGAACGTGCCGAGATAACGCTTGGTGTAGGGATAGAGTCCTTCGTCGAGGAGTTTGGTGATGACGTTACGTTTGACTTTGAGGGAACGTGCCGAGATGTCCATAAGGCGTTCGAGTTCCTTGAAGAAGTCTGCTTCGGTCTCGGAGAGATATGCAATACGAGGCATATTGATGGTGACGACGCCGACGGAACCGGTGGACTCGCCGCTACCGAACATACCGCCGCTCTTCTTGCGGAGTTCTCTGAGGTCGAGACGGAGACGACAGCACATACTACGCACGTCGCTGGGTTCCATATCGCTGTTGATATAGTTGCTGAAATAGGGAGTGCCGTATTTTGCGGTCATTTCGAACAAAAGACGGTTGTTCTCGCTTTCCGACCAGTCGAAGTCGCGAGTGATGGAGTAGGTGGGGATAGGATATTGGAATCCTCTACCGTTCGCGTCGCCTTCGATCATGATTTCGATGAACGCACGGTTGACCATAGCCATTTCTTTCACGCAGTCTTTATACTTGAAATCCATTTCCTTTCCGCCGACGATTGCGTTGAGTTCAGCAAGGTCGTTGGGGACGGTCCAGTCGAGAGTGATATTGGTGAAAGGTGCTTGCGTGCCCCATCTGGACGGAGTGTTGACGCCATAGATGAAGGATTGGATGCATTGTTTGACTTCTTTGTAGGAAAGGTTGTCCACTTTCACGAAAGGCGCAAGGTAGGTGTCGAAAGACGAGAATGCTTGTGCGCCTGCCCATTCGTTTTGCATGATACCAAGGAAGTTGACCATTTGGTTGCAGAGAGTGGAAAGGTGTCCTGCGGGGGAAGAGGTGATTTTGCCGGGGATGCCGCCAAGACCTTCTTTGATGAGTTGTTTGAGAGACCAACCTGCGCAGTAACCGGTGAGCATGCTCAAATCGTGGATATGGATTGCCGCTTCGCGGTGAGCGTTTGCGACTTCCTCGTCGTAGATTTCGCTGAGCCAGTAGTTTGCGGTGATTGCGCCGGAGTTGGAAAGGATGAGTCCGCCGACGGAGTAGGTGACGGTGCTATTCTCTTTCACGCGCCAGTCGTTGACTTTGAGATAGTTGTTGACCGCTTTGGTGTAGTCGAGAGTGGTATCCTTAATATTACGGATTTTCTCATGTTGTTTACGATAGAGAATGTACGCCTTTGCGATTTGGACGTAACCGCCTTGGATAAGGACGACTTCGACTGCGTCTTGGATGTCTTCGACGGACACTATGCCGTTCAATGCCTTGTCGTTGAAGGCGGCGGTGGTGCGAAGCGCGAGCATATCGAGCATATCGTCGCTATAGACGGTGTTTTCCGCTACGAAAGCCTTTTCGATAGCGTGTTTGATTTTGGACAGGTCAAACGGGACTACGCTCCCGTCACGTTTTTTGACATTCAACATAATGTGTCCTCCGGGGAAATTTTTGCTTTTTCATTCTATAATAGGATTGGCGGTTTGTCAACAACAAAAATCGCAAAATGTGGTAGAATTTTTTTTGGGGTAAACACAAGATATGGTGGTTATGCATAAAAATGACGGATTTTGCGAATAGGTGTTAAAATCGTGAATTATTCACGAAACGACTATCTAAACGGAGTGAAATTTTCTAATACGTTAAAAAGTGATATTCTAAACGGTATTTATGAAAATCGTTTACCGTCAAACAGAATAGAATTATGCATTTTCCCCGGCGAGAAAATATGCAAAAAAATTTTTTACAAATTTTGTAGGGCGGAGGGTAGGTCGCGAATATCATTTATTTCGACGTCGGGGGCGTAATCTCCGCGGTCTTGACCGTTTCTGTTCACCCACACCGTCTTTATACCCGCATTCATACCGCCTTTTATATCGGACGACAGACTGTCCCCGACGATGACTGCGGTGGATTTGTCGAAATTGCGTATTTTCGAGAAAACGACGTCGAAATATTCCTTGTTAGGCTTGTTGAAACCCACTCTTTCGGATATGAATATGCCGTCGAAGTAGCGGTATAAGTCCGCACCGGCAAGTCTTTCCGCCTGTACGCTTGCAAGCCCGTTTGAAACGAGATACAAGTGGTATCTGCCGTATAGTTCGTCGAGGACTTCGCTTGCGCCTTCCACAAATTCGTGATTGTGCGCAAGTTCTGTTTCATAGTTTGCGGGCAGATTTTTGAGGGGTGCAACGCCGATTTTTTCAAAGAATATCTCAAAGCGACGGCTTTTGACTTCTTGTGCGGTGGGGATTTCACCGAGTTCAAACAACTTCCATTGGGATAGATTCACGTCAGAATATAGCGAAATCAGGTCGTCCGTAGGGGGTATTCCCTCTATTGCAAGGGCGACGGACAACGCTCTGCGCTCTGCGGAGTGGAAGTCAAGGATCGTGTCGTCAAGGTCGAGAAATACGTGTTTTATCATACGTGTATGCGCGTGCGCGCTATCCTTATAGTACGTAGCCGAGTCCGAAAACTACGGCGATTGATACGAGTGCTACGATTGCAAGGTTGATTTTGAAGAAGGACATCACAAGTGCCACCGCCGTGCCGATTGCCGCCGTTGCTACGCTCCCGGTCGAGTAGAATATCGCGGGAAAGGTGAGTGCGGATAATACCGCATAGGGCATATAGTACAGGACGGATTTTATATATCGCGATTTTATGGGTTTGCGGAATATCACAAGGGGCAACACGCGGGGGATATAAGACGCAATAGCCATCAAAAGTACGCATAAGAGAAGATAGGTTACGTTCATAATTCTCCCTCCCGATTGTCTTTTTCAGGGGGTATCCGCTTGTATTCGCAATCGTCGTCGTAGACGGGGAATAGTCCCGCCGTTATGCAAGCGGATAGCACGGATGCGATGATGACTCTGAATCCCACGGATATTTGATTGAGCACGGGGACGTAGTAGAGAGTGCAGGAAAACGCAGTCGCAAGCCCTATCGCAACTATGACCGCAAAGGATTTTCTCGCAGGTGGTACGATGATTGCAATGAACATGCAATATAGCGCAATCCCCATAGCGACTTGCAATCTTTCGGGGAGTAAGTCGTTGACGAGTCCGCCGAGCAAGGTGCCTATCGCCCAACCGAAATATGGGGTTGTGGCAAGTCCCACGAAGTATTTGAAGTTGAGATTTCTTTTTTGAATGGACGCAAGCGCGAAGATTTCGTCCGTCACGAAACAACTCATAAAAAGTCGTTTCAAGGTGCCTACGCTCCCGTCTAACTGTTGAGATATGGACAAACTCATCAACATATATCGCGAGTTTATGACGAAAACAGCAAGTGCGATTTCAAAGTAGCCCGCAAGAGCAAGCATCATTTCCACTCCGGCAAACTGTCCCGCCGACGTCAAGTTTGTCGCAGAAATGAGCGTGGCAATCCACACGCTAATCCCACTTTTCACCGTCACCAAGCCGAAAGTGAAAGACACCGCCAAATACGCAAAGCATATAGGCAGTCCGTCTTTCAATCCGTCGATATAGCGCAAGTTTTTTTCCATACGATTAATATAACACTTAATGACGAAATAAGCACGCAAAAAGTCGCCTTTCGTTGAGAAAAGCGACCTAAAAAATTTTTTTCCCCGAACCCCCCCGCTGATTTTGTTGATAAAACGGAATTTTGCGGTTTTTTTGGCGGGTTATTAGAGTTTTTCTATTGTGTCGGAGTAGACGAGCGCGCCTTGTTTTCTGCAGTCGTCCATTATACGCATTACGGCGAGAGTGTCGCTATGGGGCATATATTCGTTTTGGATTTTGCCTTCGCGCACGTCCTCTGCGACTGCGTCGAATTGGTAGATATATCCGCGCTTGCAACGCACCGATTCGACGTGCTTTCCGCCGACGTACAGTCTTGCGTGCGTAGGTTTGTAGAACATATTTGATTTGATATATCCGTCGCTCCCGCGGATAAGAGAGCCGTAAGTTTTCAATCCGTCGAACGAACTGTGCAGGTGGCATATCGCATTGTCGTAAACAAGAAGAATTTTGTCGTCGTAATCCACGTCGTTTTGGTTGCGCATAAGGCAAGTTACGCTATTGGGATAGCCGAGCAACATTTGTGCGTAAGCAATCGGGTATACACCAAGGTCGAGAAGGGCACCGCCCGCATATTTTGCCTTATATACTCTCGTTGAGATGAATGGCTTGGCGACGTCTACGGGCAGACAAAAGTTTGCATATACGTCTTTCACAACTCCGATTTTGCCACTTTCAACCCAACTGCGTATGCGTTTCACGACGGGATTGAATCTCGTCCACATACCTTCGGTCACGTAGACTCCCTTTTCTTCGGCAAGGGATAGGACTTTTTCCGCCTGCTCCGCATTGACGGTGAAGGATTTTTCGCAAAGGACGGGCATGCCTTCTTCTATGCATGCAATCAGATATTCGTAATGCACCGAATGTGGCGTTGCGATATAAACGCAATCCGCTTTCCCGGAGCGTAGAGCGGTGCGCACGTCGTCGAAAACTTCTGCGCCGTAGCGTTTTGCGAATCTTTCCGCCCTTGAGCGCGTGCGCGAATAGACGGCGGTCACCGTATGCCGTTCCGTTTTGGTGATTTCTTTCATCACCGTGTTTGCGATTCTGCCCGTGCCTATCACGAGCCAACGAAATGCCTGCATAATTTCTCCTTATCCTTATATATTCATTATCGCACGAAGAAGTCGAGGTGTCAAGATTGACATATTCCGCAACAAGTGGTATATTTTCGTTGGTGACAATATGGAAAATCTCGACAATATGATGAAAGAACAAGCCGAAAAGGTTATCGTCCGCATAAACGCCCAAAAGAAAAAACAAGCGTTATTGACGGGTATGATTTTCGTTGAAGGGCTTATTGCTCTCGGTGCAGGCATTGCGGTTTTGGTGCTTGAAAGTGTGCTTATCGGCGCAATTTTGATTGCTCTCGGACTGGGTATTGCCATTGCGATGAGCATTGTTTTCGTTAGCACAAACAAGAAACTCAACGCTATGCGCGACGATGCGCTCCGCTACGTCAAAATGAGCGCAGAAGCACTCAAAAACGTGCCTAATACTGAGGAAAAAGAACAGGAATAAGTATGAACGCCTTGTATATCGTCCACGAAGTTTTGAAAAGATACGTATCGCAGGGCGGTTTTGTTATCGATGCGACCGCAGGCAGAGGATACGATGCCGCTTTTCTTTGCTCTCTCGTCGGCGAAAACGGCAGAGTGCTTGCTTTCGACGTCCAACAAGACGCCATTGACAGCACCCAAAAACTCCTGTCAAGCGAAGGGAAAACAGCAACTCTCGTCCTTGATTCCCACGCAAATATGGGCAAGTATGCAGATCCTGATAGCGCAGATGCCATTGTGTTCAATCTCGGCTATCTTCCCCACGGCGACCACTCCGTATACACCCACTTTGAAAGCACTCGCACCGCTATCGAAGCAGGCTTGAAAATCTTGAAAAAAGGCGGTGTTATGTGCGTTAGCGTCTACTACGGCGGGGACTCCGGCTACGAAGAAAAAGACGCTCTAATACCTTGGCTCAAAACCCTTGACGACAGCAAATATCAAGTGCTTGTCACCTATTTTCACAACTGGAAAAAGGATCCCCCTATCCCCGTCCTAATCTTCAAAAATTAAAAAACGGTGAGTTATGATTAGAAATATCAGAGAAAGCGACAGAGAAAATTTGCGGACGGTGTGTCACGAAACGGCTACCGCGCCAAGTCTTGTACGGTCGAAAGAGCTTGTGTGTTTGCTTTACTGCGATAGTTATATCGATCACGAAGCGGAGCATTGTTTCGCCCTGACGGACGAAAACGACAACGCAGTCGGTTATATTCTTTGTGCGGTAGACCAAGCGAAGTTTGAAAAGGATTATGAGCCGTACCGTTTGAAAGCGAAGAAGATTTCTTTCATAGACGCACTCGGGCAGAAAATCGAAAACAAAATGTTCAAACGTTTGTTTGAAGAGTATCCCGCACACTTGCACGTGGATATTTTGCCCGCCTATCAAGGAAACGGAAACGGCACGAAACTGATAAAAACTCTCGAAGACCATTTGAAAGAAATCGGGGTGAAAGCAATTAGATTGAGTGTAGGCACGGATAACGTGCGCGCACAAAAATTCTACAAGAAAAACGGCTATGCTCGCATAGCGTACCTGCCGGGAATCGCCGCCGTCTACGGCAAAAAACTGAACGAATAACACAGGATTTTCACAAAAAAATCTGCGGAAAATTGTGTCACTGGCAAAAGAAAACGCACTCGGATGAGTGCGTTTTTGTTTTGGTTGTCGTTCGCTTATGCGAAGAGTTTTTCAAGGTTGACCATTATGTTGCCGTTCGTGTATTCGAGTGCATCGAAGAATTTTTCAAGTCTGACGTCGCCGATGATTGACAGGACTTCGGGTTTGAGGGAGGAGATATTGCCCCAATCGAGCAAGTCGTTGACGGTCATTTCTTGCAATTTGGTTTGGAAGACTTTGCCGAGATTGTCAAGGGTGGTGGACTTGACGTCTTCGTCGTCGAACAAACTGTCGGGTTCGATTGTCATAAGGTCGGATAGCGTGAAGGTCTTCATTGCGTTGTCAAGGCTGCCGACTTTGACGTCGTGAGTTGCAAACGCTCTGATGACGTGCGCACTCTTTGCGGTTACGACTTGAACTTTGCGGGTTGAGATAGGAGCGATGAGCGTACCGCTATCGTCTTGGAGATAGTTTTCACCGACTGCCGCCACGTATGCGATAGTATGCGAGTATGAGCCTTCGCCGACCGCGCCTGCGGGAAGGGAAGTTTTGAGCACGTAATCGCCGTTGAAGAAGGTGTAGTCGCCGTCTTCGTCTACGATATACACGTCGTCGCAGATATTCTTCGAGAAGGTTATGATGCTATATCCCGCCTCTTTTGCCGCGTGGTATTCGGAGTCGAGTTTTGCATAGTAGTAGTAAGTCGCACTTCCGACGGTTTTTGCGGGGAGTTTCGCAAACGCAAGGTCGATAGTGTTGCTTGACGTTGCACTCACGTAGTCGCCCGTCGTGTAGTCGATGAAGTAACCGCCGTTTGCGTTCAGAGTGTAGCCGTTTTCGAGATGGATGTATATATCCATATCAGAGTGGGCGGGGTTGGTCGCATCGTAGGGTACGTACACACCGTTGAAGTTGACGTAGAGAAGTGCGCTGCCGCCCGTGCTTACTTGACGATAAGTCTTGCCGGAGTAACCGCTTGCGGTGGTATCGCGGTAGTAAGTCTTGTTGTAAGTGCCTTTGCTTGCAAGGTAGATTGAGAGAGCGGGATTCAAAGAGTATTCCGCATTTTCCGCGCTTGCATCCGCGCAGTAGAACATATAAGGATGAGTCGTCGCTGCGATTGCAAATTCCGCCGAATCGCTTGCGGTGAGTTGCGTATAACCGTAGGTTATAGTGCCGAGTTCAAACTTGGCGAGTTGTTCCGCAGTGAGTTTTTGATAGACGTCGCTACGCAGATAATACTTGCCGTTGATGTCGTAGGTGAACGTGTAGTAGTAGTTCACACCGCCGACGGTGGAAGTGTAGTTGTCGTCCTTTTCGACGAGCCAACGCGCGCTTTCATCGTTGTCCGCCACGACGGAATCTTGAACGACGTCGTATTCATTTATACCGATGAGGTCTTTGAGATACATATCGTTGATGACGGTATCCATGCTGTTGCCGAGTTCGTTGACGGGGAGATACGCCATCTTGCGAAGGACTGCGTGAGTCGTACCGCTTGCGATGAGTTCATAGTATTGTTCGCTTGTGTGAGAGCCGACGAATACGGGATCGGATTCGACGTATACACCGTTTACATAGCGATAGAATTTTCCGCCGACAAACTCATAATAAGTTTCGGTGGGGTTGGCGTCGATATAGGTGCGAGTCACCGCGTCGTAGTTGCCTGCGGAGTAGATGAAGTAAGTCTTGCTTTCGTCCGTGGTATCTGCGGCTACGGTGAAACTGTCGAGAGCGTTTGCTTTTTCGTATACGTCGCCGTCGATTGCGATGACATCCGAGAGAATGACTTCGTCAAATGCGGCAGAGAAGTCGCCAATTTTGACCTTCGCAAAGCGTTGCAATGTGCTTGAAGACACGGTGCCTTCAACGTATGCGGTTGCGCCTGCTACTGCGGTCGTTTGCATAGCGGTGCCG
Organism: uncultured Bacteroidaceae bacterium; assembly: GCA_964637515.1. GTDB lineage: Bacteria > Bacillota > Clostridia > Christensenellales > CAG-917 > RGIG4097. Next base: position 23,194 of record CAZWUI010000010.1, on the reverse strand, counting down.
TTCCAGTAGTATTTGACTATGGAGTCGTCCGCGATTTGTTCCGCACTTGCAACGACGTAACTAAATTCAACCATATTACCGCTTCCGTCGTCTTTGAGTCCGACGATTTTCGAGTAGCGAGTTGCGGTTTCGCTGTGGATTGCGGGGTTGAACAAGGTGTAGTAACCGCCGTTTGCGACGTAGACGAATTTGCCGTTGACGTCGGGCATATAGAGATCAACGGTTATATCGATGACTTCGTTGAGACGCATATCGTCGATGATTTCGTCCATCTTTGCCACCACATCGTCGACCTTGGTGAAAGCGAGTTTTTTGAGGACTGCGTTGCTTGCGCCCGCCACGGAGATTTCGTAGAATACGGTGTCCGCATGCGTCGCCATAAAGGTAGAGTCGTGCACGTCCGCAATCTTGTAGGAGCCGTTTTCAAAGTAGTAGTAATCGACGGTGTCGGCAAAAGGAGCGGTTGCGGTGACGTAGACGTCCATTTCGATATCGAGTACGTCGCCAAGGACGAGTTCACTGAAAGAATCCGAGAAATCGGCGATTGAAACGGATTCAAGACGTTGCAAAACTTTGCTTGACGCACTGCCTTTCACGTAGGCGGGAGTGCCTTCGATAGCGGTCGTTTGCATAGCGGTGCCGTCCCAGTAGTATTTGACGACTGCGCTATCTGCGATTTGAGCGGAAGTCGCAAGGATATAATCGGGAGCGGTGCTATCGCTCTTGTCGGTGAGTTTCGAGTATCTCTGCATACCGTCGTGCTCGTCGGGGTTGTAGAGAGTGTAATATCCGCCGTTGTCTATGCGCTCGTACTTGACGATATTGTCGTTTGCGATTTCTTCTGCGGTTGCAAGGACGAAAGTCTTTTCGTAGCGAGTGAGCCCCGCCATATCCGCATTATTCTCATCGTAGAGATAGTACGCACCGTCTATTGCGACGTATTTGCCGTTGTCGGCGGTTGCAAAGTTTGCAACGTAGCGGTCGCCCGTGAAGTCGCTTGCCGCGGGCTTGTAGGTCGCCTGTTGAGAAACGTAGACGTAGATACCGTTGCTATCCTTGACGTAGGCGGAGTAGGTTATATCAATGACGTCGCCGAGGGTGAGAGCGTCGATAGACTTGCTCAAATCCTTGAGAGCGGTGTCTTTGAGAGTGAGAAGAATCGCGGGACTTTCGTCGTTGATTTCGATAAGGTCGCAAAGGCGGAGTGCCATAAGGCTATCCGTTGCGTTGTTGAGTCCGCTGACGGTGGTGCGAGCGATTGCTTGGATTGCGGTGTCGGAAGTGCCTTTATGTACGAGGAGGTAACTTTCGTCACCGCCTGCGATAAGGCGAGTGTCTGCGGAAGGATATTCTTCGATGTCTTTGCCGTAGACTTCCATATTGACGAGAGTCTCACCGTCGAGATATTTATCCGCACTCGTGACGATAATGTTCGTTCCTGCAGTGCCTGCGATAGTGAGAGTGTCGAGTGCGATGAAACCGCTTTCGATAGGTGCATAAGAGCCGTCCTTTGCGGTGAAGTGGTTGGAGTAGGTTTGGAGATAGAGTTTCGCACCGTCGGTGAGATTGGTAGCAGTCGCTTTTTCGTATTCGACGAAACGATAATAAACCTTGCTTTCTTCCCCTTCTTCTGCGGCGGTGTAGCAGGAGTTGTCCACTTTATAGACGGGATTTCCCGCCTCGTCGGTGACTGCGACTCTGTCGCCGTTTTCGTCCGTGGTTGTCTTTTCCACGAAACGAAGTTCTTTATAGATGAGATTGCCTTCATCGTCCGCACCTGCGACGTAGGTCGTTGCGCCCGCTTTCACGGAGTCGATTTCGGTTGCGCCGACTTGCTCGTAGCGGTTGACTTTGACGTAGACGGGGTTTGCACCGTTGAGAATGAAAGCGTCGCAGTCTGCGTCGATAATCGTGCCGACTTCGAGTCCGTTGACGATAGAGCCGAAAGCGGAAAGGGGAGAATCTTTGATTTGGTCAAAGATTGCGTTTTCACCGAGAGTCAAGCCGAAGTTTTCTTCGATTTGGCGGAGAGTCATATTATCACCGTCGATGCCTGACAGGATTTCGTCAATCGCTTTTGTGACGCTGTTGTAGAGATTGTCCTTGATGACGGGAATATCGTAGGTGCCGAAATCAATACCTGCGAGAGTGCCGATATCGTCGAGAGTGATATTTTCAACGATGAGATGAACGCTTGAACCGATTTCACTGATAGGGACTTCGAAAATAGGGGAGAAGTCGATGCCGTCGATGATTGCACCGAGACTATCGAGTTTTCCGTTCAAGCCGTATTTATCTGCGATTTCACGGAGAGACATATTCGAGAAGTTGCCGAAATCGTCGATGAGCGACTTGCCGAGATCCCAAAGTGATTTGTTTTCCGCTTCGCTACCCGCATCGATAATTGCGCTTTCTCCTTCAAGACCTACTTTTTGTTGCAAGTCGCCGACGGTGATTTGCGTCGTGATGCCGAAAACGGTGCCGACGATTGCGACGATAAGGAGTATGATTCCGAGAATCATACCGAGAACGAAAGTTAACGTGCCTCTCAATACTTTCATAATAACTCCTAATTATGCGTTAGTTTTTGGTGAATATTTTCGCAAAAACTTTTCCGATGGGGTTGAGTTCGTAGAAGAACTTGCAGACTGATGATTGCTCGATATAGTTTATTATCGACGGTGTCTTGTCCGACAATGCGGAGAATATCGCAAGCACGAGGAATATGATGACCGCACCCACGATAAGTCCGATGAGCCCGCCAAAAACTTTGTCTATGATACGTATGGTGTTGTTGTCGCTGTCATGAAGACCTTTCGTAGCACCCTTGATGACGGAGCAGACGATAGAAAGCCCTATCGCACACACCACAAAAAGTGCGATTGCCATGATAAGACTCGTCACGTTGTAGACGCACACGCTTGCGACCGAATAAATGCCGCTCTCCGTGATGAGCATTTTTGCGAGCCATTCCGCAAGTTTACCCTTGAAACCGATTGAGCCGAGTTCGGCGAGTTCACCGTTTTGGAGAATGGAATAGGTGCCGTCGTTGATGAAGACGGTTTCGTTAAATTCTGCGCCCCAACCGGTTGACGCACTGGCGATTTTTTCTTGGAGGGATACGCTCAAACTCGAATCCATCACGGTTTCGTGGAGTGCGCCCATGAGTAGCAAGGACGTGAGTATCACGACGACGGTGACGAAAAAGCCTTTGAAAGATTTGCCGAATCCTTTGATGACTCCGCCCAACGTGAAAAGAAGCAACACTGCAATCAGTGCCACGTCGGCATACCAAGTCGTATCGGCAATAATAGTGGAAAACATTTATCACTTCCTCCTATTTATAACATTATATACGCACGCGCGCACAAAATCAAGAAAAACTAATCAAAACAATTTATATGTGGCAAAACACAACAAGATTTATTTATGGCAATTTTTGCAGAGCGGTGGGGAAAAAAGAAAGAAAAGCGCGCCTTAAAGGCGCGCAATTTTTTTAGGTTAATTGCTTTTTCGACTATTTTGCCGAAAATTCAACGTTTACCACTTGTTGTGCACTTTTTCCGCAAAGCCGAATTCGTCCTTAATTTCGATGACGGTGCCGTCGTCAAGCACGCACTTTCCGTTGAAAATGCCGAAAACTTGGTGGGGTATCATGCACATAACCTTCAAATCGAAAGGCTCGTAGCGGTCGATAATCGGGTGGAAAGTGCAGTCGAATCTGCCGTCCTCACTGACGAAATGCCAATCTTCCATATAACGTGGTTTGCCTTCGTCGTCGCCGGGGATGCGAAATTCCACTTTTGACGGGAGTTTGTGAGATTTTCCGTCGTAGAAGAGCATATCTTCCGTCGCTTGAGAAGTGTTGCCGAAACCGTAGCCGAGATTCCAACCGAAAGTTTTTCCGTCGGGCAGGCGGGTTTGCAAACTTCCCCAATACCAAGTGTTGTCGTAAGTCCACACACCGCGTCCCCAATCGAGAGTGCCGAAAGAATCGTCCGCAGAGAAGGGGCATTCTCTGTCGTTCAGGAAGAAGGAGCCTTCCGCTTTCATGCAGTTGATTTTTGCATTGAAATAGAAGTGCTTATCCTTGTCAAAGGGAGTCGCTATGACCATACATTCTTCGGGAAATTCCGAGAGAGTGACGTCGAAACGGACGGTCGTCCCGCGTTTGTCCGCATTGGGATATTCTCCCGTCAGGCGACGAGTGTTGCCGTCGTTTTCAAACTTCATCCAAACTTTGCCGTTGTGCCATTCACAGTTTCCGCTTTCAAAGGTTGCGGGCATATTGACCTTGCCCATAGGGAAAAGGAAAATACTGCTATTCGTGAATTGCGCAGGGGTGACGAAGTCCATAATGGAAAGGGAGAGCGCACCCACGTAACCCATATCCGCCATAGTCAGACAAAGGGCGTATTCCTTGTTTGCGATATAATAGTAGTCCCACTCTTTGATGCGGGTACGTTTTGCAAGGATTTTCTTGTTGTCGTATTCCCAATTCAAGTGTTTAGCAAAACCCGGCTCGGCGATATTTCCGCTTTCGTCGAGGAGAGGTTTCTTGACCAAAACTTCGTGTTGATTTTGCATAGTTTCCTCCAAACGATGAGTTTAAGTGGTGTTTTTGCCTGCATAAACCGTTTTTTCAGTCGATATATTGACTGATTGCCCTAATTCGATTACATGTTGAAATCGTTTCGGTTTCGGCGTTGCAAGATATAAAAACCCCGCTCTAAAACGAGCGGGGTTAGAGTGTTTAGTTCTCCGCCTTTCTGGTGTAGAATTCGCGTTTTTCTTTTGCGTCTTGTTCGTTCTTCGCAAAGAGAATTTGCGCTGCTTCGGGGTTTTGTTTGACGAGAGATGCGTATCTGACTTCGCCCATAAGGAAGGATTGATAATCTTCGGTGGGTTCTTTGCTGTCGAGAGAGAATGCGTTCTTGTCGGTGCCCTTAAGGTCGGGGTTGTAGCGGAAGAGTTGCCAATAACCGGTGTCAACTGCTTTCTTCATTTCGAGTTGAGATTTGCTCATGTTGATACCATGGTTGATACAAGGTGCGTACGCAATGATGATGGAAGGACCGTGATATGCTTCCGCTTCGGACATTGCTTTGACGACTTGGTTCATATCCGCGCCCATAGAAACTTGTGCGACGTAGACGTAGCCGTAGTCCATTGCGAGAAGAGCAAGGTCTTTCTTCTTGGTGCGTTTGCCGGTTGCTGCGAATTTTGCGATTGCGCCGGTAGGAGTGGACTTGCTTGCTTGACCGCCGGTGTTGGAGTAAACTTCGGTGTCGAGAACGAGAATGTTGACGTCTTCACCGCTTGCGAGCACGTGGTCAACGCCGTTGTAACCGATATCGTATGCCCAGCCGTCGCCGCCGATAATCCATACGGACTTCTTGATGAGGCAGTCTTTACGTTTTTCGATTGCGTTGAGTTGTTCAAGGGTGATACCGGTTGCATTCTTCTTTTCCTCGTCGAGGAGTGCGAGAATTTGTGCGCTTGCCTTTTCGGAGAGAGGACCGTCATCCTTGCCGTCGAGCCATGCGTGGAGTGCTTCTTTCATATCCGCGCTGACGCTTTCGAGACCAAGGAGATTGGTGATGATGTTTGCGAGAATGTTTCTACGTTGTTGATATGCGATATGCATGCCGTAGCCAAATTCTGCGTTGTCTTCGAACAAGGAGTTTGCCCATGCGGGACCTCTGCCTGCATCATTGGTGGTGTAAGGACAGGTAGGTGCGCTTCCGCCGTAGATAGAGGAGCAACCCGTTGCGTTTGCGACGATCATTCTGTCGCCGAAGAGTTGAGTGACGAGTTTGACGTAAGGAGTCTCACCGCAACCTGCGCATGCGCCCGAGAATTCGAAGAGAGGTTTCTTGAATTGGCTGCCTTTGACGGTGTCTTGTTTGACGACTGCGGAAGTCTCTTTGAGGGACATTGCGTAATCCCAGTTTGCTTCGTCGTTTGCGATGGATTCGTCGAGAGAAACCATTGCGAGTGCTTTTTCTTTTGCGGGGCAGACCGCTATGCAGTTGTTGCAACCCGTGCAGTCGAAGGGACTGACTTGCATACGATATTCGTAACCTTTGAATCCGGTTGCGGGTTTGGTGACGAAGGATTCGGGTTTATCTGCGAGTTCTTCTGCGGTTGCAAGGACGGGACGGATAGTCGCGTGAGGGCAAACGAGAGAGCAGCGGTTGCATTGGATGCAGTTTTCGGGGATCCATTTGGGGACGGAAACCGCGATGCCGCGTTTTTCGAACTTGGTCGTGCCGGTGGGAACGATACCTGCGGGATCAAACGCACTGACGGGGAGTTTGTCGCCTTCTTGTGCGGTGATGGGTGCGATGAAGTTCTTGAAGTATTCGTCGTCGGGGACGGGAAGAGGATCTGCACCGGTCGTGGTGGTGGTCCAGCTTTCGGGATAGTTGACTTCTTTGAGTCCGCTGATTGCGTTGTCAACGCATGCGTAGTTCATTGCGACGACTGCATCGCCTTTCTTGCCGTAGGTTTTCTTGATTGCTTCCTTCATATAACGCTCTGCGTCTTCATAAGGAATGACGTTTGCGAGCTTGAAGAACGCCGCTTGCATGACGGTGTTGACGCCCTTGGAAGTGCCGAGATCTTGGACGACTTTGAGACCGTCGAGAGTGTAGAATTTGATATGCTTTTGAGCGATCATATTCTTCATCTTTGCGGGGAGACGAACGTCCATTTCTTCGGGGGACCATTGGCTATTGAGAAGGAACGTGCCGCCTTCTTTGAGGTCGGAGAGCATATCGTAACGGAGAACGTAGGATGCGTTGTGGCATGCGACGAAGTCCGCTTGGTCGATGAGGTACGTGCTTCTTATGGGTTTGTCCGCAAAACGCAAGTGGGAAATGGTGATACCGCCGGACTTCTTGGAGTCGTAGGAGAAGTAACCTTGTGCGTATTTGTCGGTGTGGTCGCCGATGATCTTGATGGAGTTCTTGTTTGCGCCGACGGTGCCGTCAGAGCCGAGTCCGTAGAATTTGCAAGAAATGGTGCTCTTTTCGGATGCGTCGATCTTTTCGGTGACGTCGAGAGAAGTGAAGGACACGTCGTCGCTGATACCGACGGTGAAGTGGTTCTTCTTGTCTCCGTTCATGTTCGCATAGATTGCGTTGATCATGGAAGGATTGAATTCCTTGCTGCCGAGGCCGTAACGTCCGCAGAGAACTTCCGCTTTGAAGCCTTGTTCTTCGAGTGCTGCGACTGCGTCGAGATAGAGAGGTTCGCCAAGGGAGCCGGGTTCTTTGGTACGATCGAGGACGGTGATGCATTTCACGGTCTTGGGGATCGCGTTCACGAATGCTTCGGTGGGGAAAGGACGATACAAACGAACTTTCACAACGCCGACCTTTTCGCCTTTTGCGTTGAGATAATCAACGGTTTCTTCGCATGCTTCCGCACCGCTACCCATGATGACGATGACTCTGTCTGCGTCTTTTGCGCCGTAGTAATCGACAAGATTATATTTTCTGCCGGTGAGTTCGCCGACTTTGTTCATCATTTCTTGGACGATTGCGGGGACTGCTTCGTAATATTTGTTCGCCGCTTCTCTGTTTTGGAAGTAGATGTCGGGGTTTTGAGCAGTGCCTGCTTGGTGAGGATGCTCGGGGTTCAACGAACGTGCGCGGAATGCGTCGATTTCGTCGAAGTTGACGAGAGATTTGATTTCTTCGTAGTCGATGACGTCGATCTTGCTCACTTCGTGAGAAGTGCGGAATCCGTCAAAGAAGTGAATGAAAGGCACGGATGCTTTCAAAGTGGAGAGGTGCGCAACGAGAGCAAGGTCCATGACTTCTTGCACGCTGTTGGATGCGAGCATCGCAAAACCGGTTTGACGGCACGCCATAACGTCTGCGTGATCGCCGAAAATGTTGAGTGCGTGTGCCGCGAGCGCTCTTGCCGAAACGTGGAAGACGCAGGGAAGAAGTTCGCCTGAAATCTTGTACATGTTCGGAATCATAAGGAGCAAACCTTGGCTTGCGGTGAAAGTGGTAGTGAGTGCGCCTGCCGCGAGGGAGCCGTGCACTGCGCCTGCCGCGCCTGCTTCGGATTGCATTTCCGCGATTTTAAGAACGTTTCCGAGGATGTTCTTTCTGCCTTGTCCTGCCCAGTCGTCGCAGTTTTCTGCCATAGGAGAGGACGGAGTGATAGGGTAAATCGCCGCTACGTCCGAGAATGCGTACGCAACGTGTGCTGCGGCGGTATTACCGTCAATGGTCATTTTCTTGCTCATTGAGTGTGCCTCCATTTATTTTTACAATTATTTTTTCGTACTCACCCGCGTGTGCGAGTTTATAAAGATTATAATCATATAAACATTTTAAGTCAAGAAAAAAAGCAATAATAGGAATTTGGCACTTTCAAAATCGACGAATTTTTGTCGAAAGAGAGAAGTGAAACCGCACACGAAAATTCCTGCCGTTCGCAAACAAAAAACCGCCGTTTCGGGCGGTCAAAGTGTCGTTTTCGTCGAGAGTTTCAAAAGCTATTATCTTGCGATTTTTCTTCAAACAAGTGGTTTAACTTGTCGTTGTTCAACGATAAAACACAGATTTTGTCAAATTGCAATATTCAGATTCCTCATCATCATGTCGAGAAGTGCGCTCAAAAGTTCGAGTTCGTTTTCTTCAAAATTTGCAAAGGCGGTTGCGAAAAATCTTCTCACCGCTTCGTCGATAAGCCCCGCAATTTTTTCACCCTCTTCGGTGAGAGTAAGACGTTGCTCGCGCTTGTCGTCTTCGGACACGGTCACGGTGATATATTTGCGTTCTTTCAAAAACTTCACGCTGCGCGACACGAGTGCTTTGCTCACGTCCGCATTCACCGCGATTTCGCTCGCAGTGACAGAGCCTTTTTCAAGGGAACTTAAAACGACTATCTCATTGGGGGATAGTTCGTAGTCCGCAAGGGCGTTCATTTGAAAGTCCGTGTAGGATTTTTCAAGTTTGCGATATGCGCTGAAATAGTATGCAGCGTGCTTAATGTCCATAATTTCCATGCAATTAGTATACTAAATTAACTAATAAATGTCAACCCAAATAGTTAACTAAATTAATTTTTTACAAATCAACTTTTATTTTGTTATAAATGCGATTATTTTCTTCATTTTTGCATAAAATCCTTGACGAGAGAAGTTGTGCGGTGCTATAACGACTTCATCAAAAAGAGGTATATTATGAAAGAATTTTTGTCAAACTATATCAAAACATACGAAAACCTTGAAAAATGGATAAAGATAGTCTTTTGTCTTCTTTGGGACATTCCCGCAAATCTCTATCGCTTTGCCAAGAGTGCGCAAAAAGGCGACCTTCTCGGAATGGTCATCGCGGTAATTCTCGGCATCTTTGGCGGATGGGTGCTTTTCGTTATCGACTTGCTCTGCCTCGTCTTCAAAGACAAAATCTTCTGGCTCGACGACTTCTCGGACAACTCCGCCGACAGCAATTCCGACAACTCCGACCAAAACCTCAACGCCTAATCGGCTTATCGTCAAATTCCAAAATAAAAAACGAGGCATTTGCCCCGTTTTTATTTTTGTCGGTAACGTTTATTCTTCTTCGTTGTTTTCGAAATACTCTTCGTAGTAACCAAAACTATCGTTTACTTTGACAAGGGTTGCGTTCTCCGGAAGGTCGCCTATGTTGTCGTATTGTTCTTTGAACCAAGCAATATCTTCTTCGGTTGCATCGGCGGTAAGGTAGTTAAAACCGCCGGCATATTCTGAAAAGTTCGAATCATAAATGATTGAAGACGAATTAATCTTGCCCTTTTTATAGACACAAGAAACGTACCCAATGCAGCCGATCGAGTCTTCGGACAGCAATTGAGTTACGTGATGCTTGTAGCGTTCGATGACGTATGAGGGAAGAAGATCGTTGGTTTTGTTTTCATAGTTTTTGATGGTTTCATAGTATGAACCGTTACCTCTATCCCAAATCACGATATTGTCGTTTTGGAAAAAAGTTCCCGTTTCACTTGTGTTTAAGTGCTCTTTGAGAGAAGGAATTGCGGATTCTGCTTCTTCCGCGGTGTCGTAACTAAAGATATAAAGTCCCTGGAAGGCACCGTCGAAATATCCGCCACTTGTAAGCGACCAATTATACATCGGAACAAGGTCTGTGTTGCCTCCTGACAACTCAAAGCAAATGCGATAGCTGTCGTCGGCAATTTCGTCGGTGTGGTCGATGACGTAGGATGCAAGTCTGCTCACGAAAATTTCGAGATCTGATTTGTCGGCGGGGGTGTTGTTGTCGTTGTTTTTGTCGTCACAAGCGCACAGGCAGAGAGCGGAGAGTACCAATACAAGTACGAGTGTAATGACAAGTGCTTTTTGTTTCATTGCAGTTTCCTCCTATATGGTGATTGCGACAGAATACAAATATAGCAAGTGCATTCTGCCAATTTTGCGGCAAGGATATGATATACCAAAAGCGGGCGGGTGTTAAGTTGGCGGGAAACAAGGAATAAGGCATGAGTCGATATGCGGCTAAGTTTGGAAGAAAGCGGACGAGAGAAAAGGATAAGGCAAGGCGGGCGGTTGTGGAATGGGATAAAACCTTGATGAAAAGCAAGGCTGTACAGGTGCGCATACGTTGGGGGATTTCTAAAAACGTATGGTCGGATTGGCATATATGGAAAGAGGTGGGTTGATATATGCAAAAACGAGCATATGACGAAAATACACGCGGTGAGATTTGCATGCGTTGAAACGGTGATGAGCGGATAGATTGCCATTTATGAAAACGGGTGCGCACGGGGTATTTACATATGATGAAATGAGAAAAAGAACACCTGACTTGCAGGTGTTCTTTTTTAAGGGGAGATTATGTTTTTCGTTGGTACGAAAAGTGATTTTTGGTGTTCGGCCGTTTTGTCTTTTCACCGCCGTTTTTATCTTTGCAGGGTGTGATTTGACAAAACTCTAACATTTAATAATCATAGCGATATGGTATTAATGCGGTGTTTATCTTGCGATAATGCAACGATAAACTGTTTGTTTTGCTATTTGTCGTTCATCACGATGACGGACAACGGGTTGATGTCTTTGCCGTTTTTGCTCATCTCGAAGTGAAGATGATTGCCGTCAAGACTCTCTTTTGCCATGCTCGTTGAGATAGAACCGATTTGTTGTCCTTTGGTCACTTTGTCCCCGTTCTTTACGTTCATATTTTCGGACAGGGAATAGTAACGTGACTCGTAATTTTCCGCATGGGTGACGATGACGTAATGCCCGTTGAGAGTGTCATAGCCGACTTCTTTCACGGTGCCGTCCGCGACCGATAGCACTTTGCCGTCTGCAGGTGCGAAATCCATTCCGAGATGGGTGGAATACTGTCCGAGAGTGGCATTCCAAGCAAGCGCGGTTTCGCTGTAATCAAGGGTGGAAGTGCAGCTTGCAGGTGCGCAGAAGGTCAGAGGCTTGACGGTGGGGACTACGTCGTCGGGTTTGATGACGGGCGTATCGTCCTGTTCGTCGTCGGGCTTGACGACGGGTTCGTTTTGCACGTTGTCGGGTGCGGTGATTGCGGGCGTTACTTCGCCGCCGAAATTGCCCGTCGCCGCCAGTGCAATAACCGTTGCAACCGACGCGATCGTGAGCAAAATCATTAGATACATTGCGTTTCTTTTCATAAAGCCACCGAATCGTTTGGCAGCAACTGTCATTTTACTCATTGTGTTACCTCCGTTGGCTGAATTATTGACAGCAATTCGACGGATTATACACAAATAAAAAATTTTTCACAATTCTTTCGTTTCTCTGTTGACGGCGGTGGATTTAGATTTATAATTACAGTATGGACTACAACAAGAGTATGTATGCGTATATGCGCGCGTACCGCGAGAAAAACGACGAAATCGCCGTCGTTCGCGGTCGTAGAAAAACTAACTTTTCCGCTCTCGACAAGGAAATCAGACGAGTTGCGGGCGGTTTGTATCGTTTGGGCGTGAGAAAAGGGGACGTGGTTATGTGCGCTCTCCCGAATATTGAACAAGCGGTTTCTTTGTTGTACGCAACGTCCTTGCTTGGCGGAATATTTTCCCCCGTACACCCCCTTCTTGCAAAGGAGGAATTTGAAAAAGAAGTCGAATTGCAACGCCCGAAAGTGCTTGTCGTGTCCGACGTTAGCATTGAATTTGCGACTTTTGCATGCGGTGCGAAAATCGTGTATTGTCCCTATTGGGCGCACGTGTATGCGGGGTTGCCGTACTCCTTGAAATTTGAAGAATACAAGGGCAGCGGGGATATTCCCGCATTGTATATGCACTCGGGCGGTACGTCGGGCGCGCCCAAAACGGTGGTGTTTTCCGCATACTCCGCAAATGCGCTCGTGCATAATCTGCTCTCGTCCATACCGTACGATTTTTCGGATAAGGACGGCATGCTTGTCACTCTTCCGCTATTCCACGGATTCGGACTTATCGTCGGGGTGCATGCGTCTCTTTGTACAAATATGAAAGCGGTGCTCGTGCCGAAATTCAGTGGGGAGCGCGCGCTCAAAGCAATCGTCCGCAACCGCGTTACGACTATGATTGCCGTGCCGAGAATGATAAGAAAACTGCTCGATACGGACGGTTTTTCGGGCGAAAACGTACGCACGCTTGAAAACGTATATGTCGGCGGGGACTCTCTCGATAAGTCTCTTGCAAAGGAATTTAACGATAGAATGAAAGACGCGGGGGCAGGGGCGGTCGCACAACAAGGTTACGGACTCACGGAAATGGGTAGCGTATGCGTGTTGAGCCCCAAAAACTGCGATGAAAATACCGTCGGTTGCGCAATATCGGGAGTCGATACCGCACTCGTCTACGACGAAGAGGCGGACGGAAACGAATTGTATTTGTCTTCAAATCAGATGATGAGCGGTTATCTCTCCGCGGACGGAAAAATCGAAAGCGGATGTGTGGATATTAACGGAAGAAAGTGGCTTCCCACAGGGGATTTGTTCGAGAAAAAAGGGGAGTATCTCTACTATATCGGCAGAAAAAAACGGCTTATTAAGATTTCGGGAATGAACGTATTTCCGAGCGAAGTCGAAAGAATCGCAGGGGAGTTTGACTTCGTGCGCGCGGCGGCGGCTTTTCCTATCAAAATCAATAATAAGACGTATATAAAACTACTAATCGAAGGGGATGCAACCGAAATTCAACTCGAAAAGATCAAAAAAGAGATAGAAAAACGGTTGTCGCATTGGCATCGTCCCGAAGTCGTGGAGTGCGTAAAATCACTCCCGAGGACAAATATCGGCAAGATTGATTTCAAAAATCTGAAATAAAAACGCGCAGTATGCGCGTTTTTATTATTCTTCTATTTCTTTTTGATATGCTTCGAGAATGGTGTCTTGGATATACGTTCTCGTTTCTGCGTTTATCGGGTGTGCTACGTCCTTGAAAACACCGTCGGGAGTGCGCCTTGACGGCATCGCGATAAACAAACTTTCGTCACCTTGCAGAATTTTCACGTCGTGGATTGCAAAACAGCCGTCTATGACGATAGATGCTACCGCTTTGAATTTCTCATTTTCCGTGGTGACTTTTCTGATTTTTACGTCTGTGATCGAAATCATAATTTTACCCCTATAATGATTGATTAATCTATCAATTATATTCTACCGCAAATTTTCACTCATTTCAATAGTTATTTTTTATTTGCGGGTTGCACGATTTTCCCGCGGTGAAAATATAATGCTTGTATGGAAAATCTCAATCGGGGAAGAATACATTTCATAGGGGTTGGCGGAGTCAGTATGAGCGCACTTGCACGATTGTCGGAAAAGCGGGGGGCGGTCGCAAGCGGAAGTGACGAAAAATGGTCGGAAACAATAGACAAATTGAAAAAATCGGGCATAAATGCGTACGTCGGAGCGAATGCTGAAGCCGTGAAAAATGCGGACTTGGTGGTATATTCGTCCGCAGTCAAAACGACGAATGAAGAACTGAAAACCGCAAGAAGTCTTGGCATTCCGACAATGGACAGGGCGGAATTTTTGAGCACGGTTGCGGAACGATTCGGCTATCAAATCGCAGTCGGCGGGACTCACGGAAAAACTACGGTCACCGCAATGCTCGCTCACGTTTTCAAAAAACTCGGACTTGACTTCGTCGGACACGTCGGCGGTGAAACGGAATACGGCAATCTCGTTTTCGGCGGTGAGTTTGAAAACGCGGATTTTGCAAAATTTGTCGAGAAAGAGAAGGACGGGATTTTTCTCACCGAAGGTTGCGAATACAAGAAAAATATTCTCAAACTCAAACCAAACGTTGGCGTCGTGCTCAACGCGGAATGTGATCATCCCGATTGTTATCCCGACTCTCAAAGCGTAGACGAAGTTTTTTCAACTTTTCTTGCGGGATGCGAAGTCCGAATTTTTCCGTTTTCCAAAATGGGATTGAGTGCATGTGCGCACGTGCGCACGTATGCGGATAATATTGATAAAGACAGAGCGGTGGGAGTATTCTCAAATGCTCGTATGGACGTGTTTTCATATGATAATTCGAGAGAGAAAAAGAGCGAAATCTGCGTGAGAAAAAACGGTCGAAGCATCGCTTCCGTCGTCCTGCCCGACGCCCTTCCGTCTACGCCGTTGAACGTGGTGTTTGTCCTTGCGGTGACAGACCTAATCGGACTGCCGTCAAAAGAAGTTGCAAAAGCGGTCGAGAAGTTTTCGGGAGTGAAAAGACGGCACGAATACGTGGGGTTGTTTCAGGGAGCAAGGGTGATCTTCGACTATGCTCATCACCCGACTGAGATCAAAAACGTGCTATCGGCACACCCCGATGCTCTCGTTGTTTTTCAACCGCATACATATTCGAGGACGGCGAAATATATGGATGATTTTGCGACCGTTTTGGCGAGCGCGAAAACGCTTGTGCTTATGCAAACTTACGGTGCACGAGAAGGGGAAATGAAGTCCGCAGATAGCGAATCGGTCGCACGTGTGGTTTTGTCGAAAAATGCAGAAAGCGAAGTTTATCTCACAAAATCGCACCAATCAACTATTGATATTGTGAAAACACTTGCGCCACACTTCAATGAGATTTTGTTTCTCGGTGCGGGGGATATATACGACCTGAAATCGAAAATCACTTGCGACAGCGAGAAAATAGTCTAGATAATATCTTCGAAATTGAAGTCCAAAATCAAGTGCATATTTCGTGACATCGTGACGAGAGATTGACACTTGCTCATTGCGTTTTGATAGTCGTCCGCTTCGATCGATCCTTCGATTTCCGCCACCGCTACGGAGAACGCACGCATATCGGGAGAGAACGTGAAAAGTTCCATATACTTGCGTTTCCCTTCCCACCACGATGACAGTTCGCGCGTGAGCGTAAGAGAGCGTTCGTCTTCTTCGTGTATGGTTTTTTCGAGTTCGTCAAGACGGTAGTCGAGTTCGGAAAAAACGTTGTCGATATAGATGCTTTCAAGTATTCCCGCGGTCAAAATCACCGCAAGTACCACGAGTGCGATAATAACTTTTTTCATTGGCTTTCTCCGAGTTTAGCGACGAAACTTTCCGACTTGTAGGGTTGCACGAAAATCTCTTTTCCCGCAAGCATCAGGAGCATTACGTCTTTTTGTTCGAATCCCTTTTCGGACAGCGTTTCAAGCACTTTCGTTTTGGTCGCACCGTCCGTTTCGGACAGGCTCTGTCCCATGAACTTTCCTTCCATAATCAGAGCAATCGGCAAATCCGCTTTTTCGGGTTGCATTCCCGCACTTTCGGGGGTGAGCGGTTGGCATTCTGATTTTAGCAATACGGTCATCGAGCCGTTTGTTTCGATGATTGCGTATTCAACTTCGGACGGATTGAAACAGTCCTTGCCTCTGAGTGCTTCCATAAGGTCGTCTATATCCATATTCAATTCTTTCATGACGTCGGGGAGTATGTTGCCTTGCTTTATGACGATGACGGGTTTGCCGTTGAGAATTTTCCGAAAACGTATGCTTTTCGACGCGAATTTTGTGATGAGTATATGCACGAGAAATAGGGTGAATACGGGAATAATTCCATAGAGTAGCGGCATAGTAGGGTCGCTCATAGGCAGACAGACAAGGTCGCTTGCGACAAGGGTGATTGCAAACTCAAACGGTTGCAATTCTCCGAGTTGTCGTTTTCCCATGAGGCGCATTGCGATGAGCAGGAATGCGTATAGGATGATGCTTCTGATGAAAATATTTAACATACGAATAGTTTTCTCTGCGCCCGCGGTTTTATGCGACGGAGAAAAAACTCTTTTCCGTTGAAACATTGATATGAAGTCGTATTGCGCCGGAACAAAACGAAAAGCGCAAAATCGGACCGAGTGTTTTTTTGCAAGATGAAACAAAAAAACACAGTCCTTTTTGGACTGTGTTTTGACGAGTTGAATTTTCACCGTGTTGTCATAAACTAAAAACACCGCTTGAATTTGATTTTCGTGTCAGTCAAATGTATAATTGCCACTCTTCAACTTAATCGGCTTTTCGGTGCCGTTGGGGTAGACGAGCGTCAAGCGTTTTCCCGTCCTCGAGTTTTTCCAAGTGCCGACAATCTTGCAACCCTTTTCAAACACGATTTCACTTCCGTTGCTATTCTTGTGAGTGACGGTTTCCGGGAAATAAAGAGTCCCTTTGTCGTCTAAGTCGTCGTTATGCCAACAGCCCGTGTAGTAACTGCCGTCAGGATAATACATTGTGGCAAAACCACCGCGTTTGCCTTTGTATAGTTTTCCGACGTACTTGCCGTCGGGGTATTCGAGTGTCGCGATTTCGGTGACCAGTTCGTGTTTGTGCTTTTTGACGAAATCGGCGGCATTTACCGCGGGCGCGGTTTTAGCGGTACCTGACGAGTTTTTCTTGTTTTTCGTCGGGGTTTCGCTTTCGGGGAACGGCTTGTCTGCTGCAATCGGCTCACCAAGGCTTATTCGATTGCCGTTTTCGTCGAATACTGCGGTGCGTTTCAAACCGTTCGGGAAATACCACACGCCCGTGCCTTTTGTGATGTCGTGATCCCAAGTGCCAACGAAACGCTTGCCGTTTTTGTAGATCATCGTGCCGTTGCCGTGAATGCAGTCGTTGTCAAATGTGCCTTCGTAGTATCTGCCGTCGCCTAGATAGAAGATGCCTTTTCCTTGCTTTTTGCCGTTCTTTATCGAACCGATATAGGTGCCGCCGTCGGGGTAGCGGATGCTTATCGAAGATGCGGCGATAGGTTTTCCGTTGTAGTCGTAATAGACGGGGTCGGAGATCGGTTTGTCGTCTTTATACTCCAAAACGAATTTGATTTTGAGATAGGGCAGATAGGTTGTGACGGTGCCTTGCAGTTTGTCGTCCACAAAAGTGCCGACTTCTTTGTTGCCGGTATTCAGGTTTATGGTCGCTTCGCCGTTCAATTTGCCGTGAGTCCACGTGCCTTCTTCCGAAGTGCCGTTGGGGTAGCGCAGCTTGCCTTTGCCGTGCGGGTAAAAGTTTTGATCCCACTCTCCGCAGTGTATGTAACCGTCGGGGTAATAGTAGGTACCTTTGACGAAGTTGTGGTATCTGAATTCCCCTTCGCATCGTCCGCCGTTTGCGAAAAACATAGTGCCTTTGCCGTGTCTCTCGTTGTTTGCCCATTCGCCTTCGTACCTATTGCCGTTGGCGTTGTAGAAGGTGCCGTGTCCGTGGAAGTTTCCGCCTTTCCACCAACCGACATACGTGTTTCCGTTTGAGTAGTGGAAGGTACCTTCTCCGTTAGGGATACCGCCGAGTGAAACGTCGCCGTCGTAATAGCCGTTATCAAATTGTATGAAAGCCATAATTTTGCTCCTTTATCGCAATACGCAAATTATAGCACAACTGCACGACTAATGCAATAAGCGATTGGACCGAGTTTTGCGACGGACGAGAGATACGATTGTCTTGAAGTCAATCACTTTGAATGCGGACGCAAATATGATGAAGAAGAATATCTCGTAAAATGCGGTGAGCACCATTGACAGGCTCTCCCCGGTGTAGCGAGAAAGTATGCCGTGGGTGAAGTAGCCGAGAAGTCCCAATGGTAGCGAAAAACCTATTGTTCCCAAACTCCTGCCGATACCCTCGAACTTGCCCAGTCGCTTTTTCAAAGTTAGCACGTTCATAACCGC
The DNA here is from genome assembly GCA_964637515.1 of uncultured Bacteroidaceae bacterium. GTDB lineage: Bacteria > Bacillota > Clostridia > Christensenellales > CAG-917 > RGIG4097. The sequence goes on along the minus strand of CAZWUI010000010.1, from coordinate 5,053 downwards.
CGTGACCGTGAACGCAAGGAAACTGCCTATCGCCATAGCGTACACTCCGACGACTGACGGCAGGAAGAAGATACAGGGTAGCATGGCGACGACACCCGCAATATAATTCACGAAAGTTCGTCTTTCAAGCCCCAAGGAATTCATGACGGGAGTGGTTGCGTTTGCGATTGCGATAGGGAAGATTAGGACGGAGCAGACGGACACGTAAGTCCCCGCGCCGACGTCACCGAAGAAGAGTTTTCCGAGTATTTCACCGAAAGGCAGATAAAGAACGAAGAACAACGACGAAATCACCGCAGAGAACACAATCGTAACTTTAAGTTTCGATTTCACCATATCAAACTCTTGTTTTGCGGATAACGTGGCAATGTCGGGGATGAGTACGACGGACAGTGCGGAGATTATCGTGATAGGTGCCATGATGAGCGGAAGTGCCATTCCGGACACCCGTCCAAACTCCGCCGTCGCAAGACTTTCGCTCATTCCGCCCTCTACGAGTCTGCGGGGTATGACAAGTGCGGTCAGGGAAGACGACAAAGACGTCAATATCCGCATAGACGATAGGGGAATTGTGGCGGTGATTATTTCTTTCGTGCCTTGCGGTTTTGCCGGTCGTCCGCCCGACACAAAGAAAAGCACTACCAAGACGAGTACGCAAAGTAAGTCGCTCAAGGTGAATGCAAGCGCAACTCCTTTTGCGCCCGTAAGTCCCGAAACAAGTCCGCTCGAAAAAATCACCGCAAGCACGATTTTGCCTATCTCGTCAACAAGCTCGGTGGATGAAAAACATAAGAATTTTTTCCGTCCCCAAAACCAACTCCTCAATGACGAATATGCGCTCGACGTAACAAGAGTGGGGAGCATAATGAGAAAGATAGGCAAGCACCTTTCGTCTGAAAACAGGAACCCTAATCGTGAGTGCAACGAGTAGAATAAAACCGTTAGAAAAACCGACGTGCATACCCCTAAAATCAGAGATGCAGCGAGAAGTGCGTTTTGTCGTCTCTTGTCCCCGTCTGCCTCCGCAATCTTCCGAGATAGGACGGTGGGCGCACCCGCCGACAGAGAAAAGAGCAGTAGTAGCACGCTCAAACTGATTTGATATAGACCGACGATTTCGGCACCCAGCGACCGCGACATCCACATCTTGAATAGAAAGGATAAAAAGCGTGTCAACGTCGAGAAAATGGTTACGGTCAGAAATGATTTCAGAGTATCGTTCATAAAATACCTTATGCGCAAAGAGAATTTTGATGAGAAAAAGTGCGGACTTTTTGTGGGTTGCAACTGTGGCAATTTGCTCTCGCCGAAAATTTTTCGGCAAAACGGGAGGTGTTTTTCCAAAATTAAGTTGGTTAGATTAGTGGTTGTGTGCTTTTGGTGCGTGTGCGGAAAAAAATTGTAAATTCAAAATAATTAACTATTGAAATATCAAAAAAGGTGTGATAAAATATATTCAATAAATCTTTTTCAAGGAGAAAATTATGAGAGATCTATCTAAAATCATCGAACAAAAAGATGCCCATGCAGATTATATGATCAGCGAAATCGCACATATCTGCAAGGACATGCCGAAACGTAGTCCCGGTTCGGAAGGCGAGAAAATTGCTTGCGAATATATGGCAGGCGTTCTCAAAGATCAATGCGGTTGCGAACGCTCCGACGTTGAACACTACAAGGAAAACCCCGGTTCCTTCTTCGGATGGATTTATATCACGCTCACCTGCGCGATTCTTGCCACGGTATCCTTCTTCTTCGTCCCCATCATAGGCGTCATTCTTCTTGCATTCGGTTTCCTCACCATGATCTTGCAATTCGGTCTTTACAAGAAATTCGTCGACTTCCTCTTCCCTGAGAAAGAAGGCTCCAACGTCACCGCCGTCAAGAAATGCACCGGCGAAGTCAAAGGTAGAGTTTTCTTCAACGGTCACCCTGACGCGGCATGGAACTGGCCCGTCAACTGCAAGTTCGGCGGCGCAGTCTATGAAGCGCACATCATCATTTCCGTTGTCGGCGCACTCCTTCAATTCGCATGCTGCATCGCGGCATCCGTCATCACTGCTTGCAAACCCGGTATCGCAAGTGCGGCTGCATACGGTCCTCTCTTCTGGGTTGGCGTAGCATCCCTTATCTTCATTCCCTTTGAAATCGGTATGTACTTCATGTGGGATGAAAAGACCATCGTCGACGGCGCAAACGACAACCTTACCGCTTGCCTTATCTCTATCGCAATCCTTAAGGCACTCCACGACGAAGGCATCGTCCTCGAACACACCGAAGTCGGCGTCATCCTCACCGGTTCCGAAGAAGCAGGTCTCCGCGGCGCAAAGGCATGGTGCGAAGCACACAAAGGCGAATTTGATGACGTTCCCACTTGGATCTATTCTTTCGATACCATTCACGATCCGAAGTTCCTCATGGTCAACTATCGCGACTTGAACGGCACCGTCAAAGCAGACAAGGAAGTTTCCGACTCCTTCTTGGAAGCGGCAAATCAACTCGGCATCCACTGCAACAAAGGTATGGTTCCTCCTTTTGGCGGAGCAACCGACAGCGCAGCGTTTGCACAAGCAGGTTTCCGCGCGACTGGTGTCACCGGACTCAACCACGTTCTCGAAAACTACTATCACACCATTCACGACACTTACGACAACCTCAACAAGCAAGGTCTTGCAGAATGCTTTGCAATCGCAGTGAAGTGTCTTGAAAACTTCGACAACCGCATCGAAAAAGGCGAAATCAAATAATTCCGTCAAACAAAATCAAATCCCTTGGCAACCGCCAAGGGATTTTTTTATCTCTGCAAACGAAAGAATACACAGGTGTTCTTATTCGGAGACGGAACAAGTGATTTCCTCTTGGGGACGGAGCAAAAGCGGAAAACCTTTCCGCTTTTTGCTCCGTCCCCAAGAGGAAAAGAGTGGTGAGAAAAGCCAGAGTTTTATTTATTGACGAAGGGGGCGGGGGAAGTAATACTTGTTATACGGAATTGGGAAGGTGCGTTGTGCAGTGCATTGATGGCAGACGCCTTTTCGGTATGATGAAAGTCGGCGAAATGGCAAGTTGTTATTTCCAAGGCGGCAAGAGATTTGTCTGGCATCAAAACCGTCTCCGTCGGTTTTCGTGGCCGCAAGACGACTAAAAAAGGCGTAACGCTCTTTTTTGCGTTGACTACTAATTCAAGGAATGGTACAATCGAAATATGAAAATTTTGTTCGTATGTTCATCAAACGTGTGTCGCAGTCCGTACTGCGAATTTATGCTCCGTCGTATGATCGCAGGGGACGAAGTCCTTTCGCACGCAGGGATAGAAATCTCGTCGTCGGCGGTGCTCAATCATAGCAAAGAAATCTTCCCCAAAGCAGTCGTCGCACTCAAAAACGAAGGGTTTAGCGAAGAAGAATTGCTCCGCCACAAGCCGTCGCACAAGTCGAACGCAAGGGATAGATTTGAAGAAGCGGATATTATCATCGGCATGTCGCGTTTTCACAAATTGCTCACACCCGCAAGCTGTAGGAGCAAGTATATCACCCTGTCCGAAGTTGCGGAAGGCAAGTATACTCCGATACCCGATCCGTGGCTCAAAACGTCGCAAGCGGATTACGACAAGTCCATGGCGGTCTTGAAAAAGTATCTCGGCGAGTATTTTGTCAAACTCAAGGCGCAATTTGCAAATTAACAAAAAACCGCTTTTATCTGTTGAAAATAGGTCGTTAAACTATGATTATTGATTTTCACACTCATATTTTTCCCGATGCGCTTGCTCCTCGTGCATACGCTTCCCTCACCGCAAACGCAAAGGGGTTGTACACTCCGTCCCACGACTTGACAAGGGACGGATTGCTTGCGTTTATGGAGAAGTCGGGCGTCGATAAGTCCGTCGTTCTTCCCGTGCTTACAAAAAGAGAACAGGTCTTCAAAACGAACGAATGGGCACGCTCTCTCGAGTCGGATAAGATCATTCCTTTCGGCGGTGTCTATCCGTCCGAGCATTACAAGGAAGATATCGACTTTGTTTGCTCTCTCGGCTTCAAGGGCATAAAACTTCATGCGGAGTATCAGCATTTCGTTTGCGACAGCGACGATATGCTCCGCTTTTACGACTATGCTTTTTCAAAGGGTTTGATCATCATCCAACACGCAGGCTACGATCCCATATCCGTCGGCGAGTTGAACACGTCCCCGAAAAGATTTGCACACGTCGCGGAAGAATTGCGCGGTGGCGTAATGGTATGCGCTCACTTCGGCGGTCAGAGTCAGTGGGATGACGTCGAGAAGTATTTGGCAGGTTCGAACGTCTATCTCGATACGTCTATGGGCACGGAATACTACGGGGAAGAAAAATTCAAATCCATCGTCGAAAAACACGGTGCGGACAAAATTTTGTTCGGTTCCGATTCTCCGTGGAGCGATGCCGGCAAAGAGATTGCAAACCTTAAATCTATGCTCTCTGCCAACAATCAAGAAAAGATCTTCCACGAAAACGCAGAGAGAATATTAGGATTATAATTGCAAATAATATCCATATGAGTTTCTACGATCTCGTCTATGAACAGGTGAAGAAAATTCCGAAAGGCAAAGTCGCAACCTACGGTCAAATCGCATGTATGTGCGGTTCCCCGAAAGCGTCGCGAGCGGTCGGCTACGCCCTACACTCAAATCCCGATCCCGAGAATATACCTTGTTATAGGGTAGTGAACCGTTACGGCGCACTTGCCCAGAAATTCGCCTTCGGCGGTGCGGAAACCCAAGCCGACCTTCTCCGCACCGACGGCATCGAAGTTTCCACCCGCCTCACCGACGGCATTCTCACGTATTACGTCGACCTGAACCGCTATCGGTTTTAATAAAAAAATTAATATTTTCCACGATTTCTTGATTTTTAGCAAATGCGCATTTTGAATACAAACGCATATCCTGCGTATAAAATCGGCAAAAATAAATAATTTGAAAATATTTACGAATAAATATGCTATTTTGCAGATAAAATAAAAATTTATTAAAAATTTTAATTTTAGATATTGAGTTTTTTAATTCGCTGTGGTATTATTAT
>CAZWUI010000009.1:3607-50770 GCA_964637515.1 uncultured Bacteroidaceae bacterium | reverse complement strand
GCACACGTTGACTGCCCCGGACACGCTGACTATGTCAAGAACATGATCACCGGTGCAGCACAAATGGACGGCGCAATCCTCGTCGTTGCAGCATCCGACGGTCCCATGCCTCAAACTCGTGAGCACATCCTTCTCGCACGTCAGGTTGGTGTTCCTTACATCATCGTCTTCCTTAACAAGTGCGACCAAGTCGACGACGAAGAACTCCTTGAACTCGTTGAAATGGAAGTTCGTGAACTCCTCAGCGAATACGATTTCCCCGGCGACGACACTCCTATCATCCGCGGTTCCGCATTGAAGGCAATGGAAGCAGGCCTCGCAGGCAACTGGGGCGATCCCGCAACCCAATGCATCCAAGAACTCCTCGATGCAGTTGATAGCTATATCCCCGATCCCGAAAGAGACACCGACAAACCCTTCCTTATGCCTGTCGAAGACGTCTTCACCATCACCGGCCGTGGCACCGTCGCAACCGGCAGAGTTGAACGTGGCGTGCTCAGAATGGGCGACAAGGTCGAAATCGTCGGCCTCAGCGATGAAAAGAGAGAAACCACCGTTACCGGTATCGAAATGTTCCGCAAACTTCTCGACTTCGCAGAAGGCGGCGACAACATTGGTGTTCTTCTCCGTGGCGTCCAAAGAACTGACATCGAACGTGGTCAAGTTCTTGCAAAACCGGGCTCCATCCATCCTCACACTCACTTCACCAGCCAAGTCTACGTCCTCACGAAAGATGAAGGTGGCCGTCACACCCCGTTCTTCAACGGCTATCGTCCTCAATTCTACTTCCGTACAACCGACGTGACCGGTACCATCACTCTTCCTGCAGGAACCGAAATGGTTATGCCTGGTGACCACATCGACATGGAAATCAAACTCATCACCCCGATCGCAATCGAAGAAGGTCTTCGCTTCGCAATCCGTGAAGGTGGCAGAACCGTTGGTTCCGGCGTTGTGGCAAAAATCATCGAATAATTGTTCTTTCCAAATAGCGATATATCCTACACGGCGAATCGCCGTGTAGGGTATGCCTATGAAAAGAATGCATCAACAAGGAGGCTATTATGGCTCAAAAAGACGCAAGAGTCAGAGTTACCCTTGCTTGCACCGAGTGCAAACAACGTAACTACAATCTCAAAAAAAATAAGCAAAAACATCCCGATAGGATGGAGCTTATGAAATACTGCAGATTCTGCAAAAAACACACCTTGCATAGAGAAACGAAGTAAGGCAGGAGGCAATATGGCAAAGAAAACGCCCAAAACCGAAGTTAATACTTCTAAAAAAATGAACTCCGAACTGGAAGTTCCGGTCGTTTCTGCAGATGAAAAACGTGCACCTGAAAAGAAATCCAAGAAAACGGCAAAATCCAAATCCGACAAGCCCAACGTGTTCAAGAGAATGTGGAAGGGCATAAAGGGTGTTTGGTCCGAACTCAAAAAGGTCACTTGGCCCGGCGGTAAGGACGTTCTCAAAAACACCGCAGTCGTGTTGACGGTCGTCGTTGCTTTCTTCGTGGTGCTTCTCATCATCGACTACGTGCTGTCGGGTATTTTCAGCCTTGTCATTTCCGGCGAGTGGACTTATATGTTCTTATAATTAGGAGAGCGCAATTATGGAAGAAATCCGTGATGAAAAAAAAGAACAACCGAAGTGGTACGTTCTTCATACCAAGTCCGGCTGTGAAGCGAGCGTTGTCCGCGATATGAGCAACAAACTTGAACGCAACGCGGATATGAAAGAATATATCTTTGGCGCCCCCATCATTCTTTACGAAGACGAAGTCGTCGAAAAGGATGGCAAAAGAAAAGTCGTACAGCGCAAAAAAATGCCGAATTACGTGTTTATCAAGATGATTTACACGGATAAAGTGTGGCAATTTGTAACAAGCACCGAAGGTGTTACAGGTTTCTGTGGCCCCAAAGGCAGACCTCTTCCTATCTCGGACGACGAGGTCAGAAGAAATAGACTCGAAGCCGTCACCATTGACGATATTGACGTCAAAGAAGGCGACTACGTGAAGATTATCAACGGCGCGCTTGAAAACTTCAGCGGTGTTGTTGAAACCATCAGTGCAGAAAAACAAAAAGTCAAGGTTATCGTCGAGATGTTCGGTCGCGAAACCCCCATCGAGCTTGACTTCTCACAAGTTGAAAAACTTTGAGTTAAACGATAGACCATCAGGTCTAAGTGGGAGGAAACAAATCCCAATCCGTTTCCGTTCAAACCACGTTAGTCAGGAGGATTTATGGCTAAAAAAATAAGCGCAGTTGTCAAACTGCAACTTCCTGCCGGCAAAGCGACTCCGGGACCCCCTGTAGGTTCTTCCCTCGGTCCTCACGGCATCAATATTCCCGCATTCACCAAGGAATTTAATGAAAAGACCGCAAAACAAGCAGGCCTTATCATCCCTGTAGTCATCACTATCTATCAGGATCGTTCCTTCACCTTCATTATGAAGACCCCTCCCGCGCCCGTTCTTATCAAGAAAGCTTGCGGTATCGAGACTGCTTCCGGTCGTCCCAACAAGGATAAGGTCGCAACCCTTACCAAAGCACAATGCAAAGAAATCGCGGAACTCAAAATGGCAGACCTTAATGCTGCAAACGTCGAATCTGCAATGAGCATGATCGCAGGTACCGCACGTAGCATGGGTATCCTCGTCGAAGAATAAGGAGGCAATTATGAAACGCGGTAAAAATTACGTAGATAGCAAAAAACTCATCGAAAACAAAGCGTACGATAGCAACGAAGCACTCGCTCTTGCACTCCAAACCGCAAAGTCCAAATTCGATGAAACTATAGAACTCCACTGCAAACTCGGCGTTGACGGCCGTAAAGCCGACCAACAAGTCCGTGGCGTATGCGTCCTCCCCAACGGAACTGGTAGAACCGTCCGCGTCCTCGTCATCGCAAAGGGCGAGAAAGCAGACCAAGCTCTCGCAGCAGGCGCAGATTACGTCGGTGCAGAAGATATGATCCAAAAGATCCAAACCGAAAACTGGTTCGATTTCGATGCAGTCGTCGCAACCCCTGACGTCATGGGTATTGTCGGACGTATCGCAAGAGTCCTCGGTCCTAAGGGCTTGATGCCTAACCCCAAGTCCGGCACCGTCACCATGGACATCGAAAAAGCAGTCAAAGACATCAAAGCAGGTAAAGTCGAATACAGACTCGACAAACAATCCATCGTGCACGTTCCCATCGGTAAGAAGTCTTTCGGCGTAGAAAAACTCGCAGAAAACTACAACACCATTATCGATGCGCTCTTGAAGGCGAAACCCGCAGCGGCAAAAGGCACTTACTTCAAGTCCGTCTACATTGCCTCCACCATGGGCCCCTCCATCAAAGTCAACGTCAAGATCGGTTAATCACCAACCCAAAACAAAAATCCCGACAATCGTCGGGATTTTTATTTTGCATTTTTTCTTAAGTTGTGAGATGACGAATGATCAAAAACAATGAGTTTTTTCAATTATTGTTCAATCGAAATACCGTTTTCAATCGAAGTATGAATTGCCACGTTTGATCACAGAGCTTTGTTTTTAATCTTCGGGTTGGTCGTCGAGTTCGGTGGCAGATTGGCGTTCGCCGATTCGGAGAGCGTCGAGATTGTAGGTGCGGACGTCGTAGTCGCCGTTTTTGAGTAGGACGCGGACGCGGGAAGTTTGTTTGATTAGGTCGTTTTGTTCGACGGTGCCTTCGCCGTCGGGAGTTTTGACTTTGCTTCCCACTTTCGGCATTTGTTTGTAGACTTCGCTGTAGTAGGCGTTTTCGTATTTCAGGCAACACATAAGTCTACCGCACATACCGCTAATCTTTTGCGGATTGAGGGAAAGTCCTTGAATTTTTGCCATTTTGATGGACACTTTTTCAAAGTCGGGTAGGTGAGTGGTGCAACAACAAGGTCTACCGCAAGGAGCAAGCGCACCGCGCATTTTGGTGTCGTCGCGCTCGTAGATTTGACGAAGTTCGATGCGGATTTTGAAGATCGATGCAAGGGTTTTGACAAGCTCTCTGAAATCCACTCTGCCGTCTGCGGTGAAGTAGAAGATGAGTTTGCTTCTGTCAAAGGTATATTCCGCATCCACAAGTTTCATTTGAAGTCCCGCTTCCGCAACTTTTTCGCGGATGACGACGAGAGCGTGTTCTTTGTCCGCGCGGTTTTTTTCAAGGCGTTTAAGGTCGTCGTCGGTAGCTTTTCTGATGACGGGTTTCAAGGGGGAAACAATATCTTTTTCCTCGACTTCCTTGTTTGCGATTGCGACGATACCGTATTCCTGACCGCGAGCGGTTTCGACGATTGCGCCGTCCCCTTCGACGAAGTCAAGGTTTTTGGGATCGAAATAATATACTTTATTCGTACCTTGGAATTTGATTCCTACGATAATTGCCATTTATGTTTTACCTCCAATATGGAAAAGAGCAGGGAATCGAAAGTCGCCTGCGAATTGACTCTGTAGTATAATTTTTTTCTCGTTTGGTTGACGAGGAGGATGATTTCGGAAATAGCCTTTTCGGAGAAACCGTCGGAGAGTCGTTTGACGTCTGCGGAAACGTGTTTCGAGATGACGTTGCCGTTTTCCTTGATTGCGAGCATATCGCGGAGCACGATTGTCAACACGTCCAAAAACTCGTTCTTTTGGTTTTGCATAGGCGCGATTCTGTCGAGCACTATGACGTCGCTACTGTGCGTGAGTTTTTCAAGGAAGTAGATGACGGAGGAGTAGAGTCCTACGTGGTCCGGTTTTTTTGCAAACGCATACGCTTTTCCGAGCATGCCTTCCGAGCAATCCGCGGATACCTCTGCGGTCTTTTGTGCGATACCTAAACCGAGCAAAGCGTTGTATATCGTGTCTCTGTCGAACAGGTCGAGATACACCGTGCGACAACGCGAACGAATGGTTTCAAGCATTGCGGACTCTATTGAAGCGCCAAGGAAAATGCTCACTCCTGCAGGCGGTTCTTCTAGAGTTTTGAGCAGTTTGTTTTGGGACGCAGTGTTCATTTTGTCCGCATGCGTGACGAAATATAATTTGCTTCCCGAATAGGATTTCAGCATGGTGGATTCGGTGAGCTCTTCGATTTCTTTCACCCTGATTTCCTTTTTATTCTCGTTGTAGTAGACGTCGGGGTTGTTTCTATTGACGACTTTCAGGCACTCGTTGCAATCGAAACAAGCGGAGTGGTCGTCGCAGAAAACCATAGCCGCAACCAAGGTGAAAAACTGCGAAAGGGCGTCTTCGTCGGAGGACACTACGAGATAGGCGTGACCGAGTCCGCGACTGAAATCGCTCTTGATGAGTTGGTACGCTTTCGAGGTTTTTAGGACGTCTGCAAAGAGGGGTTTGTTCACTTGATTGCACCTCGTTTTTTGAGTGCGTCGATAATGCGTGCATGCGTGACGTTTTTGTTGAAATCGGGTTTTATTGATACGATTCGACCGTTTGAAGTCTGCATTTCGGCAACAAAGCCGTCGTATACCTTATCGTAAAAAGCACGTTCTTGGTGTTCGAGTCTATCTTCTCCCGGGGTGGTACGCCAAGACTCCGACGGGCGCAAATCAAGGAAAATAGTAACGTCGGGCATGCAACGGTCGATAGAGTAGGCGTTGATGCGTTTGACAAAATCTGCGCCCAGTCCTCTGCCGTAACCTTGATATGCAACGGAGCTGTCTACGTAGCGGTCGCACACGACGGTTTTCCCTTCTTCTAGAGCGGGACGGATGACTTCGTCGACCAGTTGCGCTCTCGATGCGGCGTAGAGAAGTGCCTCGCATTCGTCAGTCATTTCGTTGTTTTTCGGGTTGAGAATGACCGAGCGAATTTGTTCGGATATAGGGGTGCTTCCCGGCTCGCGCACAAACACGGCGGACTGTCCCGTTTTTTCAAGATATTCTTTCAGATAGCGGAGTTGGGTGGATTTTCCCACGCCTTCGCAACCTTCAAAAGAGATGAACATATTTTACCTCTGCGTTTTCGTATAGATAGATATTAGCACGATTTTGCGACTTGCACAATAGAAAACGCACATTCGCTTTTTAGTCGCCCAAGATGTAATATTCTTCGGTTGTGGATTTGGTGGTTTCGCCGGTGTAGAAGTCGTTTATATACGGCTTGATACAATTCGTAAGGGCGGTGTTTTCGTGGTAGTTGGACGCATTGTGGAAACTCCAAGCATATTCGATTTCCGCCGCAGTGGAATGCAGAAGGTCTGCTTGCGGTTCGTCGGTGCCTTCGTTGAGATTGAAAAGTCCCCAGCTGGAATGCGTCGCACAATGCTTGAAATTCCACGTGGTGTAACTCCAACCTTTGCCCGTATACAATTCCATTGTGCCTGCCCACGCTTGTTCTTCGGTTTGGGTGTTATCTTTAGCTGTAGTTGTTTTGTCGGGGTGGGTGTCCGCCCAAACGTTAAATTCACCGATGATGACCGGGAAATCGCGGTCGAGCATATCTCCGTCAATCGAGTTGACTTTGAACCAGTAGAAAAGTTTGTTTGCCATGTTTGCGGACGCCCAGTTGTAGTGGTGGTATTGGTAAAGGACGTTATCCCAACCGTATTCGTCGGGGTCGGGGAGATTGCCTGCTTCCCAACAAGATTCAAAACTGATGATATGGTTGCCGTCAACCGCACGGATTGCGTCGTAGAGTTCGTCGAAATAGTCGGTCACGACCTCTTCGCTCGTGGATTGATTTTTACCGCTACCGCTGCTCGTTGCAAGACCGGGTTCGTTGAGAATATCGTACGCCGCGACGTATGGATTGTCCTTGTAACGCTCCGCGATTGCAACCCAAAGTTCCTTGGTTTTTTGACGGCAGGTTGCGCCTACGTCGTCTTGGAGATAGAGTCTGCCCAGATATTCGGATATATCACCGGTGTGGTCTTGTCCCGACTGTGAACCGACCGCTCCGTGCATGTCGAGAATTGCGAAGAGTCCGTACTTCTCGCACATTGAAAGCGCCCAGTCCAGTCTTTCAAAACCGTCGTTATTCTCTTGTTTTATCGTGAGTTCCGCCCAATCCTTTTTCACCCATTCGTTTTTGGTTTCGTCGAATTTGAGAGCGTCCATAAAGTTCAGGTAGGTGAAGGGGATTCTGACAGAGTTCATGCCGAGTGCTTTGATATTTTCAAAGTCCTTTTCGGTCACCCAGTTGTCCTCGTAGACGTCGAGAAGTCTGATTGCTTCGTCCTCTCCGAAACGGTTGTAAAGGGTGAGAAGAATGTCCACTTGCGCATACGCTTTGACTTGCTTGCTCGGGCAGTTTTCAAAGGTATGGTCGCTCCCGCAGTTGCAGACGAGCATAGTGCTAGGACAGAGCCATTCTTCTTGAACGAGCCAACCGCCGAGGTTGGTGCCTTGAAGTCCCATAGGCTCTCCGTTCAAGTCGAGCAGACGAATGCCGTCCGCCTTGATGAATGTTTTGGGAGTATCGTCGTTCCCTTTGGTAATGGTTTGGCCGGTACCGTCGTTCCCTTTTTCGTTGCAAGCGACGAAGGAAATAGCGGATAACGCGATGACTACGACCACGATGATTGCGCACAATTTTTTAAGGTTATTGTTTTTCATAGCGAGCACCTCACGAATTTATTTTAGCTTTTCCGCGCGGGGGTGTCAATAATCTTTTTTGTTGACTTATAAAGTATTTAGTATTAGAATTACTATATCTTAATATAGGAATTGCAAAAAACAATGGATTTACGTCAAATCGAAGCCAAATGGCAAAAAATTTGGGCAGACACCCAACTTTACAAGTTCCACCCCGAAAAGGCGGACAAGAAATGCTACGTACTCGAGATGTTTTCCTATCCTTCGGGCGCGAAACTCCACGCAGGACACTGGTATAACTACGGACCGTCCGACTCGTACGCGCGTTTCAAACGTATGCAAGGCTACGAAGTCTTTCACCCGATGGGATTCGACGCTTTCGGCCTCCCTGCGGAAAACTACGCCATAAAGACGGGTATTCACCCGCAAGATAGCACCCTTAAAAATATCGCAACGATGGAGGACCAACTCAAACGTATCGGTGCGACTTACGATTGGGATTACGAAATCAAAACTTGTATGCCCGACTACTACAAGTGGACTCAATGGATGTTCCTGCAAATGTACAAGCACGGGCTTGCATACCGCAAAGAAGCACCCGTCAACTGGTGCCCTTCCTGCAACACCGTTCTTGCAAACGAACAGGCGCAAGGCGGTATTTGCGAAAGATGCGGGAGCACCGTCGTCAGAAAGAATCTCACGCAATGGTTCTTCAAAATCACCCAATACGCAGACGAACTCCTTGAAGACATCGACAAACTCGACTGGCCCGAAAAGACAAAAACCATGCAGAAAAACTGGATCGGCAAGTCCTATGGCGGTGAAGTCGAATTTGCAGTCAAGGGCAGTGACGTGACTTTCAGAGTGTTCACCACTCGTGCGGATACCCTTTTCGGCGTGACCTACGTCGTGCTTGCTCCCGAAAGTCCTCTCGTCGACCTCGTGACCACTGCGGAACAAAAAGAAGCGGTTGAAAAATATAAGGCGGAAAGTGCGAAAGTCACCGAAATCGACCGTATGGCTTCCACCCGTGAAAAGACAGGCGTCTTGACCGGCTCTTACGCAATCAACCCCATCAACGGCAGAGAAGTGCCTATTCTCGTTGCGGACTACGTCATCGCAAGTTACGGCACGGGCGCGGTTATGGGCGTTGCCGCTCACGACGACCGTGACTACGTGTTCGCTCAAAAACTCGGCTTGCCCGTCGAAAGAGTTATCAAAGGCGCAACCGCAGACGTGGACGACAGTCTTCCTTTCTGCGACTACGGTGTGATGATAAACAGCGGTGAGTTTGACGGTATGACCACCGAAGAGGGCAGAATCGCAGTCATCAAAAAACTTGAAAAAGAAGGCAAAGGCGCACTCAAAACCAACTATCGTCTTCGCGATTGGCTCATCAGTCGTCAACGTTATTGGGGCGCACCTATTCCCATTATCCATTGTCCGCACTGCGGAGACGTTCCCGTTCCCGAAAAGGATTTGCCCGTCGAACTTCCCTATAACGTGGAGTTCAAACCCGACGGAAAATCTCCTCTTGCAAAATGCGAAGAATTTATGAATTGCACTTGCCCCCAATGCGGAGCGCCTGCAAGAAGAGATCCCGACACACTGGATACTTTCGTTTGTTCGAGTTGGTATTTCCTGCGCTATCCCGACAACAAGAATGCGGACGCACCTTTCGACACCGAAAAAATCGACAAAATTCTTCCTGTAGATAAGTATATAGGCGGAGCGGAGCACGCATGTATGCACCTGCTTTACGCACGTTTCTTCACGAAAGCGTTGAGAGATATGGGCTATCTGCACTTCGACGAGCCTTTCCTTTCTCTCGTCCACCAAGGCACGATTTTGGGACCCGACGGGCAGAAAATGTCCAAGTCGCGCGGCAACGTGGTTTCCCCCGACGACAGCGTTTCCAAATACGGCTCCGATGCATTCAGAGTGTATCTTATGTTCGGATTCAGCTATATCGAAGGCGGTCCGTGGAATGATAAGGGGCTCGATGGCATCATCCGTTTCTTTGACAGAATAGAGCGTCTTGTCAGAAAGTGCTACGAGAACTTTGAAGATAGACCTATGGGCAAGGAAGAAAAGGAACTCAACTTCGTCCGCAATCGCACCATTAAGAGCGTGACCGCAGACCTTGAAGCGTTCTCTTTCAACACCGCACTCGCAAGAATGATGGAATACGTCAACGCAATCTACGCCTACGATAGCGCGGTTGCGCACAAGAGCACGTTCTATCTCGATTGCATCAAAGATCTCGTCTTGTTGATGGCGCCGTTTGCACCGCACTTCTCCGAAGAACTTTGGGAAGTTATGGGCAAGGAATACTCCGTGTTCAATCAGTCCTTCCCCGTATGCGACGAGAAGGCGCTCGTCCTTGACGAAATCGAACTCGCAGTCCAAATCAACTCCAAGATGAGAGCGAAAATCACCGTGTCCAAGGATGCGTCTCGCGAAGAAATCGAAGAGGCTGCAAAACAAGCGGTATCCGCTCAACTGACCGGCGACGTGAAAAAAGTTATCGTCGTCCCCGGCAGACTTGTGAACATAATCGCATAACCGTCGACGAGCAAAAAAGCAAATCGCACGATATAAAAGGAAATATAATACGAGGCAAATATGTTAGATTTAATAAGAATCAGAAACAACCCCGAAGAAGTCGCGGCGGCTCTCAAAAAGAAAGGTCACGACGTGGATTTCACCCAAGTCATCGAATGGGACAACCAACGCAAGGCTCTCATCGGCGAAATCGAACAACTCAAAGCGCAACGCAACAAAGTGTCCGCAGAAATCCCTAAACTCAAAAAAGAGGGTAAGGACGTCGCGCCTATCTTTGAAGAAATGCGCAAAATCGGCGATCAAATCGCGGCGGGCGACGAGAAAATCAATTCTCTCATCGGCGCAATCAACGATTTTCTTTGCCGTCTTCCCAATATTCCCGATCCCGACCTTCTCCCCGGCGAAAAGGAGAATAACCAAGTCGTTCAAGAATGGGGCAAGAAACCGACTTTCGACGGATTCACTCCCAAAAACCACTACGACCTTTGCGTAGATCTCGGACTTATCGACTATGAACGCGGAGTCAAACTTTCGGGCAACGGTTTCTGGCTCTATCGAGGAGTGGGTGCAAGACTCGAATGGGCGCTTCTCAACTATTTCATCGAAGAGCACCTTGCAGACGGCTACGAATTTATTTTGCCCCCCTACCAACTCGGTTACAACTGCGGCTTCGGTGCAGGACAATTCCCCAAATTCAGCGACGAAGTCTATTGGCTCGACTGTGACGAAGACAGAACGAGAAATCGTTTTATGCTTCCTACTGCGGAAACCGCACTCGTCAATATGTATGCGGGCGAAATCGTCCCCGAAGAGAAACTGCCTATGAAATTCTTTGCGTATTCCCCTTGTTTCAGAAAGGAAGCGGGTAGTGCAAGAAGCGAAGAACGCGGTATGATCAGAGGTCACCAATTCAACAAAATCGAAATGGTTCAATACGCAAAACCCTGCGATAGCCCCAAAGCGTTTGAAGAACTCGTGAACAAAGCTTGCCGTCTTGTCGACAAACTCGGTTTGCACTTCAGACTCAGCAAGTTGGCGGCAGGGGACTGCTCCGCAAGTATGGCACGCACCTACGACGTTGAACTTTGGATTCCGTCCATGGGTATCTACAAGGAATGCAGTTCGGTGTCCAACGCGAACGACTATCAAGCACGCCGTAACAACACTCGTTACCGCGACGCAGAAACGGGCAAACCCCAATATCTCCACACCTTAAACGGTAGCGGTCTTGCAACTTCCCGCGTGATCCCCGCAATCGTCGAGCAATACCAAAACGCAGACGGCAGCGTGACCATCCCCGAAGTGCTCCGCAAGTTTATGGGCGGTGCAACTCTCATCAACGCAAAGGGTGAACTCGAATAATATATTGATTATTATATTAAGATAAATTTTTATAAGGAGAAAATTATGAGAGAAGAACTCAGAAAGTATGCCGATGAGGCGTACGAAATCGTAACTCATGCAGCCAACGAAATCGGCCCCAGACTTCCCGGATCCGAAAGCGAAAAGCAATTTCACGGCTACATGGCAGGCAAACTCGAAGAACTCGGCATCAAACCCGTTCAAGAGAAATTCCTCGTTGCGCCCCGCGCGTCTATCGGCGGAATACCTTATGCGGGTTGGGCAGGCATAATCGCCGCACTCGTCGTGTTGCTCGGTGTCATTTTCAATAGCACCGCACTCTTCTTCCTTGCCACCGTCGGAATGGTAGCAGTTTGGTTTTGGATGATCAACAGCGTGTTCCTTTACAAGACGTGGCTTGACTGGTGTTTCCACCAAGAAGTTTCCTACAACACCTACGGCGAACTCCTTCCCGAAGACGGCGAATACGACTACACCATTATGCTCTCCGGCCACACCGATACGAGCTGGAACTGGAAACATAGCGCAGTCAAATCCAAACTTAATCCTGCGTTTGCGTTCGCAAAAGTCGGTTTTGGTGCAGTTTGCGTGCTTGCAATCACTGTGTTCGCAATTCTTTTCTTCGCACTCACTGTCTCTGAAGACTACGAACTCTTCAATCTCTATTGGGATATTGCGTACTACTATCAATTCCTTTGCCCCTTCCTTATCGGCGGAGCGTTCCTTGTCACCCTTTGGCTCGACAAGAACCCCAAGACCGCATCCCCCGGTGCAATGGACAACGCAACCGGTATTGCGCTTGCTTATGAAGTCACCAAATACTTCAAGGAAAACCCCGACAAAATGCCCGCTCGTTGCCGTATAATCGACCTCAACTGCGGCAGTGAAGAAGCAGGACTTCGTGGTTCTCTCGCCTTCACGAGAAGACATAAGGGTGAAGAAATCCTTCAAAATTGTTGGAATATCAATATCGACTCCGTTGCGGACGAAGGTTTCTTCGAAGTCGTCCACGGCGATACGTGGCAATTCACCAAGTTCAACAAGGACCTTGAAAGAATGTTTGTGGAATCCATGTCGGAAGCAGGCATCGAAAAGCCGGGTAACATCGTCAATCCCGTCGGCGGATGCGATTCCACTCCTTTCCACAAGGTCGGCGTAAAGACAATCACTTTCGCAGCACAAAATCCTATCCTTACCAACTACTACCACACTTTCTACGATCAACCCGAACGTTTCACGGTAGACACGGTAGGCCTTGGTTTCGACGTGATTCTTCGTGTCATCGACAAAATCGCCGCCCAAGAACAATCCAAAAAATAACCCCAATCAATAAAAAATCAGCCACCCTCGCGGTGGCTGTTTTTTTTTGTGTTTCGCTCCCGATAATGCGATATGTAATTTTCATCGTATTTCGGATGAGTATCTTCTATTTGATTTGTTGTAAAACTATAGCAACGACGAAAGACGATGACGTTTTGCGGTGAGGCGCTATTCGATTTCGTCGAAGTAGTCGGCGGGGAGGGTGTTGTCGTTGGGGACGTCGTCGGGAGTGTAATCGGAATCGTCGGTGTCGTCGGGGACGTCGGGTTGAGCGGCAATTTCGTCGAGATGGTCGATGATGAATTGTTGTCCGCTGACGGACAAAATGAGTTTCTTTGTGATTTCGCCTGTGCTACGGCTGATTTTTTCGAGTTCGATCAAACCGATTTTCGAGCCTTCGTCGGTGGGGACGAGTTTGGTTACGTTGCGGACGACCGGGACTTTTTCTTTTGAAAGGTAGCCGTTTGAAACGAGCCATTCGTTGATTGTTGCGACTCTGAGCGAACGCATTTTGCTTTTGTCGACTTGCTTGTTTATGCGTATTGCAAGGCTTGTGATACCCACTGTTCTATCCGTCAAACTTATGGCGGATTTGTCGATTGCGGACGCATCGAAAGCGGACGGAGGCGGGCCGCACGTTTTGAGTTTATCATGCGAAAGGGAAGATAAGACTTCGGATGCAAAACGAAGGACGTCTTTGATTTCGTCTTTTTGGAGAATCGGGTCGTCGATATGTTCACCCGTGGTGGGGTCTATCGACTGCGAAAGCAGATACAAATATTCTTTTGCAGATTGCAGTTTTTCGGCGTTGTACATGCAAGTTCACTCCTAATTTGGATATATAAATAATAGCAAATATAGGCGGTCAATGCAATAGGAATTTGGATGATTATTCGACGGAAAACAGGACTCCGCCCGTATGCACGTCGGAGTATGAAAAGGTGCGCACTTCGCCGTCGTCGAGACGGACGGTGAATACGGACGGGAAAAGTTTGTCCACTTTGCCGTAGACGAGAGTTTCTTTGCCGTGTCGCTCTGATATTTTTATGAGTGCATGCACGCCTACGAGTTTTTCGACTTCTGACTTCGATTGCACGATATTTTTGGAAATTTCTCTCATACGATAATCCTTGCCAAAAAATCCGATATTTATTCTTTTTGCGAATAAAAGGGGATAGGTCGGCATAGAGTTATAGCGAATATGGAGGCGAATATGTTCAAGTACGAAAAAACAAATCCTGCAACGATTAAGACTTTTGAAAGCGTGGAAAGAGTGGTCGAATTCACTCCGAGCGGTGTGGATGCCGAAAAAGTCACAAAGATATTATCTCTTGCGGTAGACGGCAAAGTCTTGTCCGCAACCGCTAGCGACGGCTACGTCGAAGTCGAGGGCAGAGCGGAATTCAAACTCATTTATATAGACACGGACAGCGTAGAGCAAGGGGTGAGTTATAATGCGGATTTCACCGTGAGAGTGGAAGGGGATACGTCCGCGGACGATAAAGCGGATGCGTTTGTCACGGTGAGCGAAAGCGACGTCGCAACCGGGGACGGAATAACCTTGTCCGCAGTCGTGCAAGTGGCGGTGCAAACGGTATCGGTGGATGAAGACGAATATCTGTCCGAGGCGGAAGACTGTCTTGTGAGCGACGTGATAATCGCTTGTCCCGAATACGTAGGCGGAAAGAGCGTTGTGGTTTCTGCAGAAGAAAGCACGACTGTCGGGGAAGTCGGAAAGGTGTTATCGCTACACTCCGACACGATTGTCAAAAACGCTACGGCAGGGGAAAATTCGGTTGCGGTGGACCTTGTTGCGATAGCGGTCGTGACGTACACCGAAGGGGAAGAAATCCGCACTGCGTCCTTTGAAATCGCATCCGCTGAAAACGTCGAAATCGACGGCATGAGAGAAGGGGATACGGTGAGCGCAGTCGCATCTGTCAAGAAGTCGAGAGTGGTGCTTGCGGGGGTGACCGGCGAAAACGAATTGCGCTTTGAAAGTGATATAAATTTGAAGATCAAAGCGTTTAGAATGTTAGAAAATACTGTCGTGACCGATGTGTTCAGCCTGACGAACGAAACCGCCGTTACGACCGACGAGCGCACTTGCAGATATATGAAAGGCTCATCCTTCTTTGAAGAAAAGGTTGACGGATCTGCGTATCTTGACGACGGCAAGAGAGCAAATAGAATTGTCGCAATGCCATCCGCCTCGGTCGGAATTGCAAAGGCGGTGAGCGAAGACGACGGAGTCAGAGTGGACGGAATCGTGCTTGTTTCGGTGTTGTACGACGGAGACGACGGAATTGACTCCGTCCGCGCAGAGGTGCCGTTTTCAAGTGTTCTAAATGGGGATTTTGCGGGTGACGTCGTCGCTCGTGCTATCGTCGCAAACGTAGGAGCGAAATTGAAACGGGACGGAGAAATAGCATTCGATATAACTCTCTATATCACGGTTGACGAATACGAAACGTTGACGACTTCATTCATCTCCGCGGTAGAATTGGGGGACGGAAAAGAGGTCAACGACTCGGGACTTTCAATGTATATTGCAAGAAGCGGGGACAAAATTTGGGACGTATGCAAAGCGCTGACCGCAACTCCCGACAAGATTTTGGAACAAAATCCCGCTCTCGTCGAGCCGCTTGCAGAAGGTGAAAGGGTGCTCTTTTTCCGCAGTCTTGCGCGATAGTTGCTAAAATTCGACGAATATGATAAGATAGCCTAAAAAGGCTATCTTTTTATGTGCGAAAAAATCTACGTACCTGCAAAAGTTAATCTATCCTTGCGAATTGTCGGCAAACGCGAAAACTTGCATACACTCGAGATGCAAGCGGTTTCGGTCAACCTTTTCGATGCGGTAGAATATCGAAAAACCGCAAGCGGCGGGGTGACTTTCGATATTGCGTGCAACCTTGACGGATTTGAAAAAGATAGATTTTGCCCCTTGATTGAGAAAACGATTGAGAAATTCGTGCAGGCTTACGGCGCAGTAAACGTGGATTTGGCGATTGAAAAAAACGTCCCCTTGGGTGCGGGTATGGGCGGTTCGACAGCAAGTGCGGTAGCGGTGGCAAAAGCACTTGCAAAAGTCAAAAATATAGCGTTAGATGATGAGTTTTTGTTGTCTATCGGCTCTGATGCGCCCTATATGGCAAAGGGCGGATATGCAAGAATAGGCGGTGTCGGGGAAGAAATCGAAAACCTTGGTGAAATCGACCTGCATTTCGTCGTCTTGATTGCTGACGGCGGAGTGGATAGCGGGGATGCTTACGCACTTTTCGACAGTTACGGTTTGGGTTTTTTCGGCAAGCGTAGAAACGACCTTGAAAGAGCGGCAAGAATGCTAAATTCAGGGGTGGTGAAAGCGCGTAGAACATTAGAAGAACTCGGCGCAAACGACGTGATTATGACGGGGAGCGGAAGTGCGGTCGTCGGCGTTTTTTCGTCTTTCGATGAAGCAAAAACGCTTTTCGACAAACTTCCTGACGGCGCAAACGCTTATTTGTTGTCGTCGGTGAGCGTTTGCGAAATGGGTTAATCGGACAAAAATTTCCTTGCAATTTTGCACAAAATCGCAAATTTTCAACAAAAATGCAACTTTTTATCGAATATTTTTCGGGGTTTTGTAAAGTTTTTATAAATTTGTGGTAAAAACTTTCGCTCTATTATTGAATAGTAACAAATTATTTGCTATAATAATGCTACATCGAATTAGGAGCAACTATGAAAAAGGACAGTTACGCCACCTATCTATTCCACGAAGGCACAAACTTCGAGTCCCAAAAAATGTTTTCTCCCTATCCTTCCGTCGAGAACGGTGCGGAAGGTTGGAGTTTCGCGGTGTGGGCGCCCAACGCGGAGAGAGTTTCCGTCGTCGGCGACTTCAACGGTTGGAATCCTGATATAAACGTCATGGAACCTTCTTCGGACGGCATTTGGTATGCGTTCATAGAAGGTCTGAAACAGTATGATAATTACAAATACGCCGTCAAAGGCGCAAACGGCGAAACCGTTTTCAAGTGCGATCCTTACGGTTTGCATTTTGAAACCGCTCCTGCAAATTCGAGCAAACTTTACGATTTGAAAGGCTATCATTGGAAAGACGGAAAGTGGATGCGTGCAAGAAACGACTATGATCCTTACGGCTCTCCTATGAATATATACGAAGTCCACGTCGGCAGTTGGAGAAAGTACGCGGACGGAAATTTCTTCTCTTACACCGCTCTTGCGGACGAACTTATCCCTTATGTCAAGAAAATGGGCTACACCCATATCGAACTTATGCCACTCACCGAATTTCCCTACGAGGGCAGTTGGGGCTATCAGGTGACGGGTATGTTCGCACCTACGTCGAGATACGGCACTCCCAAAGATTTCATGGAATTCGTGGACAGGTGCCACCGCGCGGGAATAGGCGTCATTCTCGATTGGGTGCTTGCGCACTTCCCCCGCGACCAACACGGTTTGAGCGATTTCGACGGCACACCGCTTTACGAATACTCCGATCCGCGAAAGGGCGAACATAAGGAATGGGGCACGAAAGTGTACGATTTCGGCAAGAACGAAGTGAGAAGTTATCTCATTTCCGCAGCGATGTTTTGGTTCGATACCTATCATATCGACGGTATGCGTTGCGACGCAGTCGCGAGTATGCTTTATCTCGACTACGGCAGAAAGGACGGGGAGTGGTTGCCAAATCAATACGGCGGAAACTACAATCTCGAAGCGAAAGAGTTCTTGCAAAGAATGAATACGGCGATTTTGTCGAAACATCGCGGAGTGATTACGATTGCAGAAGAATCCACCGCATTCCCTATGGTGACGAAACCCGCATATCTCGGCGGACTCGGCTTCAATTTCAAATGGAATATGGGTTGGATGAACGACAGTTTGCACTACATTTCTCTCGATCCGTTTTTCAGAAAGGACAATCACAACGATTTGACTTTTGCGATTTCGTATGCGTACAGCGAGAATTACATTTTGCCTATATCCCACGACGAAGTGGTGCACGGCAAGTGCAGTATGATAAACAAAGTCCCCGGTGAATACGACCAAAAATTCGAGAGTTTGAAAGCGTTTTACGGTTTTATGATGACTCATCCCGGGAAGAAACTCAACTTTATGGGCAACGAATTTGCGCAGTTTATAGAGTGGAATTATTCGCAGGAGCTCGATTGGTTCTTGCTTGATTATCCCCGTCATCGCACTTTCCGCAAGTTCATCAAAGACTTGAACGCATTCTATCTCGAACACAAAGAACTTTGGCAACTTGATTGCTCTTACGACGGTTTCAAGTGGATAGTCGTGGACGACAATACGCAAAATATCGTATCGTACACTCGCTCGTCTGCGGACGGCAAGTACGTCGTCGTGATAGTCAACTTTTCGCCCGTGGAGCGTTTGAAATACGTTATGGGCGTACCCGAAAACAAAATTTATAGGGCGGAGCTTTATTCCCCGCTCAAAAAGTACGGTGGTGACGAAGAGCGTCGCCCGTCCTTCCGTGCGGTCGGGAAACCTTCCCACGGACATAAATATTCGATAAAAGTAAATATACCCAAAAATTCGGTGATGATTTTAGTCCCCGAAGATAAGGAGGAGAAAAAATGAGTTCTAACGGCAAGAAAAAAGAGTGTCTTGCGATGTTGCTCGCAGGCGGACAGGGTACTCGTTTGGGCGTTTTGACCAACGACGTTGCGAAACCTGCCGTGCCTTTCGGTGCGAAGTATCGTATCATCGACTTTCCGCTTTCAAACTGCATAAACAGCGGTATAGATACGATAGGCGTGTTGACGCAATATCGTCCCTTTGAATTGCACCAGTATATCGGCAACGGACAACCGTGGGACCTTGATAGACTCAACGGCGGTATCTTCGTTTTGCCCCCCTTCATGCGTGCAAAGTCGGGGGAATGGTATAAGGGCACCGCAAACGCAATCTACCAAAATATCGACTTCGTGGACAACTACGACCCCGAATACGTCGTGCTTTTGTCGGGCGACCATATCTACAAAATGGACTATGCGGATATGCTCAAAAAGCATAAGGCTAACCGCGCGGATTGCACGATAGCGGTCCTTGACGTGCCTATCGAAGAGGCAAGCCGTTTCGGCATTCTCAACCTCAAAAAGAACAGTTCGGAAATCGTGGAATTTGAAGAGAAACCCAAAAATCCCAAGAGTACGAAAGCGTCCATGGGCATTTATATCTTCACTTGGAGCGTGCTCCGTCGCTATCTCATCGACGACGAAAACGACAAGGATAGCGAAAACGATTTCGGCAAAAATATCATCCCCAAAATGCTTGCGGACAAACAAAGAATGTTTGCATATCAATTCAACGGCTACTGGAAAGACGTCGGAACGATTTCTTCTCTTTGGGAAGCGAATATGGACATTCTCCGCGGTGGAGAGGGCGGACTCAATCTCGACGACGACAAGTGGAAAATTTATGCCAGAAATATGGCGGAGCCCCCGCACTTCATCTCCCCGACGGGCAGAGTCAAAAACTGCCTTATCTCCGAAGGTACCGTCGTGCACGGCACTGTCAAGGATAGCGTGATTTCTCACTCCGTCTACATTGGCAAGGACGCATACGTCGAAGGTTCGATAATCATGCCCGGCGCAGTCATCGAAGACGGCGCGGACGTCAGATTCTCAATCGTCGGTTGGAATGCCACCGTCGGCAAAAACGCCGTCGTCGGTGAAACTCTCGACGAATGCAAACCCGGCGAGTGGAAGATAAGCGTTATCGCTCCCCACTACGTTCTCCCCGAAGGCGCAACCGTCGGTGCGAACGAAATGATAGGTTAAGGAGGAATTATGAAAAACAATACTCTTGCGATTTTGTTTGCATCGGATACTGAAAGCCATCTCAACGACTTGACGATACACCGCACCACCGCATCGTTGCCTTTTGCGGGCAGGTATCGTCTCATCGACTTTGCGCTCTCAAACTTGGTGCATGCGGGCATAACCACAATCGGCATTATCACCAAAAACAACTATAACTCCCTTATGGACCATATCCGTCAAGGTAGAGATTGGGACTTGAACCGTAAAAACAGCGGTATATCCATTTATCCGCCCTACGTTTTCAACAGTGCGCACGAAGTGTACAAGGGCAAAATCGAAGCGCTTTACACTCTCCGCGGATTCATGATGAGTGCGAGCGAAGAATACGTCGTCATCTCGAATACGAATATGGCGTTCAATATCAACTTCGACGAAGTGGAAAAATTTCATATCGAAAAGGGCGCGGATATAACTATGCTCACCTACTCGACGGACGACACCAATCCTCGTAAATATATCGTCAGCGTGGACAAGAATAAGCGTATAACCGATATGCGTTTCCCCGTCGCATCCGATGCGGGTGCGCAACTCTGCGACTTGAATATCTATTTCGTCAAGAAAGACTTGCTCATTTCCTTGATAGATAACGCGTACGCACACGGTTGCTACGACTTTGAAAAGGATATAATCCAAACTTGTCTCAACGACCTTTACGTCATGAGTTACGAAGTGGAAGACTACGTTGCGGTTATCGACCGCATCCCCACCTACTTCAAACATAGCATGGAATTGCTCAACCCCGAAGTGAGAGAGAGTTTGTTCTACAAGCACTCCACCATTCTCACCAAGGTCAAGGATAGCGTGCCTACCAAGTACGGTGACGGCGCGGACGTCAAAAATTCTATCATTGCAGACGGGTGCGTGATTGACGGTACGGTCGAAAACAGCATACTTTTCCGTTCGGTCAAGGTCGGGAAAGGCGCGGTCATCCGCAATTCAATAATCATGGAAAACGGTATCGTCATGGAGAATGCGACGTTGAACTATGCAATCACGGACAAAGACTGCATAATCCAAAGCGGACGCACGCTCTCCGGCTACGAAACCTATCCTATGGTTGTAGTTAAAGGTAAAGTAATATAATAAGAACGGCGGCACGATAAAAACTGTCATTTCGAGCGATGTGCCGTCTTCGAAAGAGCAAGTGCGCACTCACACCTACTCAAAGCAAGTGCGCAACATTATCAAACTGTCGGGTGGATGTCCCACCCATATATATAACAACGACTCAAATATTTGTCATAGCGACGGAGGTAATCTCATGAAAATATTATTCGTAGCATCAGAAGCAATGCCCTTTATCAGAACGGGCGGTTTGGGGGACGTCGCGGGCGCACTCCCGAAAGCGTTTGCATCTCTCGGACACGATGCGAGAGTTATCATCCCGTTTTATAAGGATGAAATCAAAGACGAATATAAAAACAATTTCCGTTTCATCGGCTCGACCTACGTTGATTTGAGTTGGCGCAGGCAGTATTGCGGGGTGTACGAAGCGGTTTACGACGGCGTAACCTACTATTTCGTAGACAACGAATTTTATTTCAAACGTCGCGGGCTTTACGGACACTTCGACGACGGCGAACGCTTTGCGTTCTTCTCGAAAGCGGTGCTTGAAGTTATGCCTCTCATCGACTTCTATCCCGACGTGTTGCACGCAAACGATTGGCACACCGCACTCACTCCCGTATTCCTTGACGTATTCTACCGTTTCAGTGCGGATTACAGGAATATCAAGACGGTGTTCACCATTCACAATATCGAATTTCAAGGCAGATACGGCACCGAAATGCTCGAAGACGTTTTGGGACTTCCCGAATGGGCGCACTCTCTCGTGCTTAACGACGGTTTCGTCAACTATATGAAAGGCGGTATCGAAAGTGCGTCCGTGGTGACGACGGTTTCGGAAACCTACGCAACCGAGATTATGGATCCGTTTTACAGTTACGGACTGGACGGCATTCTCTCCGAGAGAAAGTTCAAAATCCACGGCGTGGTGAACGGCATAGATACGAAACTCTACAATCCAAAGACGGACAAAGCGTTGTTTGCGCCTTACACTGCGAAAAACGTTGCGAAGAAAAAGGAAGAAAACAAAAAAGCGTTGCTTGAAATGATAAATCTTCCCTATTCCGAAGGCAGACCTCTTCTTGCAATGGTAACTCGTCTGACCGAGCAAAAAGGACTCGATCTCGTGGCGGCGGTTATAGACGAAATTCTTCGTGCGGATATACAAGTCGTAATACTCGGCACCGGGGATTGGAAATACGAAAATCTCGTGAAGCGAGTTGAACACGATTATCCCGCAAAGTTCAAAGGTATCTTGCAATTCAGCAGCGACCTTGCGAGCAAACTCTACGGCGCAAGCGATTTGTTCTTGATGCCTTCCAAGTTCGAGCCTTGCGGACTCAGTCAACTCATCGCAATGACCTATGGCAGTATCCCTATCGTCAGAGAAACGGGCGGTTTGAAAGACACGGTCAGTGCCTACAACCCCACGGATAAGACGGGTAAGGGTTTCACTTTCAAGACCTACAACAGTTACGATATGCTCGACGCGGTATGGCGCGCGTACGCAACCTATCACGACAAAGAAAACCTCGACGCAGTCAGATCAAACGCTATGGCGGGGGACTACGGTTGGGATAATAGCGCAAAGAAATATATCGAAATCTATTCGGAAATCTAATACAATAAGAAATAATAACCTTTCTCTCGACGGGGGAAACGAGAGAGAAAAGGATAGGATATGGCAAAAAATATTTATGGAGTAACATCAAAAAATTTCAAGGCAAGCATTTCCCAAGTTCTTGCTTGCTATTTCGGCGTGAAACCCGAAGACGCGACTAAGGCGCAAATCTATCAAGCGACTTGTATGGCCGTGAGAGATATTCTCACGACCACGAGAGTGGACTTCAAAAAGGTCGTCAGAGAGAAAAACGCAAAGCAAGTTTACTATATGTCCATGGAATTCTTGCTCGGTAGAAGCCTTAAAAACCACTTGTTCAACATGGGAATAACCGACGAAGTCGCTCCCGTCGTCAAGGAGCTCGGAATGGATATGGACGAACTCTATTCTTTCGAGCCCGACGCTGGACTCGGCAACGGCGGTCTTGGCAGACTGGCGGCGGCGTATATGGATGCTCTCACGTCGAGAGGGTATGCCGCAAGCGGTTTTTCCATTATGTACGACTACGGCATTTTCAAGCAGGTAATCGTGGACGGTTGGCAACTCGAACAACCTGACGAATGGTTGAAGATGGGTGGCGTATGGCTCACACCGCGTATGGAAGAAGTCTACGAAGTTAAATTCGGCGGAAAAGTGGACGAAACGTGGGAAAACGGCAAACTCACCGTTCATCAACGCGACTATACGACAGTGCTTGCAGTGCCTTACGACATGAGCATTTCCGGTTACGATACGAAAGTCGTCAACCGCATAAGACTTTGGTCGTCGAAGTCCCCCGTCGATTTCGATATGGCGGAATTTTCAAAGGGTGACTACGTCAAAGCGATGACCGCAAAGGCTATGGCGGAGAGCATTTCAAAGGTGCTTTATCCCGCAGACGACCACATCGAAGGCAAGTCGTTGAGATTGAAACAACAATACTTCTTTGTGTCCGCATCCATTCAAAGCATAATCAAACGCCACTTGAAGACGAATCCGTCCCTTGACAATCTTGCGGACTGCGTGGCAATCCATATCAACGATACGCACCCCACGCTCTGCATACCCGAACTTATGCGCATACTCCTTGACGAGTACGGAATGAGTTGGGAAAAGGCATGGGACATCGTCACGAAGACGGTCAGTTACACCAACCATACGGTTATGGCGGAAGCTCTCGAAAAATGGCCGCAAGACCTTTTCCAAAATCTGCTCCCCAGAATCTATCAAATCATACACGAAATCAATCAACGCTTCTGCGGTGAACTTTGGGCGTACTATCCCAACAACTGGGATGCGGTTTCGCACAACGCAATTCTCGGCAACGGTCAAATCCGCATGGCAAATCTCTGCCTTGCGACCTCGCACACGATAAACGGCGTCAGCGCACTGCACTCAGACATATTGAAACAGGACGTTTTTAGAGACTACTTCAATATGCACCCCGAAAAATTCACCAACGTTACGAACGGTATCACTCATCGTAGGTGGGTGGCGGAAGCAAACCCCGGACTTGCAAATCTCATCACCGAACTCATCGGAGACGGTTGGCTCAAAGATGCGGACAAGTTGCAAGATCTTATGAAATATATGGGAGACGGGGCGGTCCTTGAACGCTTGGGCGCAATCAAGCGCGAAAACAAGGAACGTCTTGCGAAATATATCTACGAGCATAACGGCGTAACAGTCAATCCCGACTCCATTTTCGACGTGCAAGTGAAACGTTTGCATGAATACAAACGCCAACTTCTCAACGCACTCCATATCCTTGACCTGTATTTCAGAATAAAGGAAAATCCCAATCTCGACGTTCAACCGCGCACCTTCGTGTTCGGTGCAAAGGCTGCAAGTGCGTACTATATGGCGAAACAAATCATCCGCTTCATCTGCACTCTCGGCAACGTCATCAACAACGATCCCGACGTGAAGGATAAGATCAAAGTCGTGTTCTTGGAAAACTACCGCGTATCCCTTGCGGAAATCATAATGCCGGCGGCGGAAGTCAGTGAACAAATCTCTATCGCAGGCAAAGAGGCAAGCGGTACGGGCAATATGAAGTTCATGATAAACGGCGCACTCACAATCGGCACTATGGACGGCGCAAACGTCGAAATCCACAACGAAGTCGGGGAAGAGAATATGTTCTTGTTCGGACTTCTCGCAAACGAAGTGCAAGAAATGTGGAGAAAAGGCTACAATCCCACTCACTACTATCAAACCAATCCGCGCATCAAACGACTCATCGACGCATTGCGCGCGGGTATCGGCGGAGTTGACTTCGGCGAAATCGCAGACAGTCTGACGATAGGCAGAGGAGGCACGGCGGACGGCTTTATGGTGCTTGCGGACTTTGAATCCTACGCAAACGCACAACAAAGAGTCAACGACACCTATCTCGACTCTGCGCGTTGGAATCGCATGTCCCTTGTCAACGTGGCAAAAGCGGGATTTTTCGCAGCGGACAGAGCGGTGGAAGAATACGCAAAATACATTTGGAATCTTGAAAAAATAGATTTGAACAAAAAGTAAGACAAACCGCGTCGGGCAATGCCCGACGCGTGCAATAATATGTACAATCCTTTGACCGACAAAAAACCCTACGGCGCAACTGCGGTAGGCAAAGAAACACAAATCCGTTTCCCTCTTGAAACCGCTCTCGGTATCAAGAGAGTTTTTATTGTTTTGCGCCTTGACGACGACGTGCGTCGTTATGAATTGCCCTATCTTGAAAGGGTGGAAAACACGGACGTCTTTTCGGGGACGGTAGCTCTTGACAAGAGCGGAATATGGCATTACCGCTTTGAAGGAGAGTTTGAGGACGGCACTCTCGCATTCTTCGGACGAGACTTCGACGGAAGTGCGGTTAGGGGCGATTGGTTGCCCGAATGGCAGTTGACAGTGTCAAAATGTGACTATAAAACGCCGAATTGGTTTAAAAGCGGAATTGTCTATCATATATTTGCAGATAGATTTTGCAAGGGTGAAGACAGATCGTTTGACAAAGTTGGTCGTTTGCACGAGAATTGGTGCGACTCCCCCGACTACGCAAGAGAAGGGGTTGATTATCGAGCGGACGACTTTTTCGGCGGCAACGTCAAAGGCATAGAATCGAAACTCGACTACTTGCAATCTTTGGGGGTAGGGTGCGTGTATCTCTCGCCTATTTTCGAGTCGTCGTCAAACCACCGTTACGACACTGGAGACTATCTCAAAGTGGATAGTTTGTTCGGGGACGAAGAGCAACTTCGCAGTCTTATCGCAGAGGGAGAGAAGCGCGGAATTTCTTTCATCCTTGACGGCGTTTTCAATCATACGGGAGCGGACAGTGTCTATTTCAACAAGTTTGGTCGCTACTCGTCTCTCGGTGCATATCAAAGCGAAAAATCCCCTTACCGCGACTGGTATTATTTTGGTGAAAACAACACCTACCATTGCTGGTGGGGTTCGACCGTCGTCCCGACCGTCAACAAGTCCGCAAACGGTTATCGCAACTTGATTTTGGGAAAAGACGGCGTGATAGAAAAATGGGGAAAGTTGGGAATTAAAGGTTGGCGACTTGACGTCGTTGACGAATTGCCCATAGATTTCACCACCGAACTTTGCGGAAAAATCAAAGAAGTTGACGAAAATGCGGTCATCGTCGGTGAAGTTTGGGAAGACGCGTCCACGAAAGTCAGTTACAGCGAATGGCGACCTTATTTTATGGGCGGTCAACTTGACGGCGTGATGAATTATCCTTTCAAGGAAGCGATTTTGAGTTTCGCAAAAGGCGGAAG
Organism: uncultured Bacteroidaceae bacterium; assembly: GCA_964637515.1. Taxonomy (GTDB): domain Bacteria; phylum Bacillota; class Clostridia; order Christensenellales; family CAG-917; genus RGIG4097. The sequence goes on along the minus strand of CAZWUI010000009.1, from coordinate 24,673 downwards.
CGCAAACGATTTCATATCGTCCGTTTCGAGAATACTTGAAAACTATCCCAAAGAAAGTCTTGACTCTTGTATGACTCTCATCGACTCTCACGACACGGTGCGCGCGCTAACCGCATTGTCGGGTGCAATCCCCCCGCACACTAAAGAGGGTAGGGCGGAATACAGGTTGTCTGCGGAAGAGTACGCACTCGGTGTCCGCAGGCTGAAACTTGCGTCCACTTTGCAATACGTGCTTCCCGGTGTACCTTGCCTGTTTTACGGGGACGAAGTGGGTGTGCAAGGTTTTGAAGATCCCCTAAACCGCGTGACTTATCCGTGGGGTAGAGAGAATGCGGAATTGCTCGACCACTATCAAAAACTCGGAAAACTCAGAAAAAATCATCCCGATTTATTCAAAGGCGAAACCACTTTGAGCGGAGACCTTGTCATCGAAAGAAGAGCGGACGGACACGTCTTGCGTCTTGAATCGGACGGCAACGGCGCAATCGTCATCGTGGACGGAGAAAGCGTATTTGCGGTTTAACCGCTTGAAACGCACGAATAAACATTGAATTTTGTCAAAAACAAAGCAAACGACGAAAACGGACTTTCTCGTTTGCTTTTTCATTTTGCGAAAGAAAACAAAATTTGCGGTGTTTGCGTTTTCGACGAATTTCGACGGAGTTTTGTAAAATTCTTGTAAAATTCAAAACCGCCCTTTACAATAATGATTATTTATTTTATAATATCTATATTAGAGATATATCTTTAAGGAGAAAATTATGGACGAAAAACAAGACTTCATTCCCGAAACGTCCGAAATCGCGGAAGAATCCGCAGTCGACGTCGGGACTGAAATCGCTAACGGCGAAACCAAACAAAAAGAACCGCTTAAACTGAATTATCCTATCACGTTCAAAGTCGGTTTTGCATTCGCAATCATCATGCTTTTCTGGACCGCATACGACTTTGTCGTGCCCCTTCTCATCGACAATGCATACGGTCTTCCCAGTTGGGCGCGCGGACTCATCATGGGTCTTGACAACTTGCTCTCGTTGTTCATGCTCCCCGTGTTCGGCAAACTCAGCGACAACGCCCATGGCAAACTCGCAAAGAAGTGGGGCAGACGTACCCCCTTCATCGTCATCGGTACGGTAGCGGCGGTTGCGCTCATGGTGTTCGTGCCTCTCGTCACGATCAACCAACAAAAGCAATCCAACGACTATATCCACACCGCAGTCGAATCTCACTTGTCCGAAGACGGATATATGTCCTCTCTTCTCGGCGATTGGTACGATGCGTCCGAAAACAAGACGAACATCTACGAATCGGTCAGTGCGACGGACCTTTGCGACATCACCTACATCAACAACAACCTTGACGAAATAAACAAGGAAAGAGTTGAAAAAGGTCTTCCCGCATTCGCAAACGCAAGAGAGTTTTTCACTTCTATCCGCAGCTACGAGAAGATGACTTCCAAAAAGGCAATTCTCAATATGATAGGTTCGGTGACCTATTATTACGACGGTGAAGAAGTCACCGATTTGATGGCTCAATCCCCTGTCGAGGGCAGAACTTATCAGGAACTCGTTGATTCCAACGCCTATTATAGCAAGTTCGTTGCAACGGGTATGAACTCCTACAAGTCCTTCCTTATCAGACAGGCAAGTATTGAAGGCGGCATCGGCAGTGAGAATTATTCGGGATTCTACGGAATCAAGAGCCTTGTCGTCTACATGGTCATCTTGCTTCTCGTTCTTATCGCAATGGCGACGTTCAGAAGTCCCGCAGTCGCGCTTATGCCCGACGTCACTCCCAAACCCTTGCGTTCTCAAGGCAACGCAATCATCAACCTGTGCGGCGGTATCGGCGGTGCGATAGCGTTCTTGATCTACACCGTAGTCCTGTTTGGGGAAAACATTTACAACTACGTCATCATCTTCGGCTCGGTTGCGGCAGGTATGCTCCTGCTCCTTGCGGGATTCCTCGCTCTCGTCAACGAGAAAAAACTCGTCGCACGTTGCCAAGAAATCTGCAAAGAGTACGGCATTGACGACTTCGACGAAGAAGAATCCGCAGAAACCAAGGCAAAAGCGGAACAACTCCTTGAAGAAAGCGAAGGTATCGACCTTGACAGCAAACCTACGGAAGGCATCTCCGAAGAAGCACTCGAATTTGCGCAAGAAGTCGTTGAAAACAAAAAGACGCATAAGTCCTTCAAAGATAGTTGGAACGAAAAAACCGACCTTGAAAAAGCGCGTTTCAAATCATTCATCCTTATCCTTGCATCCATATTCATGTGGTTCATGGGTTACAATGCAGTGTCTTCAAACCTTTCCGTCTACACGACCAAAGCACTCAACTTGTCCGCAGGTATCGCATCGATCATCTCGGGCGTCAGTATGGGTATCAGTGCAATCGCATTCATCCCCGTCGGCTACATGGCGGCAAAAATCGGCAGAAGAAAATCCATTATGATAGGTTTCGGACTTGCAGTCGTTTCCTTCATTCTCATCTTCGCAGTGCTCAAACCCGGTGATGAAGCAACCGTAAAAATGGTTCTCTTCATGTTGTTCTACCTGATCGCAGGCTTCGGACTCATCATCGCAAACGTCAACACTTTCCCGATGGTCACCGAACTTTCCACCGCGGAAACCGTCGGTCAATACACCGGCTACTACTATATGGCAACCATGTCCGCACAAGCAATCACCCCCGCAATCGGCGGTGCGATTATGGACACGGGCGGAAACAAGTTCTTGTTCTTGTACAGCGCAATCTGCGTAGCAATCGCAATCGTGCTTATGTTGTTCGTCAAACACGGCGACAGCAAGCAAGTGTCGAAAGGCAAACTCACCAAGGAAGAGAAAAAGCAAATCCGCTACGAAACCCTTGATTCGATGGACGACTAAAAGAAAAAAGCACTCCTGCGGGAGTGCTTTTTTAATGATATACGCGACTCTGTCGCGTGTGATATATTGCCCTCACTTATGAGCGGGTGTGAGTACGCACTCGCTCTTTCGGAGACGGAACACGAGCCGCGATGGCGGCGAGAACTCCGAGCGCCGAAGTGAACACAAGTGAGGAAGGGGAGAAATGGGCTAAGGTTCAAGCACTCTGCTTGTTTCGCTTTCGGCGAAAGCGATGACGGCACCATATAAAGGAATAAGTTAAGTTTTGTTAACATCGAAGTGATATGTTTTCCTCTTGGGGACGGAGCAAAAGCGGAAAAGTTTTCCGCTTTTGCTCCGTCCCCAAGAGGAAAAGGAGAGAAAAAAATAATTTTAAAAAAAGTGTGTTTTACCCCCAAGAAGGGGTATTTTTTTTGGGGTGCGGGCGGGTATACTGTGGGTGTAAAAAGAAATACGGAGGTTCAAAAAATGTTTGGAGCAATCATTGCAGACGGGTGTGCTGTGAAAAAGTATAGACCTGAATGCAAACTAGCAATACGAAATACAACCGACAAAGACGAGTTTGAAATTTCGTTCATGACAATCAGAATGCTTGCAGTGTGCGACGTCTTGCAAAAAGGAATAGCATACGATGAAAAAAAGGTCGTTGAAGTCTTGAACAACTGGATGAAAACTTACGACAGTTGTTCGGCGGCGCAGACACTTTTCGGGCGTGCGGTCGAGAAGTCTATGGAAAACGTGGACGAAAACTCGGTGAAAGTCAAGGAGAGTTTCCCGGGACCTATGACGTTTGCGGTTTCCCCTTGCGGTTGGTACGGCAGAGACGAAAGGGAAGTCAAAGCGTTGACTCATTCGATAATGCATGCGGTCGGCGCAGACGAAACGAAACATGTCGTGGCGGAAGCAGTCGCAACTTGTGTGTACTATGCAAGGATAGGCAAGAGCAAAAGATTCATCAAAGAGTATTTCGAGAGATTTCTCAACGTCAACTTGGAGTATGAAAAATTACGCGATGCATATGCGGACGACGAGTACAATCCGATTCATATCGCAGGGCGAGCGATGCGCGACTTTTTAGAAAGTGAGAGTTTCGATCGTTGCGTTATGCGGTCGCTTGAAGACGCGGGAATCGTCGGTGCGGTGGCGGAAGCGTTCTACAAAGACACGTCGGCGGACCGTTGCAGAAGAGTGATGAAAAGCATGCCCGAAGCCAAAAACGGTTGCGATGCAAGGGAAGTGCTGACAAACTTCATCTACGACGTTTTTCCCGCTCTCACCGAAGACGAGGAAATCACCGACAACACCAAATTTGTGTGCGTGGAAACTCAACACGGGGACAAAACCGAAATTGAATGGGCGCATTCGACTTCCTGCCGTTATCTGATGGATTACGTGATAGCAACCGCTATGCAAGACGACGAAGAGTACGGCGACAAAATCCATCTGTTGAAAACGGCGGACCGCGGGTATTTTCGCAAATTTGTGGAAAAGGTGAGAGAGAATAGCCCCCTGCCAAACGATCGCGATCTCGACTTGACGACGGATTCTATCACGTTCACCTACTCTTGCGACTACACACCCGAAAGGACGGTGTTGACGTTCATAATTCTTGCAAACGAGATATTGCACGACAAAAACGCAAGCCTGACTTACTATAGCAACGTGGACTATGCGACTCAACGCATATGCCAAAAACCGAGCAACGACCTGTATGAGATACTGTTCAAACAGGGTATCAAAGTGGAAATGAAATAAAATCAATAATTTTACTAAAGGGTATTGAATCTTGTATATCGAAAATGATATAATGCCCAACAAGGAGGAAAGGAATGACATTTGAAGAAGCAGAACAAATTTTGAACGAATTTTTGGAACAAGGTGTATCGGAAGAAGAACTCGCAGGCGCGATGTATATGATGTATTCACAAAACAAACTCACGCTTGACGAACTTCGCAATCTTATCAGCATATTGGGTTATGAATTCTCGGACGAATTTGAGGCTTTGCCCGAATCAGAAAAGAAGAAACCCGAAAATGCGCTCATAGATAAGGAAGAGCCCGAAAAGAAAAGAAGTAGACGTAAAAAATAATCGAAGTCGTGTTATTATTATGAAGAACAGAGAGGAAGGGAAAAATGACATTTGAAGAAGCAGAACAAATTTTGAACGAATTTTTGGAACAAGGTGTATCGGAAGAAGAACTCGCAGGCGCGATGTATATGATGTATTCACAAAACAAACTCACGCTTGACGAACTTCGCAATCTTATCAGCATATTGGGTTATGAATTCTCGGACGAATTTGAGGCTTTGCCCGAATCAGAAAAGAAGAAACCCGAAAATGCGTTCAAAGATAAGGAAGAGCCTGAAAAGAAGTAGACGTAAAAAATAATCGATAAATAGTTGCAAACAACGTAAAACGTAAATCAAATTTTAAGGAAAGGTGAGTCATGGCATTTTCAGTCATATATGGTGATGCATTAACGTACGTAGGCGATGCAGTCTTGAACAGTCTTGGGACAGAAGGCTCGTCCTACGGGAAACTGTGCAAGAAGATAATCGCGGGAATAAATCGTCCGAGCGTGACGAGAATGATAAATTCCCTGCACGATATGCAGTATGGAAAAATCGTCGAAACCGACGGCGGTGACCTGGGTTGCAAGCACGTTATCCATATCGTTACGCCGCTCAGGAAAAACGACGATGCGAAGTGCAGTGAACTGCGAAAAGCGTACAAGTCCGTCGTGGATCGTGCGATTGAGTGCGGATACAAAACTATCGGTTTGCCTTTCATAGGCACGGGCGCAAACGGATATACGAATGCGGAAGTCTACGGCGTGATAACCGACGTTTTGTCCGAAATATCCGATCGCGAAGAGAAGAGCGGAGAAGAAATCATAAACGCAACCGTAATTGGATATCTTCGTCGCTCCCTGCATCCGAGCAGGAACTACGAGCGTAGGCGCAGGCTCATCAACGAAGCGTATATCGAAATGTCCGAACAGTTTCTCGGTGGTTGTATCATCGAATGTGATGATTGTTTTTATACTCCTGACAAAAAAACAAAAAATGAGAAATCGTATGCGTATTACGCTGAAGAACGCATTGAAATACCCAGTCAAGCGGATTTGATTTACGATATAGTGCAGTTTATGGCGGATGTTAACCCCGATGAAATGTTCGTGCCAAACTACCCACCGAATAGCGGTGGATATTTCAGACAGTACGACTTCGTCGAAGACTACTGCGCACAAAAAAATCTAAACAGAAAACGCGTGCTCAAAGAGTATGATTGCCGCAAACGTCAAAAAATATCCACGCAGTATACAATCTCGAAACTTGACGTGTATAGGTTCACCGTTCTGCTCAATCTCAACAAGTCGGAATTTGTGACCTTTATGTCGCTATGCGAACATATGCCAAGTCCCAACAGCAAACTCGACTTGTTCTTCATGAACTATATGGACGGAATGTTCGGGCCTATCGGCAAACAACGTACCTTGTATGATATGGACAAACTTTTCGGATTGCAAGACGGAATACAATTCACCATCACGGGGACGGAAAGTGCGGCAAGAGCGCTCAAAAACTGCATCCAATAAAACAGCCTTTGGTGTAGCGCAACAGAACAAAACAACTCCTTTTGTGTTTATTAACTCCATATGTATAAAAATCTGTTGCGCAAATAGGAAAAGCACTGCGAAAGCAGTGCTTTTTTTTGTCATTCCGAGCAAAGTGCGGAAATCTCGCGGGAGCGCACCAAAAATACTATTTCTTTTTGGGGGTGACGGGGTGTTTTGTGCCGTCGGGGTGGACGACGACGGTGTTGTTCAGTTGTCCGCGGAGATTGCCCACAACCGCATCCACGTATTTTCGGCGGAGTGCGGCTTGTTCGTTCTTTTCGTCGTCGGTCAGCCCTTCGGACTTGGATTTTCTTGCGAGTTCGTTTATTCTTTGGATTTCTTGTTCTGTTATCATAATCTTGTGTGCCAGTCTATCGGCGTTTCTCCGTGGTTTTGCAGAAATGCGTTGCATTTCGAGAAGTGTTTGCACCCGAAAAATCCGTTGTAGGCGGACAGTGGGGACGGATGCGCACATTCGAGTATCAAGTGTTGGGGTGCAGTTATCAGCGCCTTTTTGCTTCTTGCGTTTGCGCCCCAAAGCATAAAGACGATAGGTTCTTTTCTGTCGTTCAGGTGGCGGATGATACTGTCCGTCAGGACTTCCCATCCTTTGCCCTTATGGCTATTTGCTTCGCCCGCTCTGACGGTCAGGACGGTGTTGAGCAGAAGTACGCCTTGTTGCGCCCAACCGACGAGATAGGGGGACGTGTTTTCGATTCCGACGTCGTCTTTGATTTCTTTGAACACGTTGACAAGGGACGGGGGAGTGTCCACGCCCGGCTTCACCGAGAAACACATACCGTGCGCCTGACCGGGATTGTGGTAGGGGTCTTGTCCGAGCAGTACGACTTTGACCTTTTCATACGGAGTCGCTTTGAGTGCGTTGAAAATGTCGTGCATATCGGGGTAGACGACGTGACGACGGTATTCTTCCGCAAGAAATGCGCGAAGTCGCAAGTAGTTTTCGCTGTTGAAGTCCTCTTTCAGAACGTTATCCCAACTGTTGCCGATATTTACCATTAGTCTTTGCCCTGAACTTCTCTATCGTATTGATAGTCGGAGTAGTAATTTTTCGCTTGGACGTCGAAACTTCCGTCGGGACTGACGGCGATGACTGTCGTACCGCGTTGGGAATGCTCTTTGTAAATTCCGACATAGGCAAGGTAGTCCACGCTCATGCCGTAAGTTAAGCGGATAGATCTTTCGTCGTCTGCGTGCTTTTTGTATTCGACGGAGAAGTTGTTGTAGTGGTCGTGTCCGCAGAATATGCCTTGTAGACCGTTTTCAAGTCCCGTATCGAAAAGGACGTCCGTCTTGTATCCGCAGAAAACGCCGTAAGTTCTCGTGCCGTTTTTGTTCTTATCGCTCTCGCCCATATTGCCGTAGAGATAAGTGGTAGTGCTACCGTCCGCGCCCGTGAAGACGTCGCCCGCTTCGGGCATAGTTTCGGAGTTGCCGTAGGTTTCGATGACGTTTGCCCATGCGTTTCTATATTCCTTCAAAGGAATGTGGAAGAATGCAAGGTTGTCCACTGCGGTCTTAGTGTATTCGATTGAATTTGCGTTTGCGATTTCGACGTTTTGTGCTTGGAGTGTCTTCATTGCGCTCTCATACCAGTCCACTTGGCTTTGGTGGATATTGTCGTATTTCCACGCAATTCCGAAATAGTCGCCGTCGGTGTAGCTGTGGCTATCAAAAGTGACGATTGCTTGGGTGACGATTCCGCTCGAATTTTTGACTTTTATGATATTGTTGCCGTAGCCGTGCGCTTCGCCTGCGAATCCGCGGTTGAAAAGACAATATTTGAGCCCTGCGCCCTCGTAGTAGTCGCAGATGTCTTCACGCGTATACATACTGTATGCTTCGGTGTCGTGATTGCCGAATGCAAACGTCCAATATACACCGAGCGATTCCATCATATTCGAGAAAATTTTTGTTGCGTTAAGGTTGTTGAAAGTGCCCGCTTGGAAGGGGACGGGGTAGGCAATATCCCCGGTTACGACGACGAGATCGGGTTTTTCGGAGCGAATCATATTCGCAACCGCATTCATTGCCCATGCGTCTTTTTGTTGGGAGAAACAACCACCGCCGATATGCACGTCGGTGAATTGCATGATTTTCAAATCTCTGTCCGTGGTGAAAGTCCAGTAGCCGTCCGTGTCTTTGACGGGGACGAGTTGTTCGCCATCACCGTAGACGACTGCGGTTTGACGTTTGCCCTGCTCGATGAGTGCGTTGGTGCCCGTCACGTTGACTATCGCGCAAACACCGAAAAAGATTGCAAGCACGAGCACGACGGAAGTCGTGATGATGATTGCTTTCAAGCGTCTTTTTTTCTTTTGTTCGGGAGTGAGGACTTTTTTGGCTTTCTTACCCTTCGGCATATCCGCAAGGATGCCTTTTTTCTCGTCGTGAGCGACGTCAATTTCCTCGTTTTTCTCGTTTTCGGTGATTTCTTCGTTGAGATTTACGTTTTCTTCCATACTTACCTTTGACGGCGGAGCCGTAAATATTGATATTATTTATACATTATACACGCGTGCGCATATAAAGTCAATCTTGCTTTGGGACGGGCAGGACGGACACGGCGAGATTGGTGCGTGCCGACAGGTCGTCGCAGAGTGCTTGCGAAATGGTGAAAAATTCTTCCATATCTCCGTCAAATTCGACGGTGACGGTGCAAATTCCCATGCTCACTCCGTAGTCGTGGAAAACCACGTCTTTGACGACGAGACCTTTCTGTTTGCACGCCATAAGGATTTGAATTTTCTCACTTGAAAAGTCTCTGCCTTTGACGATCAGTTTCACGTTTGAGGCAACCATCTTCACCCCGATGACGACGATAAGCACGCTCAAAACGATGCCGACTATCGCATCGACCGCATAGTCTACGTTGCCTGAAACCGCAAAGGAAACAAGGGAAGTAGCGGTGATGAATACGTCCAAAAAGCAGTCGAGAGATATGGCGGTGAGAGCGGACGAGGAATGCCGTTTTCCGAAACTTCTGAAAAAGAATGCAAGCAAGAGTTTGACGGGGATAGTCACCGCAAGCATTATGAGATTTTGCCAACCAAACCAAATAGGCTCCGGCATTGCAAGTCTGTTGAGGGAACGGAAAAAGAAGAGTCCGCCAAACACCACCGCAACCACGGATACCACGAAACTTGCAAGGTATTCCGCGCGTCCGTAATTCTTCTTCGGGAGCACCGCAACGATTATGGCAATGAAAGTGATAAGGTAGGTGACGACGTCGAGAAAACTGTTGGTGGCATCGAGCAAAATGGTTATGCTGTTTGACGAAAGACCGACGTGAAGTTTGATTATCGCAAGCGCAACGCTTGCAATCACGCCTATGAAAACAAGAAGCATGGATTGCTTCGTTCTCTCGCCTAAATTTTGAAAAAAGCTTTTTATCATATCCTTTTGCACAGATAAACCTTGTTTTGTGTCGTTTCTCGATTTGCGATGAGTCGCATTGTTTTCATTATTGTATCACGCGCGCACGCAAAACGCAATAGAATTTACCGCGTGGGGTTGCAAGGTTAAAGTTTTCGTTATATAATAGCCGTATGGCTAATAAGAGTAACAACGCAGCAAAAAGAGCAGTCAAAAAAGCAGTCAAGAAAAACCCCAAGGGTGTGTTGATTGCGGTCGTCGCTATCGTGCTTGTCATTGCAATCACGTTTGCGGTTTTGTATTTCGCATTCCCTGACACTTGGAACGACCTTGTGGATATGATCGTCGGCGACGACACGAGTCAAAGCGCAGGCAGTCAAGGTAGCACGAGTGGCGGAAGCACAAGCGGTACAGGCAACGGCAGTCAAGGCGGAACGCTTGAGATCGGGGACGGTGACCTTGTCGTGAATTTCATTGACGTAGGACAGGCGGACTGCGCAATCATTCAATTTCCCGACGACAAAACGATGATCATCGACGGCGGGGACAGGGGCTCGAAAGCCGAAGTCGAAAACGCTATGGACAGATTGAGCATCACGTCTTTCGATTACGTTCTTTTGACTCACACGGATGCCGACCATTGTGGCTCTTTGGACGATGCGATAAACAAGGCGGAACACGTCGAAAACGTCTATCTTCCCAAAATCAAATCGAACGACTATGACCTTGGATTGTCAAGCGAATACAAGAAAGTCGAAACGAAAGTGTATAACGACTTTGTCACGAGCGCGGTCAATGCGACTTACCTTGACGATAGCGGAGAAGAAAAATCCGCAAATCTCATCTTCACCGAGGGTAGACAGGAAATCGTGGCGGCGGACAACTCCTACAAGATGACCATGTATTGCCGTGACGATGCGTATTTCAAGGGTATGAAAACAAGCGATGCGCACGACTTGAACGACGTATCGCCTATATGCGTGCTTGAATACAACAACAGAAAAATCGTGTTTGCAGGGGATTCTAACGCTCTCGAGGACGGCGAAGGCGGAAAGATAAGGACGAGCAGTGAACAAAACTTCTTGGAAGAATTGAAATCGGACGGCTACACCGACGAAACCTTCGATGCGGATGTTTTGAAGGTCGGTCATCACGGTGCGAAATACTCGTCGGGTGCGGACTTCCTTGACTTCATCGACGTGGAATATGCAGTGGTTAGCGTGGGTGTCGGAAGCTCGGGCGCAAGCACGGAAGAAAAGGATAAATATAATCTCTTCATCAATTCCGAATTTGCCGAAGCGACGGACTACGAAGTGAGTGCAAACAAAAAGTACGGACACCCTACCGGTGCGGTTTGTGCGGAAGGCGGTCGTTTGCAAACAAGCGGAGTTGAGTTTGTCTACTACACTTGGTGGAACGGAGATATAACTTGCACGATAGACGGAGAAGGCACGATTGAGTTCACCTGCGAACTTGTTGCAAAACTCGTGGCAGGAGAAATCGTGTTCGAGAGTGCGACCGCATAGGCGGAAACAAAAATCAAACAGTGAGATAATCACAAAAAAGCAAAATCCGCAGTTAAACTGCGGATTTTTCGTTTGTCAAGTTGTTGTTTTGTGCCTTTCGTTCAAATCGTCGTCCTAAAACTCAAACGGATTTTCAGGTGTGTTTCGACTGTCGTCGGGGTGTCAGTCGTAGTTTTTGATGAGCGACTTGAAGAAGTCCACGCCTTGCGCAAGGGCGTCTATCGTGATACATTCGTCGTATGCGTGGCAACGATGCATTTCTTCGAGAGATACGAGGAAGGGGGTGAAACGAAGGGCGGTTGGGCAAAGTTCTTGCATGTTTCTGCAGTCCGTGCCGCCGCTGATAAGGTAGGGTGCAACCACCGTTTCGCCAAAGACGTTGTTGAGAGTTTCGCAAACGTATTTGTATTCTTTCGACTTCGTGTCCGCAATGGGACTTGCATCTCTCGTGTTGTCGATTTCGATTTTTATATTGTATTTTTTTGCAATCTTTTCGAGTTTCTTCAAACACTTATCCTTGCCTTCTTGCGGGGAGTAACGCAGGTTTGCAAGCACCCAAGCGGAGTCAGGTATGTTGTTGCTTGCGTCCGCTCCGTGCGCCATGGTGAATACCATTGTCGTGGAGAAGAATGCGTTGAGTTGGGGCGCAAGGTCGGGGATGACTTTCATCGCAAGGGGCACGAAATGATATGCGTTTCTCACAAGGGGCGCAAATACGGGCTTGACCGCCTTTGAAAATTCGTAGAGCATTTCTTTGACAAGGGGGATAGTTTTGCGCTCGAAAATGCGGTGATTTTCGCAGTAGAGTATGAACTTCGCAAGACGCACAAAGGGGGTATTCTTCCCGGGTGTGCTGCTGTGTCCGCCCACGGACGGAGCGTAGAAACGATAGTCCGCAAAACCTTTTTCGCATACGCCCATAAGGCAGACGTTTTTGGCAAGGTATTTTGGGAATGCGTCCGCAGTGGTCATTCCGCCGCCTTCATCAAGGACGAGAGCAGGGACTACGCCGTGTGCTTTGAGATATTCCGCTTCCGCCTTTGCGCCGCCGCCCGAATTTTCTTCGTCGTCGCCGTAGCAGAAGTATATATCTTGCTCGGGAGTGAAACCTTCTTGCATCAACTCGTTGGCGGCTACCATGCTTGCAAACACGGTGGATTTGCAGTCAAGTGCGCCTCTTCCCCAAACTCTGTCTTCTGCGATAACGCCGGCGTAAGGGGGATATTTCCATTTTGAAGAATCGCCTTCGGGGACGACGTCTTGGTGTCCCATAAGGACCAAAGGACGATCGTGGCGTTTGCCTTCCCATTTGAAGATGAGTGCGCTATTTCTCGGACACGCACAATCAAGGGTGTGAAATTCGGGTGCGATTTCCTTCATCACACCGTGAAGTTCGTCGAAAAGTGCGACGTTGGTGTCCGTCACGGTGGGTATTCTCAACATTTTTGCAAACTGCTCTGCATAGAGTGCTTTTTTGTCGGTTGCCATAATATAACCTCTTTGATTTGTATATTATAAGGATATAACCTATTTTTCTCATAGTCAACAATCATTTTCAAACGTAACGATTTTGTAAGAATTTTTTCAAAACGTCGTAACAATCTTTTGCGAGAATGTTATTGACAGGAGGTCAATATGAAAAAAATTATTGCATTAACAGGCGCAAGCGGAAATATGGGACTCGAAACTCTTTCTCAACTGATGAAATCGGACGTCACGGGCAAGATGAAAGTTTTGCTTCTCGACTCTTCCAAGGAAAGAAAGCTTGCTCGCAAGTGGAAAAAACAATACGGCGACAAGATTGAAATCATCTTTGGCGATTTGTCCGTCCGCTCGGACTGTGATAAACTCGTTCAAGGTGCGGACTACGTGTTGAATTTGGCGGCGGTCATCCCTCCGCTCTCGGACTCTCGCCCCGACCTTGCCGAAAAATGCAATCTCATCGGCGCAAGAAATATGGTCGAAGCGGTGGAAAGCGTCAGAGAAAATCAACCGAAACTCATCCATATCTCCACGGTTGCGGTTTACGGCAATAGAAACTATCTGCACCCTTGGGGCAGAGTTGGCGACCCCTTGCTCCCCAGCGTGTACGACTGCTACGCGGGTTATAAGGTAAGGGGAGAGAGATACGTGCTTGAAAGCGAAATCGAGAATTGGGCGGTGCTACGTCAAACTGCTATGCTTCACTTCCGTATGCTCGCGGACAATATGAGCGACGGACTTATGTTTCACACCTGCCACAACGTACCGCTTGAATGGGTGACGGCAAGGGATAGCGGACGACTCATGACGAGAATCGTTGAGCGCGACGCACTCGGTGAAGTCCCCGAATTTTGGAAGAAAGTCTACAATATCGGCGGTGGAGAAAAGGGCAGACAAACGGGTTTTGACACCTTCGACCTCGGATTCAGAATCATCGGCGGATCGGCGGAAAAGTTTATGCGCCCCACTTGGAATAGCATCCGCAATTTTCACGGCATGTGGTTCGTAGACAGCGACGTGCTTGAAAATATGTTCGGATTCCAGAAAGAGTCCGTGGCGGATTATTGGCAAGAGATTCTGGCAAAGCATCCCTACTACAAACTTGCGAAAATTCTTCCCCCCGCACTCATCAGCAAACTTGCAATCCAACGTTTGCTCGCGGACGAAAACGCTCCGCGCAAGTGGATAAAAGACGGCAACGAAGGCAAGGTCAAGGCATATTTCGGAAGTGAGGACAACGTCGAATGCTTGCCGAAAAATTGGGATGATTTTCCGGTGCTTTGCAAGGGACAACTTCCGGATGCGGACATAGACTATGCAGAACTGAAAGACGTGAAGAACGTAGGACGACTCGGACTTCTTCTCGATCACGGCTACGACGAAAGCAAACCCGACTCCGAACTGGACATAGACGATATGCGTTCTGCGGCGGCGTTCAGGGGCGGAAAGTGCGTGAGCGAAAACATGACGAAAGGGGACTTATACACCAAACTCGAATGGGAATGTGCGGACGGTCACCGTTTCAAAGCGACTCCCTATACGGTCTTGAAGGCGGGGCATTGGTGTCCTTGTTCCGAACCCGGAAAATGGGACTTCGACAGACAGGCAAAAAGCAATCCTTTCTTTGCGCAAATCTGGTATGATACCCACGCAAAAGGGGAGAACACGCTCTACTACTTCGACGAGAACTTCAAAGCAAAATACAACGTTTACAAGCAAGAAACTAGAGGTTAAACTATGCAAACTGCGATTATCTACTATTTTTCAGGAACGGGCAACACCGAAAAGGCGGTGCTTGAATACAAGAAAAACTTTGCAAATTACGGGGTGGAAACAACCCTTGTGAAAATCACGGCAGGGTGCGAAATTCCTTCCCCTAAAGACTTCGATTTTGTCGGTTTCGGTTATCCTGTGCACGGATTCAACGCACCTCAAATCGTCCTAGATTTTGCAAAGCGTATGGAGAGTGCGGACAAGAAAATCTTCATCGTCAAGACGTCGGGTGAGCCCCTTGCAATCAACAATATTTCATCCTTGAAATTGATGAAAATTCTTGGGAAAAAGGGATATGAACTCACGAGCGAATTTCACTATGCAATGCCCTACAATATGATATTCAGGCACGACGACGGAATGGCTGCGCTTATGTATCGCAAGCTCGTGCGCGCAGTCCCCGATGACGTAGATAAGGTGGTGGACGGCAAGAGACACAAACTCTCTCGCATACCATTCGGCTCGTTCATTGCGTGGCTTTTCAGGATAGAGCACGTGGCGATGAAAATCAACGGCAAATACTTCAAGGTGGACGAAGATAAGTGCGTGCATTGTATGAAGTGCGTGAAGGGTTGCCCCGAAAACAATATCACCTACAAGGACGGGAAATTTGAGTTTGGTAACGAGTGCGTTATGTGCACGAGATGTTCTTTCGGTTGCCCCAAGGATGCGATTTCTATCGGAATACTCAACGGTTGGAAAGTGAACGGAAGTTACGACTTCTCGGTGGAGCCCGCAAGACAACAAGGGAAACACTCCGCCTATTGCAAGCACTCCTACGACAAATATTTTGCGGACGAGAATTAGAATGGTAGCGGAGAAATTTTGTCGCTACAAACGAAAAACACCCGATTTCATTTTGGGTATGGAAATCTAATTAAATCCGTTGTATAATAAGACAAAGAGGTTTGAAATGAGAAAAATACTTATAGCCGAAGACAATATCGAATTATCGGACATTATGCGCAACTTTTTGATAAAGGCGGGACATACCGTCTATCAGGCGTTTGACGGAAAGGACGCACTCAACCTTGCGCATGCGTTGAAACCCGACCTTCTTCTTCTCGACATAATGATGCCCGTCGTGGACGGATACGAAGTGTGCAAAACTCTTCGCGCAGAGATGAATATTCCCATCATCGTCGTGTCCGCAAAGGTGGCGGAAGAAGACAAGGTGCGCATGTTCGAACTCGGTGCGGACGACTATATCACCAAGCCGTTTTCAAACAACGAAATGGTTTGCAGAGTGAATGCGCAGTTGAGAAGATATTACGATTTCAATTCAAGGCAGACGTCGAACGAACGCCATTACGGCGCACTCACAGTGATTTCCGACCGCTACGAGGCGAAAGTGAATGGTGAAATTATTCCGCTCACCGCAAAGGAATTTAAGATTCTTGACTATCTCACCTTAAATTCGGATAGGATTTTCAGCAAACAACAACTCATCGACGCAGTTTGGGGAATCGACGAATATATCGACGAAAACACCGTTGCGGTGACGATTGCAAGACTCCGCGACAAACTCGGAAAAGTCGGCGTGAAAAACGTCGTAACCGTATGGGGGCTCGGCTACAAATGGCAAGCCTAAACGACGATAAAAATTTGAACGAAACTCCGCTTGCAGAAGACGCTGCAAGCGTTTTGCCGTCCGACGAAAAAAGAAACAAGTCGATATACCACGACAGAAAACGCGCCTACACCGTCGGTGTCGTCCGGCGTCTTGCGGAGGGAAATTACGACGCTCCTATCGTTGTGGAGGGTGCGGATAGACAGTTGCTTCGCGAACTTGAAATTTTGCGCAGAGGTCTGCGCGATTATCGGGATAAGGCCGAAGAGGAGGAGCGCAGACTTTCAACTGACGTTGCAAGCGTTGCGCACGACTTGAAAACGCCCCTTGCCGTCATCGCGGGGTATGCGGAATGTATACAGGCGGGCATGACGGACAAGGACTATCCGACTTTGATTTTCGAGAAAGCGCAGGAGATGAACGAGCAAGTCGTAGGAATCGTCGAGGCAAACCGCAGAGCGAAACAAGAAAGACATTTCGTGAAAGTGGATTGCAGAGAGTTTTTCGCGGCGGAATGCGAAAAATATTCCGTCATCGCCAAAAGAAAAAATATCGAATACACCGTCGGAAAACCTAAAAAGGGGTTTGTCTACGGGGACGAAAGCATACTTTCAAGCATAGTTCAGAATATTATCACGAATGCGGTGAAGTACACCGGCGCAGGCGGACGTATAAAAATATCCTTTTCAAAGACCGCAAAGCACTACAAAATCACCGTCAAGGATAGCGGAAAGGGCATATCGAAAGAGGATTTGCCGCGCGTTTTCGACAAGTATTTTATGGCGGATAAATCGCGCTCGACGTCGAACAGTTCAGGACTCGGTCTCTATACCGCAAAGGAATACGTCACTGAACACGGCGGCGAGATAAAAGTCAAGAGCGAAGTCGGAAAAGGGAGCAGTTTCACCGTCTGTTTGCCCTTTGAGGACGAGATGTTGAGAGGCACTAAAATTTTCGATAGAATGCCCCGCATCGAAAAACTTCTTATGCTCACGTTAGGTTTCTTCCTGACGGGCGTAATATATAGGATAATACGCGCGTGCGAAACGGAGGAGCTTTCGGACGTGATAACCGCTTGGATAACCTTCTTTTTGTGTCCAATAATTTGGGTCGCAGATATCGTGGCGGTTGCGTTCACAAACAAACTGTACGGCTACTAAGAAAAGCAACCGAAAACGAGTGAAAAAGTGGTTGAAAATGGCGGTAAAAACGTGAAAGATCGCCCTTAAAATGCCCAAAAACAAGACCGCAAATTTTGCGGTATAACCGCACAAAGTCCGACGTTTGTCGGATTTTTTTGTTGCGAAATCAAGGGAAAAACCCCACTATTTTGTGGTTTTATTAGTCTAATTGTAAAGTATTTTTTAGTAGGTTTTTCCGTCAAAACCGAAAATTTTTCGGTAAAAACTTAAAAATACCGAAAATTTTTTGCAAAATTACTGTTTACTTTATGCGTGCGCGATGGTACAATATTAAAAAAGGGGGCGACCTTGGATAATCTGGACTTGAAAATTTTAAGGTGTTTGACCAAAAACGCAAGAGTAAGCTTTTCGGAGATTGCCGAAAAAGTGAAACTCTCCACGTCTGCCGTCATAGAAAGAGTGAGAAAGCTCGAGGCAAGCGGCACGATAAAGGGATACACCGCAATTCTCGATCCCCAGAAAATCAACAAGGACGTCTTTGCAATCATGACCGTCGCAATCGACAATCCCAAATACAACGGCGTTTTCATCGAAACGGTCACCGCAAACCCTCACGTCACCGAATGCCTTTATATTGCAGGTGAATACGACTACTTCCTGAAAGTCGTCACCGACAGCACCAAAACCCTCGAAGGCGTGCTCAATTCGATAAAGAGTATTCCCGGCGTGTCCAAAACGAAGACGAATATCGTCTTCTCGTCACCGAAAGTCACGGTGGCGCAACCGTAGCACCCGATAGGGCAATATAAATAAAAAAAACTGGGCAAAACCCAAAATAAAAGGAGAAAAATTATGATAGTTGGTATCCCCAAGGAAATCATGCACGACGAAGCTCGTGTAGCGGCAATCCCCGAAACCGTCAAAAAGATGGTAGCAGACGGCGCAACCGTCCTCGTTGAAAAGAACGCAGGCAAAGGCTCTTTCTACTCTGACGCACAATACGTCGAAGCAGGCGCAACCATCATCGACGACTGCGAAGAAATCTTTGCAAAAGCAGACGTCATCCTCAAGGTTAAGGAACCTCTCTTCAACGAACAAAAAGGCAAACACGAAATCGCGATGATGCACAAAGGTCAATATCTCATCACCTTCATCCATCCCGCATCTCCCGTCAACCATCAAATGGTCAAAGATATGGCGGCACAAGGCGTTATCGGTCTTACCCTTGACGGTGTGCCTCGTATTTCCAGAGCACAATCCATGGACGCACTTTCCTCCATGTCCACTTGCGCAGGCTACAAAGGCATCCTCATGGGCGCAAGCGATATCCCCAAATTCATGCCCCTCATCGGCACCGCAGTCGGCGTAATCAAACCCAGCAACGTTCTCGTTCTCGGCACCGGTGTTGCAGGCCTTAGAGCAGTCGCAACCGCAAAAGGACTCGGCGCACAAGTCTACTCTGCAGATATCCGTCCGTCCGCAAACGAACAAGCAATGTCCCTCGGCGCGAAGATCGTCCCCACCGGCGTTCCCGAAGAAATCGCAGTCAGAAGAGTTGGTATCGTCGAATACGCAAAACGTCTTCCCGAAGAATGGCTCGAAAAGGAAAGAGAAGCACTCGCAGACGCAGTCAAGAATGCAGACATCATCTTCTGCTCCGCACTTCTCCAAGGACAACTCGCACCTACGCTTCTTACCGATGAAATGGTCGCAACCATGAAACCCGGTTCTGCAATCGTCGACATTTCCATCGACCAAGGCGGAAACTGCGCAATCACCACTCCCGGCATCCGTGACATCAAACACGACGTCGTCATCGAAGGCATCAAGAATATCCCCGGACAACTTCCTACCAGCTCCACTTGGATGTTCTCCTACAACATTTACAATCTTCTCCACTTCCTCGCGAAAGACGGCGAAGTCAAACTCGACATGGACGACGAAATCGTCCAAAGCATCCTCGTCACTTTGAACGGCGAAATCGTTCACAAGGGCGCAAGAGAGGCAATGGGTCTCTAAGATAATTCACGTTTCCCGCCCGTTTGGGCGGGAAACCTTATCTCGAAAACATTCTGAAAACGCAAGTTTATCTATCCCAACCGACAAATAAACCTGCGTTTCAGTGTAAATAAGCAAATATTATAAGGAAGAGAAATTATGACAAACATTTTGGCAGCCGCTCAAGCCACTCAACAGCTTTACGGTCTTGAGAACGTTGAAAACGGAACTCTCTATTTTCAACTTATCCTAATCGCCGTTTTCGTGGCGGCAACCCTCATTGGTTACAAACTCATCTCCAACGTGCCGAGCCTTCTTCATACTCCGCTTATGTCGGGCATGAACGCACTCTCCGGTGTCACCGTCCTCGGTGCACTCACCGCAACCGCTTCACTATTCTTTAGCGGTACGGCAGGTATCGTCATCTCCGCAATTCTCGGTATGCTCGCAGTCGCGCTTGCAATGATCAACGTCGTCGGCGGTTTCATGGTCACCGATAGAATGCTCGCGATGATAGCGAAGAAGAAAGCACCTCATCAAGAGTTGATTTATGCGGCGGCTCTCATCGTCGCGGCGGGTATGATCGCAATCATCGGTTGCTTGCCCACCGTCTTTGGCGCAGACGCACAATGGGCGTATCTCGCACTCGCAATCGCACTCTCTTGCGGCGTTCTCGTCGGCATCGCAATGATGGGCAACGTCAAATACTCCAAAATCGGTAACAGAGTCAGTGCAATCTGCATGCTCGTTTCCATCATCCTCGTCATCGTCTACGGCAATCAAGGCAACACCATCGCATCCGTTTGGACGATTTATGTAGGACTCGCTCTCGGCTCCGTGGCAGGTGTCATCCTTGCAAAGAAAGTCAAGATGATCCAAATGCCTCAAATGGTCGCACTCCTCAACGGTCTCGGCGGTGCGGCGTCCGCAATCGTCGGCGCATTCGCAATGGCGGGTATCGGAACCGGTTTCGACGGTTTCTCCACCACCACCGCATCTCTTGCACTCGCAGTCGGTATGGTTACCCTCATCGGCTCCCTCGTTGCAGCGGGCAAACTCCACAAGATCCTTCCTCAAAAACCCGTTATCTACAAAGGTCACCAAGCAATGACTGTTGGCAGTCTCTTGCTCACGATTGCATGTATTGTTATTTTCGCAGTCGTCGCAACCGACGGTATCACTGCTCCCGGTAGCACCGAAAAGACTATCGTCATCGCGGTCATGATCGCACTCACCACGATATTCTCTTCCTTCTTCGGTTATATCTTCGCAATCCGTGTCGGTGGTGCGGATATGCCTATCACCATTTCGTTGCTCAACTCCTTCAGTGGTGTCGCAGGCGCAATCGCAGGTCTTGCAATCAACGACTTGCTCCTCGTCGCAGTCGGCGGTATCGTCGGTGCGTCCGGCTTGCTCCTCACCCAAATCATGTGCAAAGCAATGAACCGTAAACTCGGCGCAATCCTCGTCGGTGCAACCGCATCTACCTCTCCCGCTCCCGCACCCGCAGCGGCGCCCGAAGTCAAAGCGGAAGAACCCGCACAAGAAGAAAAAGTCGAAGTCAAAAAAGAAATCAACTATGCCGCACTCTTGAACGATGCAAAAGAAGTCGTCATCGTCCCCGGTTACGGTATGGCAATCGCACAAGCACAACACCTTGTCAAACA
>CAZWUI010000009.1:0-3507 GCA_964637515.1 uncultured Bacteroidaceae bacterium | reverse complement strand
CCGAAGGCGTGCATCTCTATCTTGGCAACGCACAAGAAACCTTGCAACAATTCATCACCGATATCGATGCATAATCAGAACAAACCAAAAAGAAAAGGCACTCTTCGGAGTGCCTTTTTCATATGCTTTGAGTTTGCGATTATTTTGAAAGAAGTTCGTCGACAGTGCTTTCGATATATTTGTTCTTCTTGACTTTGAGAGAAGAGAGAAGTTCCCCTCTTGCGACGACTGCTACGGGGTCGGACAGAGTGCGAAGATTTTCAAGAGGATTTTCGTTGACGAAAAGCAAGTCCGCACATTTGCCTTCTTCTATGCTACCCGTTTCCTTGTCAATGCCGAGAATTTTCGCATTTGACAGGGTGGCGGTGTGGAGAGCAAATTTTTCGTCTGTGCCGACAAATTTTACGAGATACGCAAGTTCTCTCCACATATTGTACTGCGTGGAGAAAGGACAACTGCAATCCGTGCCGATGCCGAAGGGAAGTCCTTCTGCAATCGCTTGTTTTGCGCCGTCCACCATGTTTTGCATGACGACCTTAGCAACGCTTTCCGCAACGGGGTTGAGTTTTGTGATTTCGTGGGAGAGAGTGGCAAGGGGAATTGCAGGGGAGAGAGTAAGCACGTATGCGGTGCCGTTTTTGCGGTATTCTTCGATGACTTCGGGACCTACGGGTGCGCCGTGTTCTACGGTGTCCACGCCGACTGAAAGATCGAGGGCGACGCCGTCCGGGCTTTCGGTGTGAGAAGCAACGACTTTTCCGAGCTTATGCGCTTCGTCCACGACCGCAAAGAGTTGTTCTTTCGTCATTTTGAGTTCGGCGGGTTCGCCTGCGTTTTTAGCGTCCATAACTCCGCCTGTGGAGCAGGTCTTGATGAAGTCCACGTCGTGTTCAACGTTCTGTCTGACGAGTGCGCGAAGTTCGTCCTCGTCGTTAGATGAAACCGCAAACGTGCCGTAGCCGTGTCCGCCGATAGCGGTGATTGCGGGACCGCTGACGAAAAGACGAGGTCCGATCATCTTGCCCGAATTGATTTTGTTGCGGATTCTGACGTCCGAATAGACGAAATCACCCACCGCACGCACGGTCGTAGTGCCTGATTTCACTGCAGTTTTTGCGGCGGACGCTACGAGCATATCTATGACTTTGTTGCCAAGGGGAGTATGCACGAATGCGACGACTATCTTTTGCAATCCGCCGCCGCCGAGAATTTTTGACGGTTGTCCCGTTCCGAAAAGGTGTGCGTGCAAGTTGATAAGTCCCGGCACGAGATATTTACCTGACATATCAATCGTCTTATAGGACGAATCGTAGTCCGTTGATTTCGTGATTTTTTCGATTATGTCAGCCGATACCAAGACGGTCATGTCCTTTTGCAAGACCATATCCGCCGTGCCGTCCAACACGTTGACGTGAGTGAAAGCGTATTTCATAATGTACTCCGTACTACAAGATTTTATTGAATAATTATATCACCAATATTCCAAAAATCAACTGTTTACAACAATAAACACGGACGTAGCACACGGAAAAACACGAAATATCTTGACAACCGACGTATTAGTGATAAAATTAAAATAATTTTTCAGGCGACTTAAAACTCTATCGTTTGAAAAAGGAAAGGATACTATTATGGCAGTGAACAGTTCAGTCTTGCTCGCAGAAATTGACGTCAATAGCCCCGTGCTTTTCGTGGTTGTTGCGCTCATAATTCTGTTCGTGCTTGCGCAGTCCGTGTTCTTCCTTGTGCGCGCTTGGAAGAGAGGCGTATCACTCGGAATGGAGAAATCCGTATTGAAACGCACGGTTTTGCGCGCGGCGACTTTTGCAATCGCACCCGCACTTTCGATATTCATCGGTGTGGTTGCGCTCTCCAAAAAACTCGGTTTGCCTTTGCCTTGGTTGCGTTTGAGCATCATAGGCAGTTTGACTTACGAAATGGCTACGGCGGAAAGTGCCGCATCGAGTCTTGGCAATTCCTTGAACGGCGGTACGCCTTTCACGGCGGAAGAGTACGTGGCGGTCGCGGCGGTTATGACAATCGGCGCAGTGCTTATGCTCATTCTCGTGCCTATCTTCGCAAAGAAGATTGACGGCGGTATGCTCAAATTCCGCGCGAAAGACAACAAGTGGGGAGATATTCTCACGACGTCCCTTTTCGTCGGACTCATCAGCGTGTTCTTGGGATCGGTATTCCGTGAAGTTACGACGGGTTTGGTTGGTTGGACTCCCGTGTTCGTGATGCTTATTGCAGCGACGTTGACGTTGATATTCGGTGTGCTTATCAAGGTCACGAAATGGCGTTGGCTCAGCGACTTCGCGCTCCCGGTGAGTATGATCGTCGCAATGGCGCTTGCTATCCCAATTAGCAACGCAATCGTGGGTTAAGGAGGATGAAAACGATGACTAAACTATCATTTAAGGATAAAACCTACGAAGAACAAAATCACATTTACGGCAGAATTTGGGGCGCTCTCGCGGCGATAATCTTGTCCTGCTATCCCCTTGTCGTGGCAATAGTTTACGATGCTTGGCCCGGATTCCAACCCATACTTGCTTGTGCGGGTACGATAGCAATTTTCTGGCTTGCAGGCGTCGTGGAAATGTTCACCTACATCCCCATGCTCGGCGCAGTTTCGGGCGGTTATCTCGGCTTTGTCACGGGCAACCTGTCCAACCTCAAAGTGCCCTGTGCACTCAACTGTATGGACGGTGCAAACGTCAAGAGCGGTACTCCCGAAGGAGAAGTCGTGGCAATCATCTCGACTGCCGTTTCGTCAATCGTGACCGTTCTCATCATCGCAGTCGGCGTGTGCTTGATGATACCTTTCTCCGAAGAACTTTCTTCCCCTGTGCTTAACCCTGCGTTCGAAAACGTACTTCCCGCACTCTTCGGTTCTCTCGGTGTTGCGTTCATCGCAAAGAATTGGAAAATCGCACTTCCGCCTATCGTGCTTATGATAGTGCTATTCATAGCGGTTACGCCTTTCTTCGACATCTACGGTTACGCATCCGTCCTTATCCCCATCAGTGCGTTGTTCACCGTTCTGATCGCAAGAGTAATGTACAACAAAGGTATGCTCGGTGAAAAGGGCGCACCCGCAGTCACCGCAGACGTCGCCGTGGACGATAACGCAGAAACCGTCGCAGGCGACGAAATCGCAGATGAAACCGACGAAGAAAACGACGTCGATTCAGTCGAAAACGTAGACGAAGAAATCGTTTCATCGTCGGATGAAATCAACGAATAACAGTCAAATCGGGAGCGGACTAAGCCGTCCGTTCCCGAAGTTTTTTCTTCGTGAACAAAAATTGTTCCGAAATAGTTGACAAATTCCGTAGATGAGATTATTATAAACAAGCATTCGGAAATTGTTTCGGCAATCACGAAGAACATAATGCCTGTTTAGCTCAGTCGGTAGAGCATGCGGCTGTTAACCGCAGTGTCGGGGGTCCGAGTCCCTCAACAGGCGCCAAACGAACACCAACAATGGTGTTCGTTTTTTTT
>CAZWUI010000008.1:0-52703 GCA_964637515.1 uncultured Bacteroidaceae bacterium | reverse complement strand
AGTTTGAGTATGGTGTTATCCTAAATGGTAGTCAAATGCGTAAGGAATACTCAGAGGAATGTTAGAAATTTGAGTATGGCGTTTTTTAGTTGGATTTTTTACGGTGTTTTTTTGTCGCCTGTGGAGTTTCAGTGGAGTGGTTCTCCCTTTGGGAGAAGTTTCGTGCGGAATTCGACTTGTATTTGGGGGAGTTTTGTTGTATTATTATCTTATTAAAGATTACGGAGTCGGTTATGGCAGACAAATTTGTTGTTAAATTCGATTGCGCTTCGCCCGTCAGTTACTATATGGTGCAGAACGGGATTTCTCCTATTCAACGTTTGTACATTCGCAACTCGTCGTCCGAGGATGCGGAAAACGTTACGGTGGAAGTGTTTTCTACGCCTGCGTTTTTGCTCCCCGAAGAGCGAGTGCAGGAAGTGTTTCCGTCGAGAGCGAATTTGAGATTTGACGGTATGGGGAAGTTATCCCCGCTGTTCATGGTGGCGCAGGACAAACGCATAGACGGCACTGTTACGGTGCGCGTGAAAGCGGACGGAGAAGTGGTCGCGGAAGAAACCGCTACGGTATCCGTACTTGCGTTTGACGAATGCAATCTTGTGAATCCCGAATCGGTGGCGACATTTGTAAGGCGCACCCCCGACGTTAATCGATACGTAAATCTTGCTCGGAAGAAACTTGCGGAATGGAAGGTTGCGGACAAGGGTGCGGGCTATGCGCAAAACGGCAAAAACTCCGTGCGCAACTATTTTGCGTCCTGTTATAGCGTGCTTGCAGAAAGCGGATTTATCCGTCAAAAACTTGCACCGTCAGCGGAAACTTCTATGGTTACGGAGTTTTCCGAAGTGTTCGACAGCAAAATTGCGACTCCGCTCGAACTTTCCCTTGCCCTTGCATCCATGCTTGAAAGTGCCGATTTCAACTCTATCATTGGCAAGGCGGGAGAAAAATGGTTTGTAGGATGTTTCCTTATCGAACAATGTTTCAGCGATAAGGTTGTGGACGACTCGTCCGTGATAGCAGGCAAAACCGTATCGGGCGCAAACGAATTATCCGTGATTCCGCTCGATGCACTGTATGCAGGCGAGGCGTTTGAAAAGGCGGAGAAGAGTGCGACTGCATTCTTGAAAAAACTTCCCGAAATAGACTTTTTCGTGGACGTCAAACGCGCGCGCATTATGGGAGTGAAACCACTGCCCGCAAGAGTCAAAACCGCCGTCGGTTACGACCTTGTCGAGAGCAAGGACTACACAAACGCACACGCTCCCGTCAAAATCAAGGAATATTCCGCAGACATCACGGGCAACACCGTATATTCGCGTGAAAAGCAGTGGGAAAGACGGTTGCTCGAACTCGACCTTCGCAACGGACTTCTCAATTTCAGAATATCGCAAACCGCAGTCAAAGTGTTGACGTCATCCCTTGACGACTTCGTGGAAGGCTTGTCCGCAAACAAGTCGTTTTCCCTTGAAGCGCGTCCGTCGGATGCAAAGGAAGGGGATGAAAAATACTCTCCTACGTTTGACAATGCTGAAACCTTGAAACCGTTGCGCGAATACGTGCGCTATGAATATCTCAACAAAAAACTTCACACCGTCTATGCGACGAAAGAGCATGAAAAGACTTTGCTCAATCTGTTCAGAAAGGGCAAAACTTTGCAAGAAGAGTCGGGGGACTCCGGGCTCTACGTTTGTGCGGGCTTTTTGAAGTGGAGAGAAAACGAGACGAGCGATTTCAAATACGCACCCGTTTTGCTCTATCCCGTCAGTGTATCGAAAAAGGGTATATCCGCTCCCGTCTATACCGCGGATATTGACGTCGAAGACGTACAAATCAACTGCACCCTCCTTGAGTTTTTGTATCAAGAATTCAACATGGATATGAGAGGACTCGGCAACGTACCCCTTTCGGATACGGGAAGTATCCTTGCGGTCGTGTCGAGAATCAAGAAAGAAATCTCGTCTCGTAGCGGTTGGAGTATAGTTGACGACGTGTTCATGAACGCACTCTCTTTCACCAACTATCTCATGTGGCACGACGTCCGTCACCATATGGACAAGATGAAAGAATCTCCGCTCATCCGCTCGCTAATTGCGAACAGAATAGACGACGAATGCACTTGTCCCGCCGAAAACGTATGCACGGATAACGCCTACGTCGGCAAGAACAGAATGTATCTTCCCATCAGTGCGGACTCATCTCAATACGATGCGATCGTGTCGTCGTTGAACGGCTCGTTCGTACTGCACGGACCTCCGGGAACAGGCAAGTCGCAAACCATCACGAATATCATCGTCAACAACATTGTGCGTGGGCGCAGGGTGTTGTTTGTCGCAGAGAAAATGGCGGCGTTGAACGTCGTCTACAAACGCTTGAAAGACATAGGAGTCGGAGACTTCTGCCTTGAACTGCATTCTGACAAAACCCACAAAACAGAGGTTTTATCAAAGATAATTCACACATTAAACCTCTCTTCTGCGCAAAACGACGTAGATTTCGACGAGAAGCGAAAGGAGATTGCAGAGTGCATCGGCAAGCTCGAATCCGAAATGGAAGCCATGCACAAAAAGCGTTATTTGGGATTTTCGCTCTATGAGGCGATGCTTGCGTATCTTGAAAATTCCGACGCTCCCGACTGCCTGCGAATAGACAATAGCTTCTATGAAAAACTGACTCTGACGTCCTTCAATAAGCACCTCGATTTGCTCACTGAGCTTGCACTTCGAGCAAAGGAATGCGGGGACATAGAGAAGTCACCTTTCCGCTATATCGGCAAGTTCGACTACGATGAAGAATGGAGAGAAGATGCGGATGCAATCCTTTCCGTCTACTCCATGGAGCTCAAACACCTGAAACAGTATGCGCGCGAGTTGCAAACGCTTTTCAACATGCGCACCATATCGTTGACGGGCGAAAAACTCCGCGCGCTCAACGTTATCGCAAAGGGTTTGAACGAAGATAAGTATGTCGTGAATTATTTCAAAAACACACGTGGGGAAGACAACGCAAAGGGCGTGTTGGAGTCCTATCTCGAAGCGCGAAAAAACGCAACCGCTTTGGCGGACGAGTGCTATAGGACGTATAATTTGTTGCTTGGCAGTGCTTCGATAGACGAGATAAAATCCGCTATTGCAAGGCCGTCCTTCCCGCCCAAGAGCGTGAAAAAACTCATTCCCGACAACCTTGAAAAAAGCAAGAGAGTGGAGTTTTTCGAGTATCTCTTGAAGTGCGAAGAGTTGAGAGCGACCGTGGCAAAACGCCGTGCGGAAGTCGCAAAACTTATGGGTATGGACGTGAACGCGGACGCGCGAATTTACGAAGAAGCGACCGCTATTTGCCATATCTATGACGGTGCGAAAATTCTGTTTGCAGATTGCGACTACCGTCAATTTGAAGACGCTTGCCGTAGACTTTCCGAAAAGAAACCGCATATTCTTCTCGGTTATTACACGAGTGCGTATGCGACTGCGACGGGCGCAAAAAATACGTTCAACGAGTTGTTCCGCATAAATCACACAAACCAAAAGGACGAAATCAATTCGACAATAGATTATATAAGCAATATAGCGAAGAATATAGACCTAATTCCCAGTTGGTGCAGGTATCAATCAATCGTCGAAAGGTGCGGACAAGAAGGGTTTGACTTCGTGCTTGAACCGCTTGCGACGGGTGAAATCACCGCGGAAGACGTGCTTCGCAGTTTCAAGAAGTGCGTGTACTACAACTTCATCAGGAGCGAGTTGTATCTTGACGACGTTTTGTGCCGTTTCTCGGGCTTGACTCTCGAAGAAACCATGCAAAAATTCCGTATACTCACCGACGAATACGAGAAGTTGACCAAAATCAATCTGTATAATTCTCTCGTCTACGGATTGCCCAAGACGGACACCGCAGGGGAGCATAACCTTGAAAGAGTGCTACTCTACCGCGCGGAGAAAACGAATATGCAAGGCACGACGATAAGGTCGTTGTTTGCGCAAATTCCCGAAATTCTCAAAGCGACTTGTCCTTGTATGTTGATGAGTCCCGTGTCCGTTGCGCAGTATCTCGACATAGAGGGTGAGAAATTCGATCTCGTCGTATTCGACGAGGCGTCGCAAGTCCCGACTTCAGAGGCGATCGGCGCAATTGCAAGGGGCAAGAACGTGATAATCGTCGGCGATCCCGAACAACTTCCGCCTACGACCTTCTTCCGCTCGGACTACAAGGACGACTCCCACTATGAAGTCGAAGACCTTGAAAGCATTTTGGACGATTGCCTTGCGGTCGGAATGCCCGAAAGACATCTGCTCTGGCACTACCGTAGCAACCACGAAAGCCTTATCGCATTCTCGAACTCGATGTTCTACGGCAATACGCTACTCACGTTCCCGTCACCCGGCGAACTCAACGCAAAAGTGCGCCTTGTCTACGTGGACGGCGTATACGAAAGGGGCGGTACGAAACACAACAAAAAGGAAGCGGACGCACTTGTCAAACACGTGCTTGAAAGGCTCAAAAATCCCGTGGAGCGCACACGTTCTATCGGCATCGTGACCTTCAACACCGCACAACAAAACTACATAGAAGACAAACTGGCGACCGCAATTCACGGTGCGGGACTTGACGAAGTTGCCTATGACCGCGACGAGCCGATTTTCGTCAAGAATCTCGAGAACGTACAGGGAGATGAAAGGGATGTCATATTGTTCAGCGTTGGCTACGGCCCCGACCAAAACGGCAAATTATCCCTCAATTTTGGACCGATAAACCAACAGGGCGGTTATAAACGTCTTAACGTTGCAGTCACGAGAGCAAGATGCGAAATGGTCGTTTTCAGTTCGGTTACGGGCAATATGATCGACTTGAATCGCACGGATAGCGCAGGCGTAAAAGCATTGAAAGCATTTCTTGATTACGCAGAAAAAGGCACGGATATGCTCGCAATCAGTGCAGACGATACCGGCAGGACGGTCAAGGGACTCGGCGAAAATGTAGCTCACGATTTGAAAGATAGGGGACTCGTGTGCGAAAGCAATTTGGGCGTATCCGATTTCCGAATAGACGTGGCGGTCGTTGATCCGAGAGATAAGGATAAATATATTCTTGCAATCATCATTGACAGTGAAAATACCGCGCGCATTCCGTCCGTCAGGGATAGAATGACCATGCAGACGAAGATACTCAAAAAACTCGGTTGGAACACCTACAACCTTTGGAGTATCAACTACTACAACAATCCACGCAGGGAAATCAACAAAATCAAAGAGCTCGTTTCCACTCTCACCGAGAAGAAAGTCGTGTCCAAAAAGACGGTCAAGGAAGCGATGGCGAGATACAAGCAAAACTACAAGAGTTTGTATATCAAACCGTCCGCAAAGAGCGGTGTTGACTACGTGATGAATTTCGCAAACGAAGAAGCGATACTCACAAAAATCCGCGCGGTCATCGAGACGGAATCCCCCGTCGAATACGGTTATCTCCTTGACAAGATGCTCTCCGCCTACTGCGTGCCGAAGACTGCGAAAAAGGCGGTCAAACAAATTGCAACGTATATCGAAGAATACGAAAGTTTCCGTCAAGAGATAGACGGCAAGATTTTCTACGTGGACAAACCCGTGACGACTTTCCGTCCTATCGACGAAAGAGTACCGAGAGATTTGTCGAAGATACACCCCGACGAGATTTTGGCGTGTGCGAGATGCGCAATCGAAATTTCCGTGAATTTGGACAAAGACGACCTTGTCAAAGAGATTTTCAAACTTTTCAATTTGTCGAAACGTACGAAAGTCGCAACCGAATGGGTGGAAAAGACCATTGCATCCGCCATATCGAAAGGGGAAATCATCGTCACTCCCGAAGGTTACTGCAAAGTGTAAAGGTCGCAAAAATCATCAGACAAGAGATGAGTAATTGAAAGAGAGTCAAACGAAAATGCTTGACTCTCTTTTTTTTGTGAGTGGTATTGCTGCGCAGTTGAAAAGTGCGGTCAGTTGGCTTGCATGACGTCTGCGATTTTGGATTTTTCCGCCTTGATTTGCTTGTTCAAAATTTCGTTCATCATGATGAAAAGCAAGAAGATTGCACATACAAACAACGGCAACCACTTTGTGCCTGCACTGCCTGCAATAAGTCCGAAAGCAGGGGGAATAAAGGTGAAACCCGCATACGCAAAGGACATTTCCACGCCGATGAGTGCTTGGGAATTTTCCTTGCCGAAGTTGTAGGGAGTGGAGTGAATAATCGACGGATAGACGGGTGCGCAACCAAGCCCGATAACCACGAAAGCGATAGGCGCAATGACGGATTTTCCCGCAGGTATGAAGAGCAAAATTATGCCGATTGCAACAATTCCCGAGCCGAGACGTATCATATTTTTGTCCCCGAGTTTGCCCGTGATGAAGCCTGAAATTATGCGCCCGACCGCCATTCCGATATAGAACATAGATGCAAATGCAGCGGCTCTTTCCTCTGTTATTCCGCAGGACTCAACCATATACGTACTTGCCCAATTCATCACTGTGCTTTCAAGTGCGCAGTAGCAGAAAAAGGTGATGAACAGACAAATTGCGCCTTTCAACTTCAGTTTCTGCAAAAATGTAAGGTCTGCAGGAACGACTTCTTCTTGCTCTGCAAAGGTGTTGTTTTTCTTTTTCCAAAGGGGTGCGGAGCATGCGATGACGACGAGTATTCCGATTTGCACATAGGCTACGATTCTATATCCTTGTTGCCAACCAAGACTTGCGGACAGTGCGTAACTCATCACGTACGGACTTGCAATCGCGCCTATTCCCCAAAACGCGTGGAGCCAACTCATATGACGGGATTCGTAGTGCAGTGCTACGTAGTTGTTGAGTGCGGAGTCGATTGCGCCCGCGCCCAGTCCGTAGGGAATGGCGGACAAGCAGAGCATCCAAAATTTCGTCGAGAATGAAAATCCGATGAGTCCTGCGACGGTAAGTGCGATACTAACGACGGTGACAAGGTGTGTGCCGAATTTTTTTGTGGTCTTGTCCGAGAAGAAACTTGAGATTATCGTACATACGGAAATTATCATCGTAACGTAGCCCATATACGACGTCGGCACTCCCAAAATTTCGCGCATAACGGGCCACCCCGAGCCAAGCAATGAGTCGGGAAGTCCAAGGCTGATGAAACCGAGATAGATGATGACGAGAAGTAGAGTTGCCATGCAAAAAATTTTAGTCTTTTGAAAAAACCTTGTCAACAATATAAAAATAAAAAACTCACCGTGCGGTGAGTCGTGTTAGCGGATGAAGGGGATTTTGTCTTTGGCAAGATAGAACATAGTCAGTCCGCCTTTGCCAAGGTGTGTGCCGACGATAGGGGAGATTTCCGCAATTTGAACGTTGGATTTTCCAAGTCGGGTTTCCACCATTTTTTTCAAGGTCATAGCGTCGTCGAATGCGTCGCAGTGGGCGATGATGATGAGTTTGTCGTCGTAGCCTGCGTTTTTGACTTCCATTTTGTCCACCATGGTTTTGAGCGCGGGACGTCTGCCCATAACGGTGTTGGTGGGGACCAATTTTCCTTCTTCGGACACCATAAGGACGGGTTTCATATTGAGTGCTTTTCCGACGGTAGCGGTGGTCTTTTTAAGTCTACCGCCACGGTAGAGGTGCATCAAATCGTCCACGGTGAAGACGTGACCTATATGGTCGCGGAGTTCGGAAGCGTAGCGAGTGCATTCGTCGAAACTTGCGCCCTCGTCGCGCTTGCGGAGCACGTAATAGACGAGAAGTGCTTCACCGCAAGTTGCGGACAGACTGTCCACGACGGCGATTTTTCTGTCGGGGTAGTTTTTCATTGCCCCACTTGCCGCTTTCAAATATCCTTCGTAACTTCCGCTGAGTGCGGACGAGAAGGATACGTGCAAAACATCATATCCTTTTGCGAGAATATCTTCAAAAAACGCCTGCGTATTTTCGACGGATACCATAGAAGTGGAAGAAGTTTTTCCCTCGGACAAAAGTTGATAAAATTCCTTGTTGGAAAGTCCGTCAGAGCACGAATAAAGTTTGCCGTCAACCACGTACGACATATCAAGCACGGCAAAGTCCTTTTCGTCCTTCAACAAGAAGTCGGGGTAGTCCGCCGTTTTATCCGTTGTTATAAAAAACTTATCCATACCATAAAAATAGCATAAGACTTGCGTAAAGTCAAACAACGTGACTATCTTGCGTGTTTTATTAAAAGGAGATTAAAGTTCTATGTTCAATGGACTTGCCGCGCTCACAAATGGCGAATTTATGGTGATAGTTTCCCTGATTGCAGGGGTGTTAGGCACTGGAATAGGCGGTATTCTCGGCGTGTTTTTGAAGGGTAAAGGGCAAGAAACGACTGGCAAAATTCTTGCTTTTGCTGGCGGAGTTATGACGGGCGTCGTAACTTTCGAGATGATACCCGAAGCGGTGGAAAAATCGGCGGTCGTAGGACAGGACTATATCGGTATTATTGTCGCTACGTTATCTACGATAGCGGGTGCGCTCGGCGTGTATGCGGTGAACGCTCTTTTGGACTTTGTCGAAAAACAAGACGGCGGAAATAGAGTTGTCGCAAGCGTCCTTGCAATGAAAAACGATAAATCGGCGGATAGCAGAAAGAAAACTCTGCGCACAGGGATAGTGATGTTTTTTGCAATTGCTCTTCACAACTTCCCCGAGGGTATGGCGATAGGCGCATCGGGCGTTGCGGAAACGTCGGCGGGGGTGCTTGTCGCTCTCGTCATCGCACTACACGACGTCCCCGAAGGGACGGTCATATCTGCGCCCTTATCGTCGGGCGGAGTGAAACCGATAAAAGCGATTTTGCTCACTTTTCTTGCGGGTGCGTCAACGGTGCTCGGGGCGGTCGTTGGGGTTGCGGTCGGCGGAATAAGCGCACTTGCAACGGGTGTATGTATGGGTCTTGCGGGCGGTGCGATGATATACGTAACCTTCCTTGAAATCCTACCCGAAGCGACGGATATGAATGGCGGTGAACTGCCCTCGGTCAGCATGATTGCGGGAATAATATGCTCAGCGGTTTTCGTGTTTGCGATCTAGTATGAAAACGGGCGGATTTGGAAACAATACCGCTTATGGAAATCGTAATCGTATGTTTTGGCGCGCCGAGTATCGCCGGGGATTCGTTAGGCCCTTACGTCGGCAGCGCACTTGTTGAAAAATACAACTTGCCGTGCTACGTATACGGCACTCTCGATCGCCCTTTGACCGCAAGAAATATGGACGAATATCTGCCTTTGATTTCGTCGTTGCACCCGAGAGCGGTCGTGCTATCCGTAGATGCGTCCCTTGGCAAAAAAGAGCGTATAGGCAAGTTTACCGTGAGAGAAGACGGGGTGTGTCCCGCCGCGGTTGGAGGGAGAAAAAACCGCTACGGCGACGTCGGAATACTTGGCGTAGTAGGTGTGAATGGCGGCAACTATATGCACGAACTTTTGAACGCAAACGGGGTTGAAGTGTCAAAAATGGCAGATAAAATAGCGTTTGTGATATATTCCGCAATTCATATGCTTTTCAAAACGGTGGCGTGAGTTTAATTTTCGTTTAAGCACGTCGCGCTATATTGGTTTTAGGCTCAAGTCCGTCAACGGCAATAATGAAAGAAATAGTGCCTTGTCGTTGACTTTTTTGCGTATAATATTTATAATAATAAGACATATCTATAATATTATGCCGAGGCTAGGTCTACGGAGGAATAATGAAAACTTCAACCAAAAGAATCTTAATCGTCGTCGCTGCCATAGTGATAATTATGCTCGCAGTGATTTTGATCGTTGAATTGTCGGGTCCCACCGAAATACCCTACACGACGAGTGACCTCAATTCCGAAAGTCTTGTAAGTCTTTACCAATCGGGCAAAATCGACACTCTCTATATCCAAGGAAACTACACCGTCAATATCAAGTTGAAAGGGGAAAGTTCTTCCACGTATTTCTGCTATATCGCGTCTCGTACCGCCTTTGAAAGCACCCTTGCGGAATGGTCGGAAAACGGCGGTCCCGCAGTCAACGTTGTGTACGACGATCCCACGACCACTTCGACGGTCAGTTCGTTTGTCGTCCCCCTTGTGATGCTTGCAATTCTCGCGATCATCTTTATAGTCGTGATGCGCAAGAGCGCAGGTGCGAACAACAAGGCTCTTGATTTTGGCAAGACCAAAGCGAACAAAGTCAAGGACATCAAAGTGCGTTTCAACGACGTTGCGGGTGCGGAAGAAGAGAAGCAAGAACTTCAAGAAATCGTAGACTTCCTCAAGAATCCCCAAAAGTTCACCGAAATCGGTGCGCGCATTCCGAAAGGCGTACTTCTCGTAGGTCCTCCGGGAACGGGTAAAACTCTGTTCGCAAAAGCGGTCGCGGGTGAGGCTAACGTGCCGTTCTTCTCCATATCCGGTTCTGACTTCGTCGAAATGTTCGTCGGTGTCGGCGCATCGAGAGTGCGCGACTTGTTCGAACAGGCAAAACACAGTATGCCTTGTATCGTGTTCATCGACGAAATCGACGCAGTCGGCAGACAACGCGGAGCGGGACTCGGCGGCGGAAACGACGAAAGAGAACAAACCCTCAACCAACTTCTCGTTCAAATGGACGGTTTCGAGTCCAGTGACAGTATAATAGTAATGGCGGCAACCAACCGCGCGGATATTCTCGACCCCGCACTTATGCGCCCGGGCAGATTCGATAGACAAATCTACGTCAACGTGCCCGACGTCAAGGGTAGAGAAGACATTATGAAAGTCCACGCAAGAAATAAGCCTCTTGCAAGCGACGTCAATTTCAAGGACGTTGCAAGACTCACTGTCGGTTTCACGGGTGCGGATATTGAAAATATGCTCAACGAAGCGGCTATCCTTGCCGCCCGCGACAATCGCAAGACTATTTGCATGAAGGATATCAGCGAAGCAATCAACAAGGTTATCGCAGGCCCCGCAAAGAAGAGCAGAGTCATCACCGAAACGGATAAGCGAATCACCGCATACCACGAAAGCGGACACGCAATCATCGCAAAATGCGTCAAAAATTGCGACGACGTGCATGAAGTCAGTATCATTCCGAGAGGTATGGCGGCGGGCTACACAATCACACTTCCGCAAAACGACGACAGTCATATGACCAAACAAAAACTTCTCGACCAAATCACTATGCTTCTCGGCGGACGTGCGGCGGAAGAAATCGTCATCAAAGATATATCCACCGGTGCAAGCAACGATATTCAACGTGCAAGCAAAATCGCGCGCAAGATGGTCACCGAATGGGGTATGTCGGACACTCTCGGCAATATGTATCTCGGCGCAAGCGAAGAAGTATTCCTCGGCAGAGATTATCAAACTCAACTGAATTACAGCGACGAAGTGGCGGCGAAGATTGATGCGGAAGTCAAGAAAATTCTCGACACTCAATACGCAACCGCTCTTCAAATTCTGACCGAACATCGCTCGATTATGGACGTTATGGTCAAGGCTCTCTACGAGAAAGAAACCATTTATGCGGACGAAATCGACAAGATGTTTGAACCCGTTGCGGAGCAAAATGCGGAAGAATCCGCAGTGGAAATCGAACCCGTCGCGGAGAATAACGACGCGGAATAACAATGAAAATCAAAGAATACAAAAAGTCCTATCTTGAAAAGATACTTGCAAGCGACCCCGCCGCAACTTCGCCGTCGTCAGTCAAAATGACGTACGCAGGTTATAAGGCGCTTTGCAGTCATCTTTATGCGCACGCGCTTTGGAACAAGGGTATGAAAACCCTTGCAAAACTCGTGGCGGATAACTCTCGTCGTCGCACGGGCGTTGAAATCCACCCCGCCGCAGTGATAGGAAAAAGAGTTATGATAGACCATGGCGCAGGCGTCGTCATCGGCGAAACCGCAGAGATAGGGGACGATTGCATTCTTTATCAGGGTGTTACCCTTGGCGGTACGGGAAAGGACGTAGGCAAACGTCACCCCACCCTTGAAAACGACGTCATGGTATCGGCGGGTGCAAAGGTGCTCGGACCGCTCACCATAGGCGCACATAGCAAAATCGGAGCGGGCAGTGTAGTGCTAAAATCCGTTCCCCCGCACTCGACCGTCGTCGGAGTCCCCGGCAGAGTGGTCAAGCAAGAGGGCAAAAGGGTGGCGGATATGGATCAAATTCTCTTGCCCGATCCCATTATGGAAGAATTCAAACGCCTTAACGAGCGTATCTACGAACTCGAAAAGAATGCAGGAATACACGCTTGCCGTTATTCCATCACTTACGACGAGAACAATATGCCCGAGGCTACGCCGAATAAAGACGGCGAATAGGAAGGAATTATGCTCAAAATCTACAACACTTTAACAAGAAGAAAAGAAGAGTTTCATCCCCTTGAAGACGGCAAAGTCAAGATGTACGCTTGCGGTATCACGGTGAGCGGTGAGGCGCATATCGGACACGCCTATCAAGCACTCATCTACGACGTCATCCGCAAATATCTCGTCAAGAGCGGCTATCAGGTTACGTATGCCAGAAACTACACCGACGTCGACGACAAAATAATCGCGAAGTCTCACGAAACGGGTATCCCCGCCGATAAGTACGCAGAGATGATGATTGAAAAAATCGACAAGGAAATGCGCGCATTGCAAGTTGACGACCCGGATATTTGGCTCAAAGCGACTTGTACAATGGACGGAATAATCGAATTTATTGCGAAACTCATCGAGAAAGGACACGCCTATCCTACGGAAGAAGGGGACGTGTATTTTGCGGTCGAGAGTTTTGCAGGTTACGGCAAGCTCAGCGGTAGAAAACTTGAAGATGCATTTGAAAGCGTCCGTATCGAAAACGAAGACAACAAGAATAATCCCCTTGACTTCGCACTTTGGAAATCCGCAAAAGAAGGGGAGCCGTATTGGGTGTCTCCTTGGGGTAACGGACGTCCCGGTTGGCATATCGAATGCTCTGCAATGAACATGAAAGCATTTGGCGAGCAAATTGATATTCACGGCGGCGGTCGCGACCTCATCTTCCCCCACCACGAAAACGAAATCGCACAAACCGAAGCGTTGACGGGCAAGCAATTCGCGAAATATTGGATACATAACGGACTCATCAAAGTCAACGGACAAAAGATGTCAAAGTCTTTGGGCAACAGTTTGTTCCTTGCGGATTTGCTTGAAGCGTATCATCCCGAAACCATAAAGTTTGCTCTTCTTCAAACCAACTACAGAGGGGATATAAACGTCACTGACGACCTCTTCCCCGAGGCAGAAAAACACCTTCTCGGATTTTACAAAATCATCGAGCAAGTGGAAAAGACTTTTGGAGTCGGCGGAAAGGGCAATGCGGAAATCGACAAAGCGTTCAACGACGCAATGGACGATGATTTCAACACCGCAAAAGCACTTGCCGATTTGTTCGGATACTTCAAGAAAATCAAGAGCAAAGTCAACACGGGCGACTCGTCCGCACTTGACGATATAGCGGCGGTCAAAGACAGTTACGGATTGCTTGGTTTCTTCAAAGCAGCCCCCACAGAGTTTATAGCATTTGCCGAAAGCAAGGCAAAAGACGAAGTGCCTCAAGAAGTGCTTGCTCTCGTCGAAGAAAGAGCGAAAGCAAAGGCGGAGCGCAACTGGGCGGTCGCAGACGAAATCCGCGCAAAGATAACCGCACTCGGTTATTCTGTCAAAGACACGAAAGACGGCGCAGTGGTCGAAAAACTCTAAAAGGCGGTTTATATATTGTTTTTGACAAGATAAAATGAGCATTTTGGCGGGAATTGGAAATATCCGTTCCCGCTTTTTTGTTGCGCAAAAATAAAAAATGCGGGGTTGCGCAATCGGCGCAGGCGGTGTATAATGGTTGTATCAAAATCCTTTTCGGAGGTTTTATGAAAGTTATAATCGTTGGCGCAGGCATCGGTGGTCTGGTCGCCGCAGAAAAACTCGGCAAGCTCGGTTTTGACGTTACCGTCTATGAAAAAGCACCCTCTCTCGATGAGATGAGATACGACTGGCACGATGACGTCAGCCCCAAAATTTTCCGCCGTCTCGGGATTGATATTCCTGAAGAGCATTTCAAAAAACGCTCTTGGACTTTTTGCTCTCCCTATGAAAAAGCGGTGAGAGAATTTACGCAAGACGAGTCCGACCCCGACTTGTCAATCGAGCGCAGACCGCTCAACAAAGCCCTTTACGACAGAGCGAAAGACTATGCGAAATTCGAATTTGGCAAGAGTGTTGACGCTCCCGTCATTCGAGGAGATAAAGTCGTCGGCGTGGTCATCGACGGCGAAGAAATCATATGCGACCTCGTCGTGGATAGTGCGGGTGCATATTCGCCCGTCCGCTCGAAACTCCCCACCGCATTCTGTGTGACTCAAATCAAAGATAACGAGGTGTTCGAGGCATATCGCGCATTCTATAGAAGAAAGGAAGGCTCTCCCGATCCGAAGTATACCAACAAGGTGTATATGAAACACTTGGGTGAGCCGGGGATTTCTTGGACTATCCTTGACAACGATCCCACTCTCGTCAACGTGCTTGTCGGCAGAATCGGAAATCTTGACGAAAAGACGAAGAAAGAAGCAATAGATTATATGCGCGCGCACAACGAGATTTTGGGGGATGAAATCGTGCGCGGCGGCTACAACGTGATTATCCCGGTCCGCTATCCCGCAACGAGAATGGTTGCAAACGGCTATGTGGCAATCGGGGATGCGGCGTATCAAACCATACCGCTTCTCGGTTCGGGCATTGCATCGAGTATGTTGTCGGCGGAAATCCTTGCAGAGAGCATAGGTGCGAATATGACCAAGGGCGTGAAAGGGGAAGAACTCTTCACCGTCAAACGACTTTGGAGTTATCAGGTCAGAGTATTCCGTGAATATGGCGGACAACACTGCGGTGTGGACGTCATGAAACGTTGGCTACTCACCCAATCGGATGAAATGGTCGATTGGATGTTCGGAAGCAAAATTCTCTCGAACGACGATCTTATCAAAGTAGCAAGCGGAAATCTCGTCAAAATAGGTCCCGCCGACGCAGTCAAAAAGGTGTGTGCGGTCGGACTTGGCAAGATAGGCGTACTTCTTCAAATGAACACGATGATTATGAGAAGTGCAAAAGCGGAAAGAGTAGGCAAAGCAATCCCACGAACATATAGCGAAAACGCCGTCAAAAACTGGGAAAAACGCCTGAAACGCATCATCGAAAAATAATGAAAATAGCCACCGCTGCGGTGGCTATTATTTTTGCTTGTTTTGATATTCTGTTTTGCAATTTGCGATAGCGGAATTTTTTATGGGGTGCGGAGTTTTCCGTCGCCGGATGCGATGAGAATACATTTTCCGATGACGTCGTCGAGAGAAATCGCACCGAGCGTGCGAGAGTCCATGCTGTTTTCGCGGTTGTCACCAAGACAGTAGACGTGTCCGTCGGGGACGGTCAGCATGATTTCGGTGAAATCGACCGCCGCACCGCTGTAGGCGTAAGTGTTGCCGATGACGTAAGTTTCCGACAATTCCGTGCCGTTCAAAAAGACTTTTCCGTCTTTTATTGTGATCGTATCGCCTGCAATCCCGATCACTCTTTTCACGAGATTTTTCTCGTTTTGTTTGTGGAATACGACTATGTCCCCACGCTTGATTTTTGCGACTTTGTCAAGGATTAGGGTGTCCCCCTTTTGAATGGTTTCCTTGACGGTGTTGTCGTCGTTGAGAATATACACGCCCCCGGTCAGAGTGGGATTCATGCTGTCCCCGCTCACGGGTATTGACACGAAAACGTAGGTTTTCAGCAAAAACGCAGTCAGGCACGCAAGCAAAATCACCGTCACGACGACCGCGACGGACGTAACGACTTTTTTGCGTTTTGAATTGGGAGTGTCGAATATTTCTTCGTTGTCCATCTTGCGTTTAATTGTATGCCGACTTATCCGTTATATCCACAACAAATTGTTGAATACGACGTTTTCCGCATTTTCAAAGGAGAAACGTTTGCCGTCTGAGAACAGGGGAAGTGTACGTCCCGCATCCGATTTGAAATCGTTTGCGGATAAGGACACTTTTTGCCAAAACTCACCGCCCGACAACGTGACTTTCGTCTTATACGGCAATTCTTGTTGGGAAGTTTTCACGGACACGATGATTTCTTTATGCTCTGCAGAGTAGGCGTCGAATTGGAAAATCGCATCGCGTTGCGATGAGAAATTCTCTTTTGAGTCGCGGAAGAAGGACAGTTTGCCTTTTCTGACGACCACGCCGTTGATGTCGAAAGGACCGCTCGTTGTCGTGAGCGTTTTTTCGTCCAATATGGCACTTCTTGACGATGCGACGAAGTTGCCGGTCCCCATATCGCCGGTGTAGATAATTCTACCCGCTTCGTTTTCGTCCGACTCTTCGGACACGCCGATTTTTTCAGGGATAATGCCGATGACGGGGGAGCATTCCGCCGAGCCGTCTTTGTATGCGATACTTGCGTATGCGACCACCAAGTCTTTCACGTCGGACACAGGGACGTAGAAAGTGTATTCGTGCGCACCGACTTTCTGTCCGCCGTCCAGAGTATACCAATGGCGGTATGCGTTATTCGGCTCGCCGTATGCGACGTGGACTTCTTTATTTTTGAAATGGGTTGCGTTTTTAAGGCGCAAATGCAGATGTCCTTCGATGTTTTCAAAGGACAAGTCGGGACAACGAGATGCCTCAACAGGGTCGTGTGCGAAGTTGGTTTTCATCCAATGCTCAAGGCTCAAAAATACGCTTGAAGTGATTTGTCCGGTCGTGCCGTTGCAGATGAGCAAAGTTTGTGTTTTGGACTGTACGAGAGAGAGAATATCTCCCGCTCTATCCACGTCCGCGGTTTCGCTATTGGATGCGACGACGTAGCAAGTGGGGCAGGTGACGAAACGCGCATAAGTTTCCGCGCCCGCACCCGTCGAGAATGCACGCTCCGCATCCGTTGCGGGAACGTTATCCGTTGTGAAACGAGGGCAACCGTCCCTCCAAAGATAGCCACCGCCGTTGATTGCGACGAGAGCGGACACTCTGCCGTCCATGCCTGCAACCTGCCATGCGATATGTGCGCCTGCTCCGATACCGAGCACGGAAATTCTATCTGCATCCACGGGGTGCGTTTCTTGGAGAAGGGAGATAGCACGTCTTGCGATTTTCGCCCATTCAAACCAAGGTGTTTCGCGTGCGGACGTCTTTATTTCGCGAAGTTGACTTGCGCAGGCGGGGTAGGATGCGTAAGACAGCGACGGCGGGAAAGTCGTGCTGCTTTCGTCCGCTCCCGAGTAGTCCACTCTGCAAACGACGTAACCTTCTCTGATGAGTTCGGGGAGAACGTCGGACAAGTCCTCGTGCATTTCAAGGGTGGGCAGAATGAGGATAGCGGGGCGGTCGTCCCGCCAACGAGAATCATAAAACAGGCGCGCTTTGACGCGCACTTTGCCGTCTTGCCTCGTTTCGGACGTGAAAAACAGGGACGATTCAACGAGATTGTCC
Source organism: uncultured Bacteroidaceae bacterium (assembly GCA_964637515.1). Lineage (GTDB taxonomy): Bacteria > Bacillota > Clostridia > Christensenellales > CAG-917 > RGIG4097. The sequence continues at coordinate 35,221 of CAZWUI010000008.1, read as the reverse complement.
TTGACGTCAGTCGAAGTAATCGACGCCTCCAAAGGGTCTTTTTTGGGATTGAACCCTTCCCAAACTTCGGTGGGTGTTAGAAATTGCAGTTCCATATCCCAAATTATACCCCAAAGCAAAGGCAAAGTAAAGCACTAAAATATTAGTGCTTTGTTGCGGTTGGTTTTGCGTGGCGGAAAGGGCGGTGACGTCTCCGCTCTTATCGGGGATAATTTTGCGAAATTCTTTCGCCATTTTGGCAATCGTTTCGTCGTCGGGCAAAAGATAATCCATACACACCTCACGACAGTTTATTCGATTTTGTTTTTTGTTGTGATTAGTTTTCTCTGACCGTTGCGTCGTAGTCGACTTCGAGAGAAATTAGGTCAAGACAGTTTTCGGGGAGCGTGCGCCCGACTTTTCTATACACGGCGTTTTCGAGTCCCAAAAAATCCGCACCGGTGCTTTTGGACAGTGCGTAACAATCGTAGAAAGACTTTTCCATATTAGCCGTAAGGTCGTTCGCCGCCTGCTTGACGGCGGGATGATTGCAAGTCAATTTATCCTTGGAATTTACCCCCTGCGCCTCCACGAAAGCAAGGGTGAATTTCGTCTTGATTTTCACCGTATAACCGTCGATTTCCGTCTTGACGGACTTCTTGATTAGGTCAAATTCAAACTGTCCGCCATTTGATTCCACTTGCAATTTATCCTTTACGTAGTCGGTGAGATAGAGCCCCATGATTTCGGACTTTTCCTCGTCGAGTGCGAAAACTCCGCTTCTTGAAACGACGAGATTTCTTGCGAGAGAAACCACGAAAGTCTCTCCGCCTTCACCGCTTGACGACGCATTTGATATAGGCGCGTCTTCCAAGGGGGATAGGTCGATGATAGGAAGCACTGCGGCACCGCTACGAGATAACATTTTTGCGATAAACTCTTTCGTAGCAAGGACTGCGTAACCGCCCGTGCCCAAGTCTTGCAGCAAGGACTCTTGCACGAAAAAGGGTAGGTTGACGGAGGACGCAACCTTTGCCGACAGCACCTTTCCTATATCGTTTTCTTCAGTCGTAACAACTATCGCTTGCTCTGGCATTGCGTACGTCCCGATGAGCGGGAGAAAGGTATCGACGGGATCGAGCGTCAAAGCGTTTTTCGACATAATCACGAGATTACAGTGCGAAAGTGATACGATTAACCCTGCTTTCTTGCTAATTTCGTCAATCGCTTCGCTTATGGTTTTCCCTTTTGCACGGTAGGTCAAATAGTTTTCCGTGGACTGCGCACTTTCCGCTCCGCCCGTCAAAACTACGATTTGTGCGGACGTTTCGTATTCGCCGTTTTTGTAGTCAACGCCCAATCCCACGACTATGCCGGTTTGTGTCAATGCCTTGTTATCTACGAGCCGTCCGAAGACTACGAGAAATAGGGACAACACAAGTAGCAACGCCCATTTTTTCGTCAAGACCGCTTTGGTTATTTTAGTCATAGTCAACCCCCTTTTCCGCTTTTGGTATGCGGACGTATTCGAAGTGATAATCGTAGCGGTGTTTTTCGTAGCGGTATTTCAAAAACGCAAAGTATGCGGACAGAAAAACCGCAGTCGAAAATGCTGCCGTCCCTATAATCCGTCCGTGAGAGAAGTCGATTATCGTTTGAAGGGAAGGTAGGAATATCCCTAACGACAGGAGCAAAGCACACCAACCGATTTTCGTAGGGACGTCCGTTTTGAAAAGGCGGATAGCGCATTCGTTGATGCCCCAAAAAAGCAAGGATTGCGTGACGAGTCCCATTGTCATAACGGCAAATAGCACCGTCCATTCAAGTCTGCCTATTTCAAGGGATAGCAGATTGAAACCTGCCATTTTGACGAGCAGATTGCTCACAAGGCGCATAGAGTCGCCGTATATCGCCATTCCCACAAGCACGCACACGTTGAGCAGAATAAAACAACACCCTGCGGACAGTGAAACGTAAGGACGTTTTTTGTTTTTGACTCTCACAAAAATCAGCGGAAACGGGTCGCATAGCCATAGACCGAATTGCATCGAAGTCTTGAAAAACTCCGACGGCGCAACCGCAAATACGGGCAGATTTCTCGTGAAATCCGTTTGCGATTTTATGAAAACGAGATTGGCAATTATTATGAAAAACACGACGGGAAACAAAATCTCGCAGGTGCGTGCAATCGTCTTTATTCCTTTCATGCCAAGGTATGCGATGGGTATAAGAAGTATTGATATAACGACGAAAGGGGAAACATTGACAAATAATTCGTGGGAGAGATACATTGCGGAGTGTGCGAAAAACACAACCCCTTTCAGTCCTAAAAACGCCATAAGAATTGCTATGCCGATTTTGTATGCTTTCGAGTTTTCGAGAGTCTCGTCCGTGCCGTCAGAAAAGAAGTAGTAGGTGAGCGCAAAACAGGTTAGGTCGACGGCGGACATAAAAACGTAAAGCCACAGCGTAGACGAGCCTATGGATTCGGAAATCAGTGCGGGAAGTGATGACGCTTTGTGTGCGAAAGCGCATATGAAAATCACTGCGCCGACTTGCGAGTTGAATATCGTTGTTGTGATAGGTTTTTTGTGAAAAGCGGAGTTTATCATCTCATTTCGTTGTCGTCAAATGCGTTTTCACGCATACGAGTGCGGTTTTTGTTTGGGATAGAGTAGGGACGAGTGCGCATATTGAAAGTCCCTTCTTTGAGCATTGCGTCCTTGAGATCGGGGGTGATTCTCGGTGCGTATGGAGCAAGATACGCCGCCCCGAAACTTTCGAGCGAAGTCAGATACGCTATCAATATCAGCATCATTATCACTATTCCGAATAGTCCGATGACGGCGGATACGAGCAGAAAAAGTAGACGCAAAATGGATAGCGCACCCACTTGGTCCGGGACGCAGAAAATGCCTATCGCAGACAGTGCGGACACAAGGACGGCGGGGGATGAAATCAGTCCCGCTTTGACCGCCGTATCTCCAAGCACTATCGCTCCGACGATTGACAATGATATTCCCATAAACCGAGGCATGCGTATGGACGCTTGATTGAGAATTTCAAACAGTAGCAACACGAATAACATTTCAATGGCGGGCGGAAAGGGGATCCCGTCTGTCGCGGCAAGTAGGGTTATCATGAATTTCAACGGTAGTAGGTGGTAATGGTAGCTTTGAAGTGCGACGTACGCTCCCGGAAGTAGCACGGTGAGCAGTGCGCCCATAAGCCTGAAAAAGCGGATCATACCTGCCCGCCAGTCTTCGGAGTAGTAGTCGTAGCCGTCCTGCAAGTCCTCGAAAAGTATGAAGGGCAGAGTGAGTGCCATAGGGGAGCCGTCCACGAAAATGACTATCCTGCCTTCGAGAATTTTTGCTGCGGCGACGTCGGGTTTTTCGGTGTCCCCGACCTGACTGAAAAAGGTATGCCGTCTCCCTTGAATGAAGGACGTGACATAGGCACTGTCAATCACGCCGTCGACGTCGATACTTTCGATTTTGCGCGTGACTTCATCGACGATTTTATCGTCCGCGACTCCCGACAGGTAGACGAGAGAAACGGCGGTATTAGAATATCGACCGATTTTCAAGTTTTTGACGGTGAGAGCGGGACTTTTTATTCTGCGCCGTATCATAGATACGTTCGTCTTGATTTCTTCGATGAAACCCTCACGCGGGCCTTTCAAAACGCTTGACGTAGGCGGTTCGCTAATCGCACGTTTTTCAAATTTGCGCAGACTAATCGCAAAGGTTTTCCCACCTGCGAAAAGCACGACGTCCCCGTCCGCAATCGTTTGGGGACAGTCGTCGTTGGATAGCGGTTTTGGTTGCTCGCAAAAACATACGATTTCGGACAAATTGTTTTCGCTCGGTGGAACGTCCGTTTTTAGTAGGGGCGTGACAACGTCCCGTTCCAACAGTTCTTTGTCCGTCAGCCCGTCGAGATAGAAAAGTGCGCAGTCTACGCCTGCGGATAAAAATTCTCTCGTGATAACGTCGTCGCTATCGTTTAGAGCGGTTTTGATACTTTCTTTGAGTTCTTTCAGGTTCACGCAATCATTATTGACAAAAAATCAATCTTCAAACGGGCGATAAACTATTGAACTTGTGCGTTTATTGTGTTAGAATATATTTATTAACGGCAAAAAACAACGGCATTGGAGGAATTATGGAAGAATTAGGATCCGTAAAACTCACGAAAGAACAACTCGCGGAATTGCTCCCCGAAGAAGTGCAAGAATATAAATTCGTGCGCAGAAAGACTTTCCGTCAAGCAATCAAATATTTCATTTGCGCGGCAAGCGCGGGTGCAATCCAACTTATATCGTTCAGCATTCTGCAACTCTTCATCAAGGGCGACGATATGATGTGGTTCATGATAGACATGCCCGTCAAAGATTTCGTGTCCACCACGATAGCGCTTTGCTTGTCTATTCTCTGGAACTTCACGATGAACCGCAAATTTACGTTCAAATCCGCAGGCAACGTGCCCAGAGCTATGGCGCTTGCGTTCTTGTTCTACGTGCCGTTCTATCCCTTCCAAACATGGTACGTTCCCACGATAAAGAACTTGCTCATCGGTTCAATGGGTGTTGAACTCGAATTTCTTGCAAGTCTTGTGGCGGAAGGCACGGTTATGATCATCAACTGCGTTCTCGAATTTATGTGGCAAAAACTCGTCATCTACCGCAAAGAAGAGGGCAGTGCGGAACACCACGAAGTCGGCAAAATCGGTCCCAACGGTGAAATCGCAGTCGCACCCCCGACGTTCTCGGGCCTCGAACTTTACGATATGCTCCACGAAGGTATCGATATCGTGAACACCGATGACAAATCTCTCCGCAAGTGGCTCAACGCAAAAAAGTAAACCGATTGTAAAAAAAAAGCACTCCAAACGGAGTGCTTTTTTTATTACTTGTCTAGGGATTTCATTGTCGGGAACAGAAGGACGTCGCGGATTGCGGCGGAGTCTGTGAGCAACATGCAGAGACGGTCGATTCCGTAGCCGATACCGCCCGTGGGGGGCATGCCGATTTCAAGTGCGTTCATGAAATCGTCGTCCGTCGTGTTCGCTTCTTCGTCGCCTTGTGCAAGTTGGCGTTCCTGCTCTTTGAACCTTGCGCGTTGGTCGATAGGATCGTTGAGTTCGGAATAGGCATTGCACATTTCCCAACCGTTCATGAACAACTCGAAACGTTCGACGTATTCGGGATTGGACGGTTTCTTCTTGGTGAGCGGAGAAATCTCGATGGGGTGATCCATGACGAAAGTGGGTTGGATCAGGTGTTCTTCGACAAATTCTTCAAAGAACAAATTGAGAATATCGCCTTTTTTGTGTCTGCTCTCGTACTTTACGTGGTGTTCGTCCGCGACTTTTTTTGCGTCTTCGAGAGTGTGGATTTCGTTCCAATCGACGCCCGAATATTTCTTGACCGCTTCGACCATGGTAATTCTTTCAAAGGGTTTGCCGAGGTCCATTTCGATACCATTATAGACGATAGTCGTAGTGCCGAGCACTTCTTGCGCAACGTGGCGGAACATGTTTTCGGTCAAGTCCATCATGCCGTGGTAGTCGGTGTACGCCTGATAGAGTTCCATAAGGGTAAATTCGGGGTTATGTCTGGTGTCGCAGCCTTCGTTGCGGAAGACACGACCGATTTCGTAGACTTTTTCGATACCGCCGACGATCAATCTCTTGAGATAGAGTTCAAGGGATATACGGAGTTTGAAATCTTCATCCAACGTGTTGTGGTGGGTGATGAACGGTCTTGCCGCCGCCCCGCCCGCATTGGAGACGAGCATAGGAGTTTCGACTTCCATAAAGCCTTGTCCGTCGAGATAGTTACGGATAGAGCGGATGATTTTTGAACGCTTGACGAAGGTGTCTTTGACTTCGGGATTGACGATCAAATCGAGATAACGTTGACGGTATCTCATATCCGTGTTGGTGAGCCCGTGATACTTCTCGGGAAGGGGGAGCAAGGACTTGGAAAGCAGGGTGACTTTGGTGGCGTGGATGGTGGTTTCGCCCGTGCGAGTCTTGAAAACTCTGCCCTCTACACCGACTATATCGCCGATATCCAACTTTTTGAAATCCGCATATTCTGCTTCGCCGAGGTCGTCGCGACTGAAATAGGCTTGAATGTTGCCGTCGCTATCCATGACGTGACCGAAACTTGCCTTGCCCATAATGCGTTTGGACATAAGTCTGCCTGCAACGGACACGGTTTTGTCTTCGTACGCCTCGTAGTCCGCAAGTATAGCACCCGCGGTGGCGGTTCTGTCGTAGGACGTGATTTCAAAGGGATTCTTGCCCCTTGCGACCAAGTCTTCGAGCTTATCGATTCTGACCTGTTTGACTTCACTGACGTCCACTTCTTGAGTGGGAGCAGTGTTATTGACGTTTTCGCTCATTTGTATATCCTTACTTGATGCTGACGATTTTGTATTCGACGGTTGCGCCGGAGGGAGTAACTACGCTCACGGTTGCGCCTTTCTTTTGTCCCATAATGGCTTTGCCGAGAGGAGATTCGTTGCTGACCTTGCCTGCGGTGATGTCCGCTTCGGTGGTGCCGACGATACGATATTCCATTTCGTCGCCGAATTCGACGTCTTTGATGACGACGGTTTTGCCAAGGGTGACTTTGTTGGAAGTCGCGCTTTCGTCGATGACTACTGCGTGAAGGAGTTTGTCCTCGAGTTCTTTGATTTTTGCTTCGACGAAACCTTGTTCTTGTTTCGCCGCGTCGTACTCTGCGTTTTCGCTGAGGTCGCCGAATTCACGAGCCTTTTTGATGGCTTCGGCGCATTCCATACGCTTGACGGATACGAGATAATCATGCTCTTCTTTGAGTTCTTGCAAACCTTCTTTTGTGAGATAGACTTCTTTCATTTTTTATTCCTCTTCTCCTGAAATTTCAGGTTGATTTTCATTGATTTCCGCGGATTCGACTTCTTCGACTTCGACCGCTTCGACTGCTTCCGCGCTTTCGGTTTCGACGATGTCGACCACTTCGGGAGTTTCGATTTCGACGATTTCCTCATTGTCGTTTGCTGCGGTTTCGATTTCTTCGTTTTCGACGACGTTTTCAACGTTTTCCGCATTCTCCGCAAGGATTTCTTCAACCTTTGCGCTCACGTCCGCTTGGTTGACTTTGTAGGCGGGTTGGAGTGCGGTGACCTTGATTTCGATTGCGTGGAATCTGAATCCGAGTGCGCCGTAGAATGCGTCTTCGAGCATAGTGCGCAAATATGTTTCGGTTTCGACGACGTCCTTGTCCACAATCTTGACCGCGACTTTGAGTCTTACGCCGTATTCGTTTGAAATGATAGCGATTTTCCCGCATTTCACACCTTCAACGGAAGAGCAAGTCGTCTTGACGAGCTTGCGGACGACGGATACGGAAGCCTTGCTCGTGCCTTCCTTTTCGGAGCGCAACACGATTTCCTTGACTGCGTCGTCGCTGACGAAAGTCATCACGAGGGTTATCGCGGAAAGGACGAGATATAGTATGCCCAATGTCACGAAAAGTCCTCTGACGAGAGAGTTTTCAAACTCCTCAAAATCAATTCCGCCAAAAGCGGTGACGATGAGGATGAGAATAAGCACAACCGCGATGATTACGCTTGCCGTTGCGAATATTTTTTGCATAATCTTTTTCATAGCACACTCCTGTCCGCCGTCGGCGCATTGTGCGACAACGACCATAATTATATTTGCCGACACCCTACGTGCGGGCACCTATATATTATTTTAGACTTCGTATAATATATACTAACATTCAAAAATAGTCAAGTGTTTCGCAAAATCCGACGTCTGCGCCGCCCGTCAAAATTCTAAATTTTACCGCCACCGAAAATTTTATTGCAAATCCGCACGGATAGATGACCGTATTTCACAATTTCACAGATTTTGTCGTTCGTTTTGGTGCAAAAGTAAACCTTTTTCAAATTCACTCTTGAAATGCGCCGATTTAGATGATATAATCGAAATAATAAAGGAGGAAATTATGGAAAAAGAAAAACTCGAATTCTTGACTTCAAAAGCAAGAAAACTCCGTGACGACGCCATCGAGATTATCGGCCACTTCGGGGTCGGTCATATCGGCGGAACAATGTCCGTTATGGATGCACTCACCGTTATCTATTATTCCAAAGCCAACATCGACCCCAAAGACCCCGCAAAACAAGACCGTGACCGCGTTATTATGTCCAAAGGACACGCAGGTCCCGCAATGTATGCAGTCCTCGCAGACCTCGGATATTATCCTCAAGAGTGGACGAAAACCCTCAACCAAAACGGTACCAATCTCCCCTCTCACTGCGATATGAACAAGACCCCCGGCATCGACTTCACCGCCGGCTCTCTCGGTCAAGGACTTTCGGCGGCAGTCGGTATGGCGCTCGCTGCGAAAATCGACAATAACCCCGCAACGATTTATTGCTTCATAGGCGACGGCGAATCCCAAGAAGGTCAAATCTGGGAAGCAACTATGTTCGCAGGCAACAGAGGTCTTGACAACCTCATCGTATTCCTTGACAACAACAAAATGCAACTCGACGGCCCCACCGATTCCATCAACTCCCTCGCTCCCGCGGCGGACAAGTGGAAATCCTTTGGCTTCTACGTGCAAGATATCGACGGTCACGACCTCACCGCTATCTCGGACGCAATCGACAACGCCAAGGCACAAAAGGGCAAAGCAAGCATGATCATTCTCAACACTATCAAGGGTAAAGGCGCATCCTTCACCGAAGGCGTGGCAAACTGCCATAGTATGTCCATTCCCGAAGAACTGTGGAGAAAAGAAACGGGGAGGTATGAATAATGACTGACGAAAAAGAAATGCGACAGGTGCTCGCAAACACCCTCGCCGAATTGGCAAACGATGACAATAGAATAGTCGTTCTCGAAGCGGACCTTATGGGTTGCCACGCAACCAAAGCGTTCAAAGAAGCTCACCCCGACAGATTCGTCAACGTGGGTATCGCGGAAGCAAACCTTATCGGTGTTGCGGCAGGTATGTCTGCAATGGGCAAAATCCCCTTTGCGTATTCCTTCGCACCCTTTGCGACTCGTCGTTGCTACGACCAAATCTTCATCTCGGTCGCATATGCAAAACGCAACGTCAAAATCGTAGGCTCCGACCCCGGCGTGTGCGCAGAAGCAAACGGCGGAACTCATATGCCTCTCGAAGATATGGCAATCATGAGAGCAATTCCCAAAATGGTTTGCTTTGAACCTACCGACGCAGCAATGCTCGCTCGCGCAATTCCGCAAATCATCGACTACCCCGGAGCAGTCTATATCCGCCTTTTCCGCAAGAAAGCAGAACACGTTTTCGATGACGTTCCCGATTTCCAACTCGGCAAAGCAACCAAAGTCCGTGACGGCAAAGACGTTACCCTTATCGCAAGCGGTATAATGGTCTCCAGAGCAATTGCGGCGGCGGACGAACTCGCAAAAGAAGGCATCTCTGCGGCAGTGCTCAATATGCACACTTGGAAACCTATCGACGAAGATGCAATCGCAGAAGCGGTCAAGAACACGGGTGCAATCGTCACCTGTGAAAACCACGCAACCAACGGCGGTCTTGGTTCTGCAGTCGCAGAAGTCGTCGTTGAGAAATGTCCCGCTCCCGTCGAACTCGTCGGCGTCAAGAACAGTTTCGGCGAAGTCGGCAAGAACGCATACCTCAGCGAAAAATTCCACCTTACCACCGCAGACATCATCGCGGCGGCAAAGAAAGCAATCGCAAGAAAGTAACGACAATCATTCAAAAAAGCACTGCAATGCGCAGTGCTTTTTTTATGATAAACTTGCGTTGCAAGTATATCATGTTGCGGCAGCAATATATCATACGTGTAGCGTATATCATTAACTAAACCCGCTCTTGGATGAGAGCGGGATTTTTGTTATATAAGGTTTTGTGTGTTTTTGCGTTGGCGGTAGATGATTAGGAATAGGGTGATTGCGACTGCGAGGGTTATAAATTCGGCAATCGGAGTGGCGAGCCATAAGCCTGTCGTGCCTTTCAGGTGCGCAAGTAGAAATGCGGTCGGTATGATTATAACGTAACCGCGGAGCAATGAAATCGCATGGGCGGGTATGGGTTTGTCCGATGCGGCAAGGAAGGACGATATGAGCAGATTGAATCCGCTGAAAAGGGCGGAGATGAAGTAGAGTTGCAGACCGAGAGTTGCAAGGGATTGCATGGTTTGGTCATTGTCGCTGTTGAATATGCTCGTGATGCCGTCCGCGCCGAAGAATATTGCGATATATATCACGACCGCCATTGCAAGCAGGGTGAATAGTGCATAGCGAAAGTATTGGTAGGACTTTTGCAAATCGCCCTCTCCGTAACTCTTGCTGACAAGGGGTTGGATGCCACTCGTTACACCATTGTAGATTGCAATGATGACGTAGAATACGTTGACGATGACGGTGTATGCCGCTACGCCGATATTCCCGGACAGAGACAAGAACAATTTGTTGAAGATTATGAGTATGATAGCGGTCGAAAATTCGGACAGGAAGGACGGAAGTCCCGCACCTGCGATTTTGCCAATTGACTTGACGGACGGCTTGCCGAGAGAGAAACGGAAACTATTCTTTTTGCGGAAGAAGAAAGTCGAGAGTATGAGCAGACTGACGACGGGAGAGAGCGCAGTTGCAAGTGCCGCACCAAAAATTCCCAAACCGCAAGGAAATATAAGCACCCAGTCGAATAGAATGTTGAAAAGATTGCCCGTCAACATCGCAATCATAGTGAGTCTTGGCGCACCGTCGTTGCGCACGAAAGATTGGAAAAGGTAGTTGTTCAAGAAGAAAGGTGCGAAACAAAGTATGACCATTATGTACTGTTTGCACATTTCGTAAGTTGCGCTATCCGCACCTAAAGCGGTCGCGATAGGACCGGCGGCGGACACACCTATGATAAGGAAAATGATAGAGAATATCTCTGTCAAAATCAGGGAGTGTGTGAAGGACTTGTTTGCGCCGTCGCTATCTCCCGCTCCTTTAAGGATAGAAAATCTCGTTGCTCCACCCACTCCGAGCATAAGTCCGAAACCGAACATAAAGTTGAAAACGGGGCAGGCAAGATTGAGAGCGGTTAAGCCGTCCGATCCCATACCGAGCGAAACGAAAAAGGTGTCCGCAAGAATATAGCATGACATCCCGATCATTCCGAGAACGTTTGACAATACGTACTTCGAGTATTCTTTGAGAGTTGCGTTTTTCATGTTACCTCACGTGCGCGGTCATAAAAAAAGCCAGACCTTCGTATCTGCTACGGCCTAACGATACGAACCCTGACGCGTCCACCCGGCGGCGGATATGTTTATATTGATACGATACTAACAAATATAAAAATATAAGTCAAACGAATAGGGGACAAGAAAAACAAAATTGCAAAAATCTCTTGATAAAACGATTTGTTTGAAAAGGCGAAAGAGAACAAAGCATAATTTCATCTCAATTTTCCCTCGATTACGGGAGTTAGTACCACAATTATAGGGGCGTGTGGGCAAAACGTAACAAAATGTTGCATTATATGAAAGGGAAATGATGAAAGGACTGAAAGATATACGCAAAATAAAGAACCTTAATCAACAAAAGGTTGCCATAGACTCGAGCATTTCGAGGGAGGCGCTGTCATTGTATGAAAGCGGAAAGCGAGAGCCTAGTTTTGAGTTGCTCAACAGAATGTCCAAATATTTCAACGTGTCGATAGACTATCTCATCAACGGTGAGGAGTTTAAGAAAAGATAATAAAAAGCGCACCGAGCGGTGCGCTTTTCGTTAGTCGTTTTGGGGTTTTCTTTTTTCTGCAAAGTGCTTGTCAAGCGGGGCGGATATGCAGAAGTAGGCGGGGACAATAAAGAAGAGCGCCCAGTAGGGATGCCATGCGTGAAGCACGCAACCAAGCGCAAGATATACCGCAAGCACGATGAAGGGGACGGGGAAAGTCGACAACTTTTTGTCCGAGAATGCATCCCACGTGCAGAAGAAAATCGGGATTGCGAAAAAGACGAGCCAAGCGGGATGCCACCAACCTCCCAAGAAACCGAGCAATAAGTATGCGACAAGCACAAGCACAGGGACGACCGCATCCGCAACCTTGCGCGCGGGGGAGTGAATTTTTATTTTCGGGGAGTTTACCCGGTGATTTTCGGCGCGTAAAGTGCCGTTTTCGTCATTTGCGAAATCTGTTTTGACGTGTACGCCGACTTTGTCGATGACGGATTTTGCAATGCGAGCGGGACCGCCGCTTATTTCTATACGCTTGCCTTTGTCGTCTATGACGCGGATTTTTTCACCGTCGATAAACACTTCGGAGCCGTCGTCGTTTTTGACGTGGAAGGCATCGTCGGAGTCAGAAAAGATTTCGTCGTCGGCTTCGTCCGTGTCGTCTGCGCTTTCTTTTTTGTCGTTGATTTTGTTCGTCGGGACGTAACCCACAAGTTCGTCAAGACTCACTCCGTAAAGGCGTGCAAGTGCGATAAGGTTGTCGGTGTCGGGGGAGCTTTCGCCCCGCTCCCATTTCGAGATTGCTTGCCTTGATACGCCGAGCATATCCGCAAGCTCGTCTTGGGAGTACCCGCGGGATTTTCTCAATTCATATAATCTGTTTGAAGTTTCGTAATCCATAATGGCCTCTGTCGATTTGATGACTTGATTTTGCCATATCCTATCGAAAAACGCTACCGCATTCACTTGTCAATTTCGCAACTATCGGTTGCGAAAGCGTTTTCAGTGCAAAAGTACGGTGGCGTATGCAGCGATTGCATTGCCGTTTCCGATATCTCCGACCTTTTCGTTGGTGGTGGCGGTTATGCCGACTTTTTCGTTGGGTATCGCGAGCGCGCACGCAACGCGCGCACGCATTTCATCTATATATGGTGCCAAAATCGGCTTTTCTGCAATTATCGCAACCGTGACGTTTGACACGGCATAGCCTTTGCCTTTTGCGATTGACACGACTTCGTCGAGAAGTTGCATGCTGTCCGCTCCGTCGTAACGCTCGTCATCAACGGGGAAGAGATGTCCGATGTCCTTTTCGCCTATCGCGGACAAAATCGCATCCATAATCGCATGGACGGGCACGTCTCCGTCGCTGTGTGCAACCAATGAGTATGGGCAGGGGATATAGGTGCCGAGCAGGCGGATTCCCTTTCCTTTTTCAAGGCGGTGTATATCGTAACCGCAACCGACGACAGATTCTTTCAAGTCATCTTTCGTGGTGATTTTGACGTTTGACTTTTCGCCTTCGACCGCAACGACGGGGCAGGGTGCGAATTTCTGTACGACCGCCAAATCGTCGAGATAGTCGCCGTCAACCGCCTTATACGCTCTTTCAAAAACCGCCCTATCGAATGCCATAGGGGTTTGAATACCGCGGTAGTTTTCACGATTAAGGGACAGGACTCCGTTTTCGATTCCTGCAATATTGTCCGTGAGTTTGACAAGGGGGACGACCGCTCCGCCCGACTTCAAGTTGTCGATGACGGAAGATACGAGTGCCGTTGACAAGAAAGGTCTTGCGCCGTCGTGGACTAACACGACGTCGCAGTCGTCCGAGAGAGAGGACAATGCGTTTTTGACGGTTTCCGTCCGTGATTTGCCCCCTATAGATAACTTGATTCTGCCGTCTTCGTCGAGATGAGATGAGGACAACGCACCCATAAGTTCGTCAAAATAAGTCGAATCGGTGGATACGACCACCTTTTTTACCGCTTGGAATGCCAAAAACGGCTTGATCGCTTCGAGAAGCACGCAGGTAGAACCGCATTTTTCAAAAAGTTTGTTTTCGGTGCCGTAGCGTTGGGAAGTCCCCGCCGCTGCGATGATGACGTTGATATTCATAGGCTATTCGATGATTCTATACATAGTTTCGGCGGATTGCTTGGTCTGCTTTTCGTCGACGGACAACACTTCGAAACGCAGGGTATTGTTGCCGAAAGAAACCGCAACGACGTCCCCGACTTTGACTTCTTTTGCGGGTTTGACTGCCTTGCCGTTGATTTCGATACGACCGCCGTCGCAAGCTTCTTGCGCGACGGTGCGACGTTTGATAACACGTGATACTTTCAAAAACTTGTCTATTCTCATAACACTCACTTTGAGGCGAAAATCCCCGAATTTCAAGGGTTGAAAAAAGTGCCGAAATCGTCCAAAATACTTGCGTGCGACACTTGACAACCTTGAAAATTGCTGTTAAAATAGGAAAATGCGCCACTAGCACGATTGCCTGCCCTCGAAATCCGCGATTTTGGGGGTAGGGGGTTGTATTTAACAACTACAAGTATAGCGCAATGCAGCAAAAAAAACAAGGCATTTCCGCAAAAAGAACTTTTTCCAAATTTTTTTTCGGAAAGCAAAAAACGGTAATTTTTTTTAAGGAGTGAAGCATGTCCCAAGAAAGAATGCACAAGGTCATGTACGGCAACACCGAAAGATGTTCCTTCTCTCGTATCAACGACGAAGAAATTCTTCCCATTCCGTACCTCATCGAATTGCAAAGGAAATCCTATGCAGAATTCATCGATACCGGTATCAAAGAGGTTTTGGAAGAATATTCTCCCATCAACGACTTCGCCGGAAAACTTCGTTTGGAATTCATTTCCCACAAGTTGGAAGGAAAGCCCAAATATTCCGTCAAGGAATGCAAAGATCGCGACACCACGTACGCACTTCCCCTCAAGGTGAAAGTCAGACTTTCTCATCTTGACGAGAATGGAGAAGTGATCCAAAGCATGGATCAGGAAGTGTTCATGGGCGATTTCCCGCTTATGACGGAGTCAGGCTCTTTCGTCATCAACGGAGCGGAACGCGTCATCGTCAGCCAGCTCGTCAGAAGTCCCGGTGTCTACAATGCGGAAACCAAGGACAAAAACGGTATCTCTCGTTACGGCACGACCGTAATCCCCAACAGAGGCGCGTGGATTGAACTCGAACAAGATTCCAACGACATCTCTTGGGTGCACGTCGACCGCAACCGCAAGATTTTGACGACCACTCTTCTTCGTGCGCTCGGCTACGGCACCGACGAAGAAATCATCGAACTTTTCGGCGGGGACGAAATGATGGCGAACACCTGCGCGAAGGACGGCGGTATCAACGGCAAAAAAGACGTCGATGCGGGCAAACTTATGTTCTTCTCGAAGATGCGTCCGGGCGAAGTTGCGACCACCGAAGGTGCGACCAACCTTATCAGAAACCTGTTCTACGACGACAAGAGATACGAACTCGGCAAAGTCGGCAGATATAAATACAACAAGAAACTCTCCCTTGCAACCAGAATTGCAGGTCAAACCGTCGCAAGAGATATTATCGACGGCGAAACGGGTGAAATTCTCCTTTCAAAAGGCGAAGTCATCTCCGCAGAAACCGCAGTTGAAATTCAAAACAAGGGCATCAACGTCGTCTATCTCTCCTACGTTGACGAGAACGGCGCGGCAAGAGAATTCAAGTGCATCGGCAACAACACCGTGGACATCACCGCATTCGGTTTCGATGCGGAAGAACTCGGCGTGACCGAAAAGGTCTACTATCCCGAACTCAAAGCTCTCATGGAAGAAATGAGCGGGGACGAATTGAAGTTCGCACTTCAACAAAGCCTTGCAGACGGCAAACTCGTCGTCAGACATATCACTCTCGACGACATCGTGGCGACTATCGACTACAATATCGGTCTCCGTCACGGTTTCGGTTGTTGCGACGATATCGACCACCTCGGCAATCGTCGTGTCCGTGCGGTCGGTGAACTTCTCCAAAACCAATTCCGTATCGGTATCAGCCGTCTTGAACGCGTCATCAAAGAGAGAATGAACACCGTCCAAGACAGCGCGGAAGTCACCGCACAATCTCTCATCAACATTCGTCCCGTGACGAGTGCCGTGAAAGAATTTTTCGGTTCTTCGCAGTTGTCTCAATTCATGGACCAACCCAACCCGATCGCAGAACTTACGCACAAGCGTAAACTCTCCGCACTCGGTCCCGGCGGTTTGAACAGAGAAAGAGCAAGCTTCGACGTCCGTGACGTTCACTACACTCACTACGGCAGACTTTGCCCGATTGAAACTCCCGAAGGTCAGAATATCGGTCTTATCAGTTCCCTTTCGTCCTATGCGAAAGTCAACGAATACGGCCTTATCGAATCTCCCTATCGCAGAGTGGACAAGGAAAGCGGTGTCGTGACCAAGGAAATCGTCTACATGACCGCAGACGAAGAAGACAAGTACACCATCGCACAAGCAAACGAAGAGCTTGACGAAGAAGGACGTTTCGTACACGACCGTGTCAACTGCCGTCGTCGTGACGAAATCAACAG
The DNA here is from genome assembly GCA_964637515.1 of uncultured Bacteroidaceae bacterium. Taxonomy (GTDB): domain Bacteria; phylum Bacillota; class Clostridia; order Christensenellales; family CAG-917; genus RGIG4097. The sequence goes on along the minus strand of CAZWUI010000008.1, from coordinate 18,909 downwards.
CTTCCCGAAATCCGAAGTCGATTTCATGGACGTCAGCCCGAAACAACTCGTTTCTATCGCAACCGCACTCATTCCCTTCCTTGAAAACGACGATACCAACCGTGCGTTGATGGGATCCAACATGCAACGTCAGGCAGTCCCGCTTCTCCGTCCGCAAGCACCTATGATTGCAACGGGTGTCGAACATCGTATCGCATACGACAGCGGCGTTCTCAAAATCGCAAAGAAAGACGGTTTCGTCAAATACGTGGACGCAGACAAGATCATCGTTGAAGAAAAAGACGGACACGAAGAAGAATATGTTCTTTCCAAGTTCGAAAGAAGCAACCAATCCACTTGCATCAATCAACATCCTATCGTCAAAAAAGGTCAAGAAGTCGTTGGACCGAAGTATGACGAAGCAGGCAACGTTATAAGCGAAGGCACCGTCCTTGCAGACGGCCCCGCAACCGACGGCGGTGAACTCGCACTCGGTAGAAATATGCTCGTAGCGTTCATGAGCTGGGAAGGCTACAACTACGAAGATGCGGTCCTCATCAGCGAAGATCTCGTGAAAGACGACCTCTACACTTCGATACATATCGAAGAACAAGAAATCGAAGCAAGAGATACCAAACTCGGCGAAGAAGTCATCACCCGCGACATTCCCAACCTTGGCGACGACGTGCTCCGCAACCTTGACGAAGACGGTATCGTCCGTATCGGTGCGGAAGTCAGAGCAGGGGATATCCTCGTCGGCAAAGTCACCCCGAAGGGCGAAACCGAACTCACTCCCGAAGAAAGATTGCTTCGCGCAATCTTCGGCGAAAAGGTCAGAGAAGTCCGTGACACCTCTCTCCGTGTTCCCAACGGCGGCGCAGGTATCGTAGTCGACGTCAAGATCTTCACCCGTAAGAACCGCGACGAACTCAGCCCCGGCGTCAACAAACTCGTGCGCGTCTATATTGCTCAAAAGAGAAAGATCTCCGTCGGCGATAAGATGGCAGGACGTCACGGAAACAAGGGCGTTATCTCCCGCGTTCTTCCCAGAGAGGATATGCCTTATATGGCAGACGGCACGCCTATCCAAATCGTGTTGAACCCCTTGGGCGTTCCTTCACGTATGAATATCGGACAGGTTCTCGAAGTTCACCTTGGACTCATCGCGAACATGCTCGGTCTCAAGATAAGCACTCCCGTCTTCGACGGCGCAAACGAAAGCGATATCAAGAAACTCTTCCGCGACAACAATATCGTGAACGCGGACGGCAAGGTTGACGGCAAGATCCAACTTTACGACGGACGCACCGGCGAACCGTTTGAAAACCCCGTCACCGTCGGCTATATGTACTATCTCAAACTGCATCACCTCGTCGACGACAAGATCCACGCAAGAAGCACCGGTCCTTACAGCCTTGTTACGCAACAACCCCTCGGCGGCAAAGCGCAATTCGGCGGACAACGTTTCGGTGAAATGGAAGTGTGGGCACTCGAAGCGTACGGCGCGGCAAATATGTTGCAAGAAATCCTCACCGTCAAATCGGACGACGTGGTCGGTCGTGTCAAGACTTACGAAAGTATCGTCAAGGGCAACAACATTTCCGAACCCGGCATCCCCGAATCCTTCAAAGTTCTCGTCAAAGAACTTCAATCTCTCGGACTTGACGTCAAGGTCCTCACCGAAGACCACGACGAAATCAAACTCCGCGACTCCGACGACGATATCGACTTCGAACCCGTCACCGGCAAGAAGAACGATGAACTCAAAGAAATCGACATCTTCGGCGGCGGAAATATCTTTGAAGACTTCAAACAAGAAGGTTCTTCCTTCGACAACGTCTTTGACACCGCGAAAGACGACGACGATGCGGACATCTTCTCGGCACTCACTCAATCGGTTCCCGACTTCGGTAGCTTGTTCGGTGGCAGTGACGACGAAGAATAGGAGGTAATGATATGTACGAACTGAGTAATTTCGATTCTATTCAAATAGGTATTGCATCTCCCGATAAGATCAGAGAATGGTCTCACGGCGAGGTCACCAAACCCGAAACAATAAACTACCGCACCCAAAAACCCGAACCCGACGGTCTTTTCTGCGAAAAAATCTTTGGGCCTATGCGCGACTGGGAATGCCATTGCGGACGCTATAAGAGAGTCCGTTATAAAGGCGTAGTCTGCGAAAAGTGCGGCGTTGAAGTCACCAAGAGCAAAGTGCGTAGAGAAAGAATGGGTCATATCGAACTCGCGACTCCCGTTTCTCATATCTGGTATTTCAGAGGCGTGCCTTCTCGTATCAGTCTTCTTCTCGACATCTCCCCGAAGGAACTTGAACAAGTGTTGTATCTTGTCAACCATATCGTTCTCGATCCCGGTCAAGTCAAAGAAGTCACCAAAAAACAAGTGTTGAGCGACAAGGAATATCTTGAACTCATGGACAAGTATTCCACCGACGATTTCAAAACTCTCCGTGTCGGTATGGGCGCAGAAGCAATCAAAGAATTGCTCCAAGAAATCGATCTCGACAAGGATAGCGTAGCACTCAAAGAAATCATCGCAAAGAGCACCGGACAAAAACGTATCAAAGCGGTTAAACGCCTTGAAATCGTCGAAGCGTTCCGCGCAAGCGGAAACCGTCCCGAATGGATGATTCTCGACGTGCTTCCCGTTCTCCCTCCCGAACTTCGTCCTATGGTTCAACTCGACGGCGGTCGTTTCGCGGCATCCGACCTTAACGACCTTTATAGAAGAGTTATCAACCGTAACAACCGCTTGAAAAAACTCAAAGACGTCGGCGCTCCCGACATCATCGTCCGCAACGAAAAGCGTATGCTCCAAGAAGCAGTCGACGCACTTATCGACAACGGCAGGAGAGGTAAAGCGGTCAGCGGTCCCGGCAATCGTGATCTCAAATCCTTGTCCGGCATGCTCCGCGGCAAGCAAGGTCGTTTCCGTCAAAACCTTCTCGGTAAACGTGTCGACTATTCCGGTCGTTCGGTTATCGTCGTAGGTCCTGAACTCAAACTCTATCAATGCGGTCTTCCGAAGGAAATGGCACTCGAACTCTTCAAGCCCTTCATCATGAAGAAACTCGTCGAGCAAAATCTCTGCCACAATATCAAGAGCGCAAAACGTTTCGTAGACACCGGCAAGAATCAAGTGTGGGACATCCTTGAAGAAATCATCAAAGATCATCCCGTCCTTCTCAACCGTGCACCTACGCTTCACCGTTTGGGTATCCAAGCATTTGAACCCGTCCTTGTCGAGGGTAGAGCAATCAAACTTCACCCCCTCGCGTGCGGCGCATTCAATGCGGACTTCGACGGCGACCAAATGGCGGTTCACGTACCTCTTTCCATCGAGGCACAAGTCGAAGCAAGAATCCTCATGCTTTGTACGAACAATATCTTGAAACTCAGCGACGGCAAACCTATCGTTTCCCCGACTCAAGATATGGTTATAGGTTCTTACTATCTTACTATAGTTAAACCTAATGCGCAGGGAGAAGGCAAGTTCTTCAGCTCCTTTGAAGAAGCACTCATGGCATATCAATGCGGTGACATCACCTTGCAATCTCTCATCTACATTCGCAAGAATTACACGAAAGAAGACGGCACCGTCGCAACCAAGATGCTCCATACCACAGTCGGCAGATGCATCTTCAACGAGAATTTGCCTCAAGATTTGCGTTTCATCGACAGAACTGTCGGAAACCATGCCGCAAACCTTGAAATCGACGGCATTCTCGGCATCGACTGCTGCATAGACCAAAAACAATTCGTCGCTCTCGCAAACGCGAAGAATGCAGACGAAGTCAGAAGTATCGTACGTAGAGACGACTTGTCCGATAAAGACGCAGACGCTATCATCGCGAAAATCGCAGAAAGCGGAGTGGACGTCGCAGACCTCACCGAAACCAAAGAAAAATGCGCTCTCCGCAAGGCAGTGCAAAAAGTTCTCGGAGAGAAAGCAAATGCAATCGGCAAGAAACAACTCTCTATGATAGTTGACAACTGCTTCAAGTATCACGGCGCAACCGAAACCGCAAACACCCTTGACCTTATCAAGGCACTTGGTTATAAGTACTCCACCATCGGCGCACTTACCACCAGCGTTTTCGATATGCACGTCCCCGCAGAGAAACAAGCAATCATCGACGCGGCGGAACAAAAAGTCATCAAAATCGAACGCAACTACGAAAGAGGTATCGTCACCAACGAAGAACGTTACAAAGCGGTCATCAATATTTGGAGCGATGCGACCGATCAAGTCACTTCCAAGATCCAAGACGGTCTCGACGACTTCAACCCGATTTGGATGATGGCGCACTCCGGCGCTCGTGGTAGCATGAACCAGATTCGTCAGTTGACGGGTATGCGTGGTCTTATGGCGAACCCGAAAGGCGAAACAATCGAACTCCCTGTCCGTGCAAACTTCCGTGAAGGACTTTCCGTTCTCGAATACTTCATCTCTTCGCACGGCGGACGTAAAGGTCTTGCAGATACCGCACTGAAAACGGCTGACTCCGGTTACCTTACCAGACGTCTCGTCGACGTATCTCACTCGGTCATCGTTCGCGAACAAGACTGTGGTGACACCAAAGGTTCTTTGGTCACCGCAATCTACAAGGACGACAAGAGCGCAATCGAACCGCTCGAAGACAGAATCGCAGGCAGATACACCATGGAAGACGTCGTCGATCCCGCAACCGGGGAAATCCTTGCGGAAAAAGACACGCTCATCTCCAACGAACAAGCAAAAGCAATCGACAAAGCACTCACGAAACAATGGGAAGCAGAAGGTTCCAACGTGCATCGTCTCCCCGGCGTGCGCATCCGTTCAGTCCTCACCTGTAAGACGAGAAACGGCGTATGCGCGAAGTGCTACGGCAAGAATATGGCAAGCGGTAACACCGTGAAACTCGGCGAAGCAGTCGGTATCATCGCGGCACAATCAATCGGTGAACCCGGTACCCAGCTCACGATGAGAACCTTCCACACCGGCGGTGTTGCAACCGGCGACGACATCACCCAAGGTCTTCCCCGTGTCGAAGAAATCTTCGAAGCACGCAAACCCAAGGGACAAGCAATCATCACCGAAAACAACGGCGTTGTGCACATCTCCGAAAACAACCGTGAAATCACCGTCACGGGTGCGGATGATTCCAAGACCTATCAAATTCCTTACGGCGCAAGACTCCGTGTAGAAGAAGGCGAAACCATCTCCGCAGGCGATCCGCTCACCAACGGTCCTATCGATCCTCAAGCAATGCTTCGTGCGAAGGGCGTCAACGGTGTTCAAGAATATCTTGCGAAAGAAGTTCAAAGAACCTACCGTATCTCCGGTGTTGAAATCAACGACAAACACATCGAAGTCATCGTCCGTCAAATGCTCCGCAAAGTCCGTATCGAAGACCAAGGCGACACCGATATGCTCCCCGGCACTCTCGTCGACATCTTCACCTATGAAGACGAAAACGAAAAGGCTCTTGAAAACGGCGGCGCACCCGCAACTGCAAAACGTACGTTGCTCGGTATCACCAAAGCGGCACTCGCGACTGAATCTTTCTTGTCCGCGGCATCCTTCCAAGAAACCACCAGAGTTCTTGCAGATGCGGCAATCAAGAACAAAGTCGATCCGCTCATCGGACTCAAAGAAAACGTCATCATCGGTAAATTGATCCCTGCAGGCACCGGTATGAAGATATACAAGAATATCACCACCGTCCCCGCAGTGACCGAAGACGAAGATAAAGACAACATAAACGACTGATAAACACTCAATTATGGAAAAAAGATTTTTTACGTCAGAAAGTGTAACCGAAGGACATCCCGATAAGGTTTGCGACCAAATCGCGGACGCCATTCTCGACGACATCTATCAAGAAGACTCTTCTGCAAGAGTCGCAGTCGAGGTGTGCGCCACCACCGGAATGGTGGTGGTGTTCGGCGAAGTCAGCACCGAACATTATTCTGATATTCCCGGTATCGTCCGCGGAGTCATCAAGGATATCGGATACGACGACAGTTCTCTCGGGTTCGATTACAAGACCTGTGCGGTGCTCTCTTCTCTTGACGAACAATCTCCCGACATTGCTCTCGGCGTTAATTCCGCAACGGATAGCGAAAGCGAAAACGACGAGTTTGAAAAGCAGGGTGCAGGCGACCAAGGTATGATGTTCGGTTATGCAACCGACGAAACCGAAGAGCTTATGCCTTTGCCTATCATGCTTGCGCACGCGCTCACTTATCGCTTGACCGAGGCAAGAAAAAACCACGAAATCGACTATCTCCGTCCCGACGGAAAGTCCCAAGTTACCGTTGAATACGACGGCGACGTCCCTGTGAGAGTAGACACTATCGTTGTGTCCACTCAACACTCCGAAGACGTCGATATGGACGAGCTTGAAAAAGACGTCATCGAAAAGGTCATCAAAGTGGCGATCCCCGAAAAATATATCGACGACGACACGAAGATTTACGTCAATCCGACGGGAAGATTCGTCGTTGGCGGTCCTATGGGGGATAGCGGTTTGACCGGTCGCAAGATTATCGTGGACACCTACGGCGGTTTCTGCCGTCACGGTGGCGGTGCGTTGTCGGGCAAAGACCCCAGCAAAGTGGACAGAAGCGGTTTGTATATGGCTCGTTACGTATGCAAAAACTTGGTCGCAGCAGGGGTTGCAAAGCGTGTGGAAATCGAAATCGCGTACGCAATCGGAATGTCTCACCCCGTAGCAGTTTATATCGACAGTTACGGCACGGGCATCGTCCCCGACGACAAAATCGTCGAAATCGTGAATAGGGTGTTCGACTTAAGACCTCTTGCAATCATCAGAAATCTTAAACTTGACAGACCTATTTACCGCGCAACGTCAAACTACGGGCACCTCGGAAAGAACGTGTTCCCGTGGGAACAAACGGACAAAGTGGACGAAATCAAACGCGTACTCGAAACGCTTTGACAATAACGAAAGAAAAAAACAAGGGTTGCTCCTTGTTTTTTCATAGTTACGCGTGAGCGCAACTATGAAAAAACAAAGATAAGTCCAAGAGAGAAAAAGGATATATGGCAGAACTCAGAGGAGAAATCAAAAGTGTAATCTTCCGCAGCGAAGATACGGGCTACACCGTTCTTGACGTCAAGACGGACGTTTCCGTATACACTGTTGTCGGCACTTTTCCCCCCGTGAGCGAAGGTCAAAGCATAAGGGTAGAGGGCAATTTCCAAACGAAAACGCTATACGGCAAACAATTTTTTGCGGAAAACGTCTACGTGAGCGCACCTTCAAAACTCGACGGCATACGCAAGTTTTTGGGTAGCGGTTTGATCAGGGGACTCGGTCCTATCACTGCGGATGCTATCGTCGCGAAATTTGGTGTGGAATCCCTTGAAAAAATGAAGTACCCGTTTGAGCTTGCAAAGGTCAAGGGTATATCCTTGAAACGTGCGACCGAATTTGGACTCGGCTACACCAATATAGTCAAGATGCAAGATGCAATCGTGTTCTTGCAAGAACTGGGTGTGAGCATAAATCTTGCCTTGAAAATCTATGCGGTATACGAAGGCAAAACCGAAGAAATCGTCAGAAAAAATCCGTACACTCTCGTTGACGACGTGAACGGAATAGGCTTTGCCTCTGCGGACAAAATCGCAAGCGAACTTGGCATTGACCGCAACAGCGACTATCGAATTTGCGCGGGTATCAAGTACGTCTTGCAAGAAGCATCCCAAAGAAGCGGACATATCTATTTGCCCGAAAATGCGCTTTTAAGTGCCGTTTTCGACTTGTTAAAACTCGATTGTGATGATCCCGAACAAAGAGTGAGAGATAATCTCGAAGATATGATTATGCTCGGCGACCTTGTTAGATACGTCACGAGCGAGCATGCGGCTATCGTTTTGAAACAAAATTTCCTGACCGAAGAAAGTATTGCAAGACGGCTTATGGTTTTGTTGAGCGCAGGTGCGGATATAAGAGTGCCTGTTGACGAAGAAATCAAAATGTTTGAAAACGAAGCGGGTTTCAACCTTCACCCCAATCAAGCGGATGCGGTCAGAGCATCCATTGAAAACGGCGTGCATATCATCACCGGCGGGCCGGGCACGGGTAAGACCACTATCGTGAAATGTATACTGCATATCTACAACGACCTTGGGAAAAAGGTTGCGTTGTGCGCACCTACGGGCAGAGCGGCAAAGCGTATGTCAGAAGCGACCGGTGCGGAAGCAAAAACCATTCATCGTCTTCTCGACCTTGACTTCAAGGACGGCACGTCGAGATTCACCTACAACGACCAAACCAAACTCCCCGCAGACGTCGTCATCGTGGACGAGATGAGTATGGTGGACGAATACGTGTTCAATGCGCTTGTAAAAGCGGTGCGTATGGGCTCAAGACTAATACTTGTCGGGGACAAAGACCAACTTGCATCGGTGGGAGCGGGCAACGTGCTTGGTGACCTAATCGCTTGCGGAAAATTCGGGGTGAGTTATCTCACGCAGATTTACCGCCAGTCCGAAGATAGCAAAATCGTCCCCAATGCACACAAAATCAACAACGGTGAAATGCCTGTGCTTGACAACAAGAGCAAGGATTTCTTCTTTGAAGAGCGCAACAACGCTGAAGATATTGCACGCACGACCATAGACCTTGTGACCAAACGTTTGAACAATTATCTCGGTGTCGAACCGAAGGATATTCAAGTACTTTGCCCTATGAAAAGGGGGAGCGCAGGGGTGTTCAATCTCAACCAAAAATTGCAAGCGGTCATCAATCCCCCGTCCTACGACAAGAAGGAATTTCGTCACGGAGAAGACCTATTCAGAGAAGGGGATAAGGTCATGCAAACTCAAAACAACTACCAGCAAGAATGGACGCAAGAAGTGGGCGTGAAGATTGAAAGAGGGGTTGGAGTATATAACGGCGATATTGGTTTCATTGAAAGCATAAACTTGCACAATATGAGTTTTATCGTGCGTTTTGACGACGATAAAGTGGCTGTTTATCAATTTTCCGATGCGGAACAACTCACGCTTGCATATGCGGTCACCATACACAAATCGCAAGGTTGTGAGTTTGATGCGGTGGTCATTGCGCTCGACGCCAACTATATGTTGCAGTCGAGAAATCTGCTCTACACCGCAGTCACCCGTGCAAAAAAACTCGTAGTCATTGCCGGCTCGAAACAGACTATGGCGCGTATGGTCAAAAACAACGAAACCGCAAGACGCTATTCTCTGCTCGTCAACCTTATCGACGAAGCGTATTCGGGGGATGCGTTTTGATGAAATTCTTTGAAATCGTCGAAAAAGTAAGGACGGGTTTTTTGAACGCACTCTTTCCGGAAAACGTCACTTGCGATATTTGCGGGGATGAACTTGTCGCGGACACTCGCTATAATCTCTGCGGAGCATGCGTGGAGAAAATGCCGTTCATCAAAGGTCAGGTCTGTCTCGATTGCGGTGTGCCTATGGACAACGAAGCGGAATACTGTCTGCGTTGTCAGACGAGCGATTTCAAATTCGTTTGCAACAGAGCGCCGCTCGTCTATGACGGAGAAGGCAGAAGTCTTGTTCACAAATTCAAATTCGCAGGGAAGAAATATATGGCGCATACCCTTGGTGCGATGATGACGGACACGTTCATCTCAAGGGGTATGAAAGGCGAAATCGTCGTTTTCGTGCCTATGACCGAGGATGAGGAAAACAAAAGAGGATTCAATCAGTCTGAACTTCTCGCACTCGACGTGGGAAGAAGGCTCGACTTGCCCGTCCTGCCCGCTCTTGCGAAGATAAGAAGCACGTCCGAGCAGAAGGAACTCGGCGGAAAAGATAGAGCAAAGAATATCGAAGGCGTATTCGTCTTGAAACAACCCGAAGTCAAGGATAGAATTATCCTGCTCATCGACGACGTTTTCACGACGGGCGCGACCGCAAACGAGTGCGCAAAGGTGTTGCTCAAAGGCAAGGCGAAAGAAGTGTACGTGTTGACTGCCGCCATCACGAAACACAAACTTCCGTCAGAGAGCGGTGAGAGCGCAGAAAATTAAAGGACTGGCGCATATGCGCTACGGGTTGCAAAATTATTATAAATAGTATATTATATCGTTTAGCATATCGCGCGCCGACGCGCGCATACAAGAGGAAAGCATGGCATCAATCTTCAACGAAAACGAAAGAAAAGTCAGAAAAATCAAAAAGATGGCGAACAAAATCGAGGCACTTGCTCCCGATTATAAATTGTTATCCGACGAGGCGTTGCAAGCAAAAACCGCAGAGTTTAAGTTGCGTATCGAAAAGGGTGAGTCCCTTGACTCTATCTTGCCCGAAGCATTTGCGACCGTCAGGGAAGCGGCGGACAGAGTGCTTGGCATGCGCCCTTATTTCGTGCAACTTATGGGTGGTATCGCACTTCATCAAGGACGTATCGCGGAAATGGGCACCGGCGAAGGCAAAACTCTCGTCGCGACTCTGCCAAGTTATCTCAACGCATTGACGGGGAAGGGCGTACACGTCGTGACCGTCAACGATTATCTTGCCACTCGTGACGCCGCTTGGATGGGAAAAGTTCATCGCTTTTTGGGGCTTACCGTCGGAGTAGTCGTCCCCGGAATGAGCAACGAAGACAAGAAAGAAGCATACAATTCCGATATTTGCTACTGCACGAATAACGAACTCGGTTTCGACTTCCTGCGCGACAACATGGTTGTCAAAAAGGAAGACAAAGTCCAACGCGGACTCAATTTTGCAATCGTCGACGAAGTGGACTCCATTCTCATCGACGAAGCGCGCACCCCGCTCATCATCTCGGGGAAAGGCGGAAAGTCGAGTGAAATGTACAAGGTTGCGGACGCATTCGCAAGGACTCTGCGCGAAGGGGACGATTTCACAATCGAAGAGAAAGAAAAAACCATTATGCTCACCGACGACGGCGTTGCAAAAGCGGAGAAGTATTTTCATGTCGCAAACCTGACCGACATCGACAACACCGACCTATATCACCATATCCAACAAGCGTTGAAAGCGCATAATATGATGAAACGCGACCGCGATTATATCGTCAACGACGGTGAAGTCCTCATCGTCGACGAATTTACGGGACGTATTATGATTGGGCGCAGATACAACGAAGGTCTGCACCAAGCAATCGAAGCAAAAGAACACGTCGTCATCAGGAGCGAGAACAAGACTCTTGCGACGATAACCTTCCAAAACTTCTTCCGTATGTACTCGAAACTCAGCGGTATGACGGGTACTGCAAAGACCGAAGAAGACGAATTTGAAGGTATTTATTATCTCGACGTCGTGCAAATTCCCCCGAATAAACCCTCTCAAAGAAAGGACGAGCACGACCAAATCTACACCAAAACGGACGGCAAAATCAAGGCTATCGTCAACGATATCGAAGAGTGCTACAAGAAAGAACAACCCGTACTGGTGGGCACTGTCAGCGTAGAGAAGTCCGAAGAACTCTCGGAAATTCTCAAACGCAAGGGCATTAGGCATAGTGTTTTGAACGCGAAATTCCACAAACAAGAAGCGGAGATCATTGCACAAGCAGGCAAACTCGGTGCAGTTACCATCGCTACCAATATGGCAGGTCGTGGTACGGATATTATGTTGGGCGGAAATGCGGACTTCCAAGCAAAACAAAAAATGGAAAAGGACGGCTATCCCCTCGATATTATCGAAATGGCGACTTCCCCCCACGTCTACGACGACGAAAAAGTCGCGGAAGCAAAAGACGTTTATCTGCACCACTACGAAGCGTTCAAGAAAAAATGCGACGAAGAAAAAGCAAAAGTCGTCGCTCTCGGCGGTCTTCGTATCATCGGCACCGAACGCCACGAAAGCAGACGTATCGACAATCAGTTGAGAGGCCGTAGCGGTCGTCAAGGCGATCCCGGTAGCACTGTTTTCTATATCTCCATGGAAGACGACGTGGCAAGAATTTTCGCAGGGGATAAACTCAAATCCATTGCGGAAACAATGCATTTTCCCGATGACGAGCCTATCGCAAACGGCGTGATAAGCAAGCAAATCGAAAGAGCGCAACGCCTTGTCGAAGGCAGAAACTACTCCATAAGAAAACAAGTTTTGTCCTATGACGACGTGATGAACGCACAACGTGAAATCATATATAAGGAAAGGGGCAAAGTCCTTGACGGACTCGACGTGCACGATCAAATCGTGGATATGATAGGGGATCTTGCGGAAGAAATCATCGGCTACTACGCCGACTACAAGACCGACTACAACACTTGGGATTACGAAGCGTTCAACAAGTCCCTTGAACAACGCATGTTGCCCAAAGGCACGAACTTGATGACTCCCGAACTCTGCTCGTGCTACGACGTGTATAAACTCAAAGACGCAGTGCTCAAAATCGCACTCGAAAACTACGAGAACAAAATCGCAGTGCTCAAAGAAGGCGGATTCGATTTCAAAGATCTTGAAAGATTCTTCTTGCTCAAAAACGTCGATGCAAAATGGATGGACCATATCGACGCTATGGATGTGTTGAGAAGGGGTATCGGACTCCGCGGTTACGGACAACGCGACCCCGTCATCGCCTACCGCGAAGAAGGGTGGTCTATGTTTGAAGATATGGTGGAAAGAATCCATAGCGAAACCGCATCCATGCTCTTGAAAGTCGAAGTCACCAAGCGTGAGGACGGCGGTACGCAAATGAGCAAAAACGTCGCGACCGAGAAGTCGCAAGCACGCTCTTTCGACAAGGTCGGAAGGAATGATCCTTGCCCTTGCGGAAGCGGTAAAAAGTATAAGAATTGTTGCGGAAGGAACATATAAGGATATGGACTACTTTGCAAAGAAACAGGAACTTAAATCTCTGAAAACGGACTTAAAGTGCGCATATGACGGCATAAACCCCGCAAAATTGCAAGAAAGAGTGAGCGAACTCGAAGTCGTGCAAAACGGCGAAGGCTTTTGGAACGACGTTCAAAACGCACAAAAAGTGTCCAAAGAAATAAGCCAAATCAAAGCGAAAATCGAACGCTTTGAAAAACTCCTATCAGAACTTGACGACGCAATCGAAATCGTCGATATAGTGGAACTTGAGGAGAGCGAAGAAGAGGATGCAAACCTTCAAAACCTTGTCGATACGCTCAAAGAAAAAACCGAAAAACTCACCCTTGAAACCTTGCTTTCGGGGAAGTACGACGGCTTGAATGCAATTCTCACTTTGCACGCAGGCGCAGGCGGTACGGAAGCGCAAGATTGGTGTGATATGCTTTACCGTATGTATACGCGCTACGTTGAACGCTCGGGTTGGAAGAGCGTCGAACTCGACTATCTCGCAGGGGATGAAGCGGGCATAAAAAGCGTGACTTTCAGAGTGGAAGGGGACAATGCATACGGCTATCTCAAAGCAGAAAAAGGGGTGCATCGTCTTGTGCGTATCTCGCCGTTTGACGCAAACGCAAGACGTCATACGTCCTTCGCATCTCTTGAAGTTATGCCCGAAATCATCGACGACGGAGAAATCGAAATCCGTCCCGAAGACTTGAAAGTGGACACCTACAGAAGCTCGGGCGCAGGCGGACAACACGTCAACAAAACGGAGTCCGCAATCCGCATAACGCACTTGCCTACGGGTATCATAGTGGCGTGCCAAAACGAGCGCAGTCAAATTCAAAACCGTGAAGTCGCAATGCAAATGTTGCGCAGTAAACTCATCGAAAAAAAAGAGCGCGAGCGCGAAGAAGAAGCGGCGGCAATCTCGGGCAAACTCAAAAAAATCGAATGGGGCAGTCAAATACGCAGTTACGTATTTTGTCCTTACACGATGGTCAAAGACCACCGAACCGGCTATGAAACGGGCAACGTTCAAGCGGTCATGGACGGCGATCTCGACGGCTTTGTGGACGAGTATTTGAAGATGTCCGTTCAATGACGATCTTCAACCGAAAACGCATTTTATAATATCAAATGCAACAGTTAAAGTCTTGTTTTATACAAAAACAGGGCTTTTTCTTTTGTAAAAAACGACGTTGTTTCGGGGTGTTTTTTTGCCATGTTTTTATGAAATGTTTTTGCGTTTTTCAAGTGCGGACGGATTTCATTTTGCGTGGTCGCAAACAACCTTTTTATTTATTCTTCGCGATTAACTTTTCAAATGCGGGCGGGTGTGATATAATCGTATATATGGAAAAAGAAATTCACGTCATACTTGCAATAGAGTCCAGTTGCGACGAAACCGCCGCGGCAGTGGTCAAGGACGGAAGGACGGTTTTAGGCTCGTCTGTCGCTTCCCAAATTGAAATCCACCGCAGATTCGGCGGAGTGGTGCCTGAAATCGCTTCTCGCAATCACACCCTTGCCATTGAAAACGTCGTGAAGGAAGCACTCGAAAAGGCTTCTATGACTCGCGACGACATTGATGCCGTCGCTGTAACTTACGGGGCGGGACTTTTGGGTGCGTTGCTCGTCGGTGTGAATTTTGCAAAAGGACTTGCGTATGCATGGGATAAACCCTTGTTTGCGGTTTCGCATATCAAAGGGCATATTTCCGCAAACTACATAGACTCCGATCTTGAACCGCCTTATCTATGCTTGCTTGCAAGCGGTGGGCATACCGCAGTGCTCGAAGTCAAGGACTATTTGCATTTCAATCTCATTGCGGAGTCAAGAGACGATGCGGCGGGGGAAGCATTCGACAAAGTTGCAAGAGTGCTTGGACTGCCATACCCGGGCGGTCCCGAAATCGAAAGGCTTGCAAAAGAGGGTAGTGCGAATATCGAAATGCCCATTCCCCACTTCAAAAACGGGGAAGAGCCGTATTTCAGTTATAGCGGACTGAAAACTTTCGTTATCAATCTCGTGCATAACGCGGAGCAAAAAGGAAACGAGATAAACCGCGCGGATATAGCGGCGAGTTTTCAACATTATGCAGTCGAGCAACTCGTGCGCGTTTTGGTGCTTGCCTCCGAAAAGACAGGTATCAAAAAGGTCGCTATCGCAGGCGGTGTGTCCGCAAACGCATACTTGCGCGAGCGTATGGACGAATTGAAAGGAAAAGGCTTCGACGTGCATTATCCGCCGTTGCGCTATTGCACGGACAACGCGTGTATGATAGGTGCGGAGGCATACAATTTGTGCGCAAACGGAGTCGCTCCCAACGAAAATCTCGACGTTGACGCCAAGGCAACCATCCCTTTGAGGGGTTAGACTTGTATTCGTTAGTGCGCCACGTGCGCTATATATAGTTATATATATAAAGTTAAAAATTTTTTTTCTATTTAAGTGCAATTCGTTTGACACGATTTCAAATAATTGCTAAACTAATATCGCTTGCAATATACTGCAAGCAGTTTTTAACTTGTGAAATTTTTTTCGCAGGTTAGACGATAACATGCTCAAAGGCTCGAAGTTGACTGCCGGTTGCAGGCGGGATGCGGAGGGCTTGTCCGAAGGTTCGGTCAGGTGTGTGACTTCGCCCGAGGATGCCGAAGACGGATCGAATGCGTAAATTCCAACGCGGGAGAGAAGTCCGAGGAATAGTCTTGAATTGCACCTGTAGGGTTGCGGGTACATTCGAAAAATCAAATAGGAGGAACAATAATGCCAACCATCAATCAGTTGATTAGAAAAGGCAGAGAAAGACAGGTCAAGAAATCTATGACCCCTATTATGGAGCAATGCCCTCAAAAAAGAGGTATTTGCCTGAGCGTTACCACGACTTCCCCCAAGAAGCCTAACTCCGCTCTCCGTAAAATCGCAAGAGTACGTCTTGTGAACGGTATGGAAGGTACTGTCTACATCCCCGGCATCGGCCACAATCTGCAAGAACACAGTGTCGTTCTTATCAGAGGCGGACGTGTCAAGGACCTGCCCGGTGTGCGTTATCACATCATTCGTGGTGCTCTTGATACTGCAGGCGTTGCAAAACGCAATCAGGCAAGATCCAAGTATGGTGCAAAACGCCCCAAATAACAAATTCGAATGTAAATTAATTACCCAGGAGGTTTATTATGCCTAGAAGAAGTGGCGTGCCCAAAAGAGACGTATTGCCCGATCCCGTATACGGAAGCGTCGTGCTTGCAAAACTTATCAACCAAGTTATGCTCGACGGCAAAAAGGGAACCGCGCAAACCATCGTTTACGAGGCACTTGAAATAGCAGCGAAAAAACTCAACGTTGAAGCAACCGAAGTTTTCGACAAGGCGCTTGAAAACGCAAAACCCCAACTCGAAGTCAAAGCAAGAAGAGTCGGCGGCAGCACTTACCAAGTCCCTATGGAAATCCGTCCCGAAAGAAGACAAACTCTTGCAATCAGATGGATCGTCGACTTTGCTCGCAAGCGTAGCGAGAAAACCATGAAAGAACGTCTTGCAGGCGAACTCATGGACGCATTCAACGGCACCGGCGGCGCAGTCAAGAGAAAAGACGAAATGCACCGTATGGCAGAAGCAAACAAAGCGTTTGCACACTATAGATGGTAGTATAAAATGGCAAGAAATTATGCACTTGACAAAGTCAGAAATATCGGCGTAATGGCTCACATCGACGCCGGCAAGACTACGACGACGGAGCGTATGCTTTTCTATACGGGCATGATTCGCAAAGTCGGTGAAGTGCATGACGGAGCTGCTTTTATGGATTATATGGCGCAGGAGCGCGAGCGTGGTATCACTATCACCTCCGCCGCAACTACGACCGTATGGAAAGACCATCAAATCAATATTATAGATACGCCGGGACACGTAGACTTCACCGTTGAAGTCGAACGCAGTCTGCGCGTACTCGACGGCGCAGTCGCCGTTTTCTGCGCGAAGGGCGGAGTTGAACCTCAGTCCGAAAACGTATGGCGACAAGCCGACACCTACAAAGTCCCTCGTATTGCCTTTGTCAATAAGATGGATATCAACGGCGCAAATTTCGCGAACGTCGTCAAGATGATGCACGAAAGACTTCACACCAATGCCGTTCCCATCGAATTGCCTATCGGCAGTGAAAGCGATTTCCGCGGAATAGTCGACGTGTTGACGGGTGAAGCGTTCTATTACGACGACTCCGACAACGGACTCAACGCTCGCAAAGACGTCATCCCCGAAGATATGATGGCGGACTACGAAGAAGCAAGACAAAGATTGCTCGACGTGGTTTCCGACTTCAGCGACTCTATCTTGGAAAAATGCATTTCTGACGAAGCGGACTCTATCACTCTTGACGAATTGAAACAAGCAATCCGCAAGGGTACTATCGAGATGAAGATGACCCCCGTGCTTTGCGGAAGTTCTTACCGCAACAAGGGCATTCAGAAACTTCTCGATGCGATAATCGACTTCTTGCCCAGTCCTATGGACGTGCCTTCTATCACCGGCACCAATCCCAGAGTGGACAGAGAAGAGGTTAGACATCCTAGCGATAGCGAGCCGTTCAGCGCACTCGTGTTCAAGATTCTCACCGATCCTTACGTCGGCAAACTCGAATTTATCAGAATTTATTCGGGCTCGATTAAGACGGGTACGATGGTTTATAATTCTATCAAGAATTCAAACGAGCGTATCGGCAGAATCCTTCGCATGAACGCGGACGAAAGAGAGGATATGACTGAGGCTTTCGCGGGCGATATAGTCGCTCTCGTGGGGCTCAGGACAAGCACCACCGGCGATACTCTCTGCGACAAAGGACACCAAATCGTCCTTGAAAACATGGAGTTCCCCGAACCCGTCATCAAAATGGCTATCGAGCCCAAGTCCAAAGCCAGTCAGGAAAGACTTACGAACGCAATCGTCAAATTGCAAGAAGAAGATCCCACCTTCAAGGCGTATACGGACGCGGATACGGGACAAATCCTCATCGCAGGTATGGGCGAACTTCACCTTGAAATCATAGTGGACAGAATGTTCCGTGAGTTCAAAGTCGAAGCAAACGTCGGAAAACCTCAAGTCAGTTATCGCGAAACAATAACCAAAACCGCAAAAGCGCAAGGCAAATTCGTCAGACAAACGGGCGGACACGGTCAATACGGAGATTGTACGATCATTCTTGAACCCAATCCCGAAAAAGGATTCGAGTTCACCAACGAAACAGTCGGCGGCGTCATCACCAAGGAATTTGCAAACGCGGTTTGCGAAGGCGTAAAAGAAGCGGCAAAGGCAGGCGTCCTTGCAGGATACGAATGCGTAGACTTCAAGGCAAGACTTGTGGACGGCAGTATGCACGAAGTCGATTCGAGCGAAATGGCGTTCAAAGTCGCAGGCACTCTCGCATTTAGAGATGCGGCGGAAAAAGCGTGCCCCGTTCTTCTTGAACCTATTATGAAGGTTGAAGTCCTCGTTCCGGACGAATATCTCGGCGACGTGCTCAGCAATATCAACTCCAGAAGGGGTAGCGTGCAGGGTATCGAACCAAAGGGCAGCGTGCAAGCAATCGATTGCCACGCTCCGCTCTCCGAAATGTTTGGATATGCAACCACCCTCCGCAGTATCACGCAGGGTAGAGGAAACTTCACGATGTTGTTCGACCACTTCGCAGAAGTCCCGAAGAACGTCGCGGAAAAAGTCACGGGCAGAAGATATTAATTGGTTATTATATTATATTAATATATAAGTCAATAATATATAGCCCAAACAAAATTAAAAACCAAAAACACAATATATTTGGAGGAAACAAATATGGCAAAAGCTAAGTTTGAAAGAACTAAACCCCACGTCAACATTGGTACTATCGGCCACGTTGACCACGGCAAGACCACTCTTACCGCAGCAATCACCATGTATTGCGCATCCAAGGGCCAAGCAGCAGTCATGAAATATGACGAAATCGACAAAGCCCCGGAAGAAAAAGCAAGAGGAATCACGATCAACACTGCACACGTTGAATACGAAACCGCAAATCGTCACTATGCACACGTTGACTGCCCCGGACACGCTGACTATGTCAAGAACATGATCACCGGTG
>CAZWUI010000007.1:54915-55303 GCA_964637515.1 uncultured Bacteroidaceae bacterium | reverse complement strand
CAAAAGATTTTTTACATATTTCTTAAAAAATAATTAGTATTTAGCTCTATATTCCATTGTAATAGGAGATTATATATCCTACAGTAAATGGAATAACTTTTCCAAAACTTTCGTATAAAAATACGCAACCCCACAATTTTTCGCGAGAGTGCGTACAGTTCCTTTCTGGCGGAGAGAGTGGGATTCGCTCCGCAACCGCGCTATGCGCGGGCTGCCGCCCCATGAGGGTTGCTATCACGCCGGGGCGGGCGACGATCCATCGAAACGTTGCTGTTTCCGCTCGTTCGAATCCCTATTAAAACAACAAAACCGCCTAAAACGGCGGTTCTCTTGTTTTGGCGGAGAAGAAGAGATTCGTAGGCAACTTGTTGCCGTAATAGCGTAGTGT
>CAZWUI010000007.1:0-54815 GCA_964637515.1 uncultured Bacteroidaceae bacterium | reverse complement strand
ACAAAAAAAGCACTCATAATTGAGTGCATTTTTTTGGCGGAGAAGAAGAGATTCGTAGGCAACTTGTTGCCGTAATAGCGTAGTGTGTATGCTTGCATACGTTAGCGGAGCGTCAGTCTGTAAGAGTTCCACGGCGGTAGCCGTGAGAGCGTTGAAACAACGCTCTGAAGCTCATCTTTGAGTACAAAAAAAGCACTCATAATTGAGTGCATTTTTTTGGCGGAGAAGAAGAGATTCGAACTCTTGAAACGCTTTTGACGTTTACGCGATTTCCAGTCGCGCGCCCTCGACCAAACTAGGCGACTTCTCCATATATCGCAGTTACGTGCTTGCACTAGTGACTGCGTTATGGAGAGGCAACGAAGTTGCGCACTCGCAGAGTGCAGTCGCCTTTTGGAACGAGCGCAAAACGCGAAGTACCAAACTAGGCAAGGATAACCAACTATTCAGTTATAATGGGTGGCGGTTGGTAGATATAGAAAACAAAACTAATTCAGCCAACCGTCGATTGAGATTTCTCTCGAACCCAACGCAAGCAATTATATATGATTGTAGAAGTTTTGACAAGTGTTTTTGAAATTTTCTTGAAAAAACCGTTGTGATTGTATATGAAGTCGCACCACTACCCTATGAAAAAGCCCTGACGCTTGTCAGGGCTTTTGGGGAGATGATCTGACTTTTTTACTTTCTGAAGATTGCTGCGATGTCGGCAAAGGTTTTTTTCTTGACGACAAACCAAACAATCGCGAATGCTACGATGCCTGCAAGCACAAGACAACCGATTACGATACCTGCGATTGCACCGCCCGAAAGTCCTTCTTCTGCGGGTGTTTCGGGAAGTTGCGCTATGACGAGATCGACGTCGGAGATTTCCGCATTGGTTTCATCGAAATGTTTATGGCAAGCGTCGCAGTCTTTGTGACCTTTCAAACCGCTTTTGGAAGTGGTTGCACCCACTTCGTCAACCCATTCGCCGTAGCTATGTCCGAGAGCAGGAATGACGAGATCGGTTATTTCGTTGCCTGTTGCATCGAAATGCTTGTTGCAGACGGAACAATCAGCGTGCGCTTTCAAACCGTTTTCGGTGCAAGTTGCCGCCACTTCGTTTGCGAGTGCGCTAAGATTGTGACCTGCTGCGGCTTTGGTTTGAACGTTCGCTTTGGTTTGTTGTGCAAACACGGAGTTGGTGAAGGTCGCAACGTATGTGGTGAGTTCTGCATTTATGCAGGATTGCATTTGTGTGACCGACGACCCGGAGATCACGGTTTCGGTTTCGACGTGGCTATCATCGTAAGAGCAAACTCTGGTTGCGGTGCACTTGAGATTGTCGGAAGTCCAAGAGTAGCTGACTGCGTCGAAGTCGTGACCGTGTTTTGCACTTGTGATTACGTCGGTTTTGGATTGTTGAATGAATGCGGTATTAGTTGTGAAGGTTGCAACGTAAGTCGTGAGTTCGTCGTCGGTGCAAGATTGTTGTTGAGTGACGGACGAAGTTGCGTTCACGGTTTCGGTTTCGACGTGGTTAGCGTCACGAGAACAAACTCTGGTTGCAGTGCAAGTGCTGTTGTCTGCCGCCCAAGAATAACCGACAGTGCCGTAAACGTGGCATGCGGGAATAACCAAACTTTCCAACTTCACGCCGTTTTCATCGAAGTTATCATGGCAGTTGACACAAATTTTGTGCCCGAGAGTTCCGTTGTTCGAGCAGTCTTCGTCAACCTTCTCGATCCAATCACCTAAGTGATGACCGTAGGCGACGACGAGAGTTGTAACGTTATTTGCGGCATCGGTGGCGACGATAGTTTTGTCGAAGCCGGAGGACATATCAAGATTGAATTTACCGCTCGTGAGAGTAACCTCGGTGCCGTCGACGGTGACGGTGACTGCGGAATCGTCAGTGATGGTGACCTCTTGACCGGTGCAGTAAACGTTATCCGCATCGACACCGGTGATGACGGGTGCCGCAGAATCAATCCATTTTGCAGTAAGAGTTACGCTAGAAGTCAATTCTTGAGTGAAATCGTGTTCGGTATTGCCGTTATACCAGCCAACGAACGTATACCCTTCTTTTGTAGGTTCAATTGCGGGAGCAGCAACTATTTTAGAACCTGTTGCGACTTTTGCATGGAGGTTATCACCATTCATAAACGTGATGGTCTTTGCAGACGATGAAATTTTTGATTCGTTATAATAGTAAGTACCCGCTTGCAAGTCAATGTAATTTGAAGTCACGTTCTTAATGATGGTAGGAGTCGGACTTGTTGATAGCAAGTGAGCATAACTAGTGTTTGATCCGACACTTCCAATCGTACCGCCGTTTGCGACGATATAAGCGTGAGAATATTTATCGTTCGAATCTTTGTTTACATTTAATTTTGTGATATAACCGCCAATGGGATAACCGATGTTTTCATGAGTTGCGGTAGGATTGCTGTCGATGAGCGTAATTCTGGTGTTGCCGAGTGTTTTGATCAAGATTTCATAGCTTTGATTGGCGAAACTAATGACGTGACCGTTTAAATCAATTGTCGAGGCTTTGCCATCGTTGATTACAAACGTTGTGTCCAAAACTATGTCGGCGGTCAACTTGACGCTATAGTTGCTGTCGATTGCACTCTTGAAATCATTTGCAGTTGCGACTTCTTTAAGCCACATTGCATAAACGGTAATATCTGAAGTGATAGTTGACGAGAAATTATACTTGAACGTGTCACTATACCAATCAACAAACGTAAGACCTTTTTCAGGTGCAGTCGTGGGATTGGCGGGCGTCATTGCTTTGTCACCGCTTTTCACAATTTGAGTTGCATATACCGTATCTCCGTTTTTGAAGAGAACTTTTTTGTTTTTGATTTGGACGGGTTTGTCTTCTTTGGTTGAAGCGACTTCGCCGTAGTAAAAACCGCCGTAAATAACCGGGTTTGTTGCAGTGGTCATACCCCCGGTAAACGTGGTCATGTTGTCGCCAAAATAATCAACTATTGCATAAGCGGTATTAAGAGTGAAACGTTTTGTCACAGTACCGCCGCTTGCGTAAAAATAAGCTTTGTTATCATAGGTTTCGTCTGCGGATTGACGATCGATCAAAAGTGCGCAATCAATAACACCGCCTGCGGGAAGACTTGCATTGGTGTGCGTTGCGGTGGGACGACTATCTTTTAGAATAAAAGTTGTATTTACGTCAGGTGCGCAAGCGTATATTGTGATGTTCTTATCACTACTAATCACGTAGCCGTTGAGATCAAGGGATAACATTTTGTTGCGAAGAGAAAGATCTGCGGTGAGAGTAACGTCCGCTACGAGTTTGTAACTTCCGCCGTTTGCAAACGCAGTAACAATATCTTCTTCGGTGTAGATTTCGGTTACGTCGGCGGTTGATGTAAATTCGATTTCTGAAATCTGCATCAAGTTGTAATCGTTTTCCGCATTTGCAGACGCTCCCGTCGCGCCGTGGCGTTCGGTGAAAGTGAGTCTGTAATACCAATACGGAGTAATATTTTCAATCGCATAGTTATACCCGGTTTGATTGTTCAGTTCGGGCAATTTGTCATCGTTCGTGACGGTGTGAATATCGACCCAATTTGAATTGTCATTACTGCCCTCGAGAGTCCAAGATTTAGGGTTTCTGCCTGCATGTTCGGGTTGAGTGTCATCACCGGTGTAGAGTTTATAGGCGGTAACGACAGTGGAAAGGTCGTTTGCTTGGAACGTTATACTAGGATTTTGCGTGATTGCAACACAAAGTTTTGTTCCGACATTTCCATCATATAAGTTTTCATAACCGTTCGTTCCGGCGATCGCCGTGAACGTCGGAGCGGGCGTTGCGGGTGCAGAAGTTCCGCCTTCCGCCGTCGTTCCTGTTGCGTATGCGGGAGCACTGACGTTCAAGCCGAGAACGACGACTGCGACCGCAAGCAAAACGAGCATTAGACAAAGTGTGGTTGATAACATCTTTGTTGCTGTTTTTGTCATAATCTTCTCCTTCAGATCATATTTTTGTACGGCGTATGTACCGTACTTTTTGAATTGCAATATATAAAAAGCGCAACCGCAAAAAACGGATTACGCTTCGATATTGTTCGTATCGCTCATCGACAAAGAATTCTCGTAGTATAGCATGATACTCTTTTTGATGTATACGATTTGTTCGCGCAAATAGAACTCGTCTTCAAACAGGGCGAAATGCACGCATGCGCGCACAAACATGAATATCAACCTGCGAATCGTATCCGACGGAAAACCAATCAGTTTCGACAAACTCTCCGCATACGCCGTATATCTCTTGTTGACGCCCTCGAAAAATTTTTTCCCTGCCTCGCGGTATTTCGGGTTTGTGTAAACTTGATACATAAGACGATATTTCTTGCCGTGTTCGCGCGCCGTCCAATAAGGGACTTCGTTCACGTAGCGTTCGATATCTGCAAGATTCGACGGAGCGATATTCATAAAATCGTCTTCAACTTTGCTCATGCAGTGTTCCGTAGATTGCACGATTAGGTCGTCGAGATCTTCAAAATAAGTGTACAAACTCGCAACCGACACATTGCAAAACTCTGCAAGCCCTTTCACGCCTACGCTTGTCAAACCGTACTCGGCGTAGCAATCGAAGCAACGCTCCATAAGTTCGATTTTTTTGCGATTGTGCTGTTCAATGTTTGCAGTTCGCATTGAGTTCTCCTAAAATAAAGTGAACGCTCGTTTATTTTATACCATATATTGCGAGATATTGCAATACTATCCTATATATTATGAAAAAACAAGTGAATATGCCATTTTTGAAAATACTATTTACAAACACGCAAGCCTATGATATTATATTTACAATAAATTCTATAATTTATATCAATATAAAGGAGCAATATGATCACCGATTCCGCAGACCCTGACCCCGACAGTATCATTTTATCTGTTGTATTCATCGTCGTTTTAGTACTCTTTTCAGGTTTCTTTTCCGCAACCGAAACCGCTTTCAGTTCGGTAAACAGAACCAAACTCAAACTCAAAGCGCAAGCGGGCAACAAATCCGCTCAAAACGCCTTGAAATTGTGTGACGATTTCGACAAGCTTTTATCCACAATTCTCGTCGGAAACAATATCGTCAATATCACCTTGTCCGTCCTTTTCAACAATATCTTTGAAACGGCTATCCCGAATCCCGCGGTTAGCGGCATAGTTTCAGTTGCGGTTTCAACCATTATCGTTTTGACTTTCGGCGAAATCACCCCCAAAATGATCGCCAAGGAAAATTCCGAAAGACTATCAATGGCTTTTGGCTATCCCATCAAAGTCATTATGTACGTGCTCTACCCCATCACGATTATTTTTGCAGGCCTCAAATGGGTGCTCCGCAAGGTCTTCAAATCAAAGGACGACGACAAAATCACCGAAGAAGAACTCCTTTCTCTCGTCGAAGAAGCGCAGGAAGACGGATCTCTCAACGTTCAAGAGCGTGAACTTATATCTAGTGCTATAGAATTTGACGACGCAGAAGTCCAAGATATTTTCGTCCCCAGAGTCAACGTCATATCTCTCCCCATAGATATGCCTATGGATAAGATCAAAGAGATGTTCTTTGAATACAACTTCTCTCGTATGCCCGTCTACCGCGGCACAATCGACACAGTTGTAGGTATGCTCCACAATATCGACTTCTTCGCCGCTCTCGAAAAGGGTGAAAAGAATATCAAGAACTATATCACCCCAGTCGCTGTCGCAACCGAGCATATGAAAATATCCACCCTACTCAAGAGTATGCAACGTCAAAAAGTGCATATGGCGGTCGTCGTCGACGAATATGGCGGAACTCTCGGTATCGTTACACTCGAAGATATTCTCGAAGAACTCGTCGGTGAAATCTGGGACGAACACGATGAAATCGTCAACTACTTCAATCAAATCGACGACGAAACCTATATGGTGGACGCAAGAGCGGAACTCGATAAGTTTTTCGACACGTTCAATCTCGACTCCGCTGACCTTGACAACTTCGACTCTCAAACCGTAAGCGGTTGGATCATAGAACAAATGGGCGAAATCCCCAAAAAATTCACGTCCTTCGACTACAAGAATTTGACGATAACGGTTGACAAACTCACTCAAAGAAAGATCCTTTCCGTCAAAGTCAAAATCAATCCCGCAGAAGAAGAAACCGCGGATAATCAGGAATCCAAAAGATTTGAACTGAAATCCTTGAAAGAACTCCGTGAAAACCGCGAAGAAAAAGACGAAGAAGAAAAACAAGAATAAGAACCCTAATCCCTATAAAAACTCCAAATGAAAAGCCTCGCAATTTTTTGCGGGGCTTTTTATCTTTATCAATTCTTTTCCAACTCCTCTAACGCTATTATATATATCTATACATAAGATTAACTATATTATAGCGGATTGGAGCGAAACATTGCTTTTACCATCTGTTCTCAACGTATTCGCAGAATGCATACATATCTTTGATTTCAAGCACTTTGCCGTCGTCGAGCACGACAGTGCCGTTCCAAAGTCCGTGGACTTGGTGTGCGTGCATACGTGCAACAAGTGCGTTTGTGTCCGTATGATGATCGTAGAAGGGAGTCATCGTCAAATTGAATCTACCATCCTCCGACTCAAACACCCAAGGATCGCTGAATTTGTCGGGTTTCGGGAATACTTTCACGTCAACAGAGCCGAATTTGTGCAGTTTGCCGTCGTAGAAAATTGCCGTTTCAGTGCCGTTAGACTCGTCGCCTATGCCCCAAGTGATTTCAAATCCGAACAAATGTTTGCTTCCGTCCGCGTCGGTGAGATAGGTCGAGCCGTTGCCCCAGTACCAAACCATTTTATACGGTGTGCATACTCTGCCCCAGTCAAGCACGCAGAACGTGTTGTCCTTCGTGAACGACTTCACAACTTTGCCGTCAAGAGTGATATTGCCTTCTGTCGGCATGCAGTTTTGCTTGGTGGTCATGAAGTATCTCGTAGATTGATCCTTGCCTTCTTTCTTGAAAGGAAGTACGGTGGTTATGTTTTCAAGTCCCGCAGGTATATCCATTTTGAACTCCGCCTTGAAAGTTTTTCCTTTGAGCGGCCCTTCAAAATAGAGAGTGCGAGTGGTTTCTTTGGTGTCGAATACGGCGTGGAATTTACCCTTTTTATACTCAAAATAGTTGGGTACGTCCCCTTTCGCGGGAAGTATTACTTTGTTTTTTCCGCCGAGGAATAGCGACATTGAAGTGTCCGCTTTGCCGGTCTTCAAATCGACGACGCTCATCGAGCAATATCCGCCGATTGAGATATTCGCACAACTGATTTGCACCATGGTTTCTCCGTCGCATACCTGATAGAAATCCCACTCTTTCGCTCTCATTTGCGGGCGGGTTTTTGTGCGGTCGTAGTCGAAAACGTTATGACGTGCCCATCCGCTTGCAAGCAATTTGCCGTCGTCGCCCAAAAGTTTCGTAGGTGCGGTATATTCTCTTTGATTGCGTTTTGGGACTTCCCTAAACGACGGATAAGTTCTTTTGGTTTCTTTAGCCATAATTTCCTCCGTTATCATTTAACGTTTATAAATATATTATATATCCAAATTTCCAATTCTTCAATAGTGAATTTCAATTTGTGGATTAAACTATGTAAAAGAAAAAACGGCTTGCGCCGTTAAATCTTCATATTTTTGATTTTGTCGGTGACGTCCGTCAGTTTTCCGCGTTTTCCGATGAGTAGCGCACGCTTCCCAAGGGACATTATGTATTTGTCCGATTTGATTGAGTCCGAATAGACGTCCACAACTTCGACGTCGGGCATGATTTCTTGCAGTCTACGCACCTTTTCCGCACGTCTGCACACCTTGCCCGTAAGCCTACCCGTCTTCATATCATGGATTGAGGTTATGCAATGTTCAAATCCAAGTCGATTTGCAATCTCTTCGATGAGAAAACTCGGGCTTGCACTAATTATCACGCTTTCGCGCGCGCGGTTTTCCTTTCTAAATTGGTCGTAGATACTCTTTTCGTACTTGTCCCAAAACTTCTTGACGTTTTTCTCGTTGTCGATGAAGTTGACATAGAAAAAACATACCTTCTTGAATTGGTTTATCGGATAGATTTTCAAGCCCATAAGTGTGCCAATAAAGCACTGTATGGGCAAGAAAACCAAAATCCAAGGATTGTGTAACATGCAATATCCCCAATATCTGAAACCACTGTCGAAAGGTAGCAAAGTCTTGTCGAAATCGTACAGGTCGACTTGCTTCTTCGTGGTTATCACTTCGACTTTATCATTCGTATTATCCGTCATGCGTTGTTACCGGTCGGCATAGTCGGTCTGCGCACCGTGAAGCCGTCCTTTTGATATTTGTTGATTTGGAAGAGCATCTGCTCGATAAACTCTTTGTTGTTTGCGGTCTTCATGAGCATTGCAAGGAGTGCTTCCGTCGCTTCCATGCTGTCCCCTTGTCCGAGAATCTTTCTCACACACCAAATGCCTTCGAGCTCGTTGCTCGAAAGGAGCAATTCTTCCTTTCTCGTACCACTCTTCGCAAGGTCGATAGCGGGGAAAATTCTCTTTTCTTGAAGTCTGCGGTCAAGGTGAATTTCCATATTGCCCGTTCCCTTGAACTCTTCATAGATGACGTCGTCCATACGACTGCCCGTTTCTACAAGTGCGGTTGCGATAATAGTGAGCGAACCGCCGTTTTCAATGTTGCGCGCCGAGCCGAAAAAGCGTTTGGGCGAGTGCAATGCACCGGGGTCAATACCGCCCGAAAGTGTCCTGCCCGTAGGGGGTATCGTCAGGTTGTACGCACGCGCAAGACGAGTCAAACTGTCCATAAGAATAACAACGTCTTTGCCAGTTTCAACCATACGTTTTGCACGCTCAAGTAGCATTTCTGCGGTTTTGGTGTGGTGTTCGGGAAGTTCATCAAACGTTGAGTAGATGACTTCTCCGTTGATCGAGCGTTGCATATCCGTAACTTCTTCGGGGCGTTCGTCGATGAGTAGCACGAGAAGTACGATTTCGGGATGATTGACTGCGATTGAATTTGCAATCATTTTGAGCAAGGTCGTCTTGCCCGCTTTCGGCGGAGATACGATAAGTCCACGTTGACCTTTGCCGATAGGTGCGACGAGGTCAATGGAGCGAGTTGCGTAATCACGGGGCTTACCTGCCACTTCAAGACGAAGTCTGTGATCGGGATAAATTGGTACGAGATCGTCGAAGTTGGGACGTCTGCCGATCGTCAATGCGTCGATGCCGTTGATCGTCAATACGTTTACGACCGCAGGGGGTTTGCCTTCTTGCAAAAGTTTGCATTGCGCCTTAACGTAGTCCCCTTTTCTCAAACCGAATTGTTTGATTTTGGGTACGCTGACGTATGCGTCCATTTCGCTAAACTCACCAGTTTTCACGCGCAAAAAGCCGTATCCGTCGGGAT
The DNA here is from genome assembly GCA_964637515.1 of uncultured Bacteroidaceae bacterium. Classification (GTDB taxonomy): domain Bacteria; phylum Bacillota; class Clostridia; order Christensenellales; family CAG-917; genus RGIG4097. The sequence continues at coordinate 45,409 of CAZWUI010000007.1, read as the reverse complement.
TGATTTCAAGGAAACCTTCTCTGATTTGTTCTTCGGCCTTTTCGCTCTTTTCTTCTTTTTCTCTCTTCTCTTTCAAATTGTCGGGGCGCTTGAATCCGGTGTTACCGTAGTTGTTGTTTCCATAATTATTATTGTTATGGATTTGTCTATACGCTCCAAAACCTTTTTTCTCTTCTTTCTTAAACTCTTGTTTTTCTTCTTGTTTTCCTTCTCCTGCACTTACGTCTACCGTGTTATCCGTTGAATTTGCATCGGCATTCTTTTTAGGTCTACCGCGTCTGGGTGCGACGGGCGGTTCCATTTCGCCGTTTGAAATCTTGAAAATCAAATCGACAAGTTCAGCTTTTTTGCATTTCGACGGTGCGGGTACTCCCAAATCTTTGGCAATATCCCTGAGTTGGAAAATGCTCTTTTCGTCAAGTTCCGGTCTTTGATAAGTCACCATAGAACCCTCCTATATTTATAAAATTTAGATTTGCTAAAAGGATTTGCAACCCGCCCCGACAAAAGTCGGGACGGCGCTTTTTCAAAAGTAAAATCAGTCAAAAACTCTTTCAAGAACGAGAACCTTGGTGCTTTCGCCGTCGAAATCCGCGCGGTCAAATTCCACAGTATCACCCTCTACGTAAACGATGTCTTCATCTTCAAACAGATCAAGAAAATCGTTCAGTTTCGCAAGGTCAAATTCACAGTCCTTGGTTTTGTAGTGCATAGGAATAACGACGTCGGGCATAATGCGATCCACGTATTCCTTTGCTTGTTCGGCGTCGATCGTGAAGTTTCCGCCAACGGGAATCATCAAGACGTTCACCGGCATAATGGATTCGACGAGCATTGCGTTGCATTCTTCGCCGATGTCCCCCATATGACAGAGTTCGACTCCGTCCATACGATATTTGAAAACGAGATTATCTCCCCTGACCACACCTTTTTTGTCGTCATGGTAGGTTTTTTGTGCGAAGAGATGAACACCGCCGATTTCATAAAAACCTTGTCTGCGGATAACGGTGGGATCACCTTCGATCGCAGAAATAAAAGAGTGGTCGTTGTGCGGGTGGCTCACCGTGACGATATCTGCGGTGACTTTGGGCATATCGTAACCGACGTACGAGTGGTAAGGATCGGTGACGACAGTCGTACCCGTGCTTTCTTCAAGCTTGAATGATGAGTGACCAAGCCAAGATAGTTTCACTTATATCCTCCGATTCAATCACTTTTGATTGAGTGAATTAACGAGTTGATGTATCTTCTCGAAGGGTTCGAGCAAATTGGATACGGGCTCGTTGAAGTTTGCGGCGGCGATGATGTACGCAATGTATTTCGACATATCCGCCTCTATGAACCAAGGGCAACTTTTGAGTTCGGGAATGCGATAGGTAAGGTTTGTTGAGATGACTGCGTCGAAAACTCCTTCTTCGTATGCCCTATTGAACTTCTCTACGCCTTCGGTAAAGAGCGAGAACGTGGCGGAAAGGAACACTCTTTGTGCGCCCTTCTCTTTGATTTCTTTTGCGAGTTTGATGATGCTGTCGCCGGTTGCGATCATATCGTCTGCCACGAAAACGTTCATGCCCATGACAGGACTGCCGATATATTCGTGTGCGATGATGGGGTTTCTGCCGTTGACGACGTTTGCATAGTCACGACGTTTGTAGAACATACCGAGGTCAAGTCCCAAAACTGACGCATAGTAAACGTTTCTGCCGATTGCGCCCTCGTCGGGAGCGATACACATAAGGCTGTTTTTGTCGAGTTTGACGTCGGGGAAATTCTTTGTGAGTGCCTTCAAAACCTGATAGGTCGGGAAATAGTTGTCAAATCCCATGAGAGGAACCGCATTCATAACTCTCGGATCGTGTGCGTCGAAAGTGATGAGATCGGTGACTCCCATTTGTTGAAGTTCCTGCAACATGACCGCGCAGTCGAGAGATTCACGGCTTGCACGACGGTGTTGTCTGCCCGCGTAAAGCATAGGCATCAAAACGGTGATACGATAAGGTTTGCCGTTTGCCGCGCAGATGATACGTTTCAAATCCGCAAAATGCTCGTCGGGAGTCATGGGAATTTCTTGTCCGAAGAAATTGTAGGTGACGCCGTGATTCATCGGGTCGCAAATAACGTAGAGGTCTTTGCCTCTTACGGTTTCCATAATCATACCTTTGCCGTCACCGCTCGTAAAACGAGGGCAATTCGCTTTGATAAGGAAAGAGCCTTTTTTAATGCGCATCTTTGCGGGAGCGGACTCGTTGTACATTTGAACGAGGCGTTTGTCGATGAGTTCGGCAAGTTCTTGCGCGCCCGGGGTTGCAATTATAGCGAGTGGTGCTGCAGGTGTTTCATCAAAAATTGAAAAATCAGGTGTCATGCTATCCTCCGTAGACTTTACCTCATTATAGCAAAGACTTTGCAAAATTTCAACGATTTGTACACTAAATAATAATATTATTTTATTTTAAAGATATTCAAACCGTGTTTAACACTCTTTCGATTGCCGTTTTGTCAGTAGACAAGGTTGGATAAGATATAATTCGACACGTTCATTCCGTCGTCATTGAAAGAGATATTTCCGTCCTTTCTCGCAAAGAATTTTGAGTATTCGCCGTCGATAAGGTCGATTTTATCTTCAATCAAACTCTCGTCGATTCCGTTTTTTAAGCGCAGTCCCAGCATGATTTTTTCACGCTTTATCTCGTTTTCGTCGATGAAAACTTCTTCCTCAACGGGAGATTTTCCGTTTGAAAGAGATGAGATATATTCCGAAAAATTCTCGGTGTTTTTCAGTCTAAATTCACCGCCCTTTCGCTTTATAAGCGAACTTGCACCCAGTCCGAAACCGTAATATTCTTCTCTCGTCCAGTAACCTGAATTGTGTTTAGACTCATATCCCGCCTTTGCAAAATTGCTGATTTCATATCTTTCAAAGCCAAGTCCACGCAACTTGCTCATTGCGACCGCAAGCAAATCTTCCGTCCCGTCGTCATCGGGAAGTCTGACTTTTCCGCTATTTACAAGTTTTTCAAGAGGTGTGTTTTCTTCGACTTGCAAGGTGTAAACGGAAACGTGTTTTACAAGGGGCGCAAGTGTTGCGATCTCGTTTTCGACGGACGAAAAATTGTCAAAAGGCAGTCCTACGATGAAATCGACTGACACATTGTCGAATACGCTCGTCGCAAGTTTCACGGCATTTATTGCCTTTTCTGCGTTATGAAGTCTGCCTATCGCATGCAAATTGTCGTTATTTAGCGACTGTACGCCAATGCTCAAACGATTGACGCCCACGCTTTTATAGTAACGGAGTTTTTCTTCGTCAATGCTTTCGGGATTGCACTCGACGGTAAACTCATCGACTGCGGACAAATCAACGTATTTTGAAAGGGATTTTGCGATGACGTCAAATTCATCGACGGACAAAACGGACGGAGTCCCGCCACCGATATATACAGTGGTGATTTTTCTCTTGTCAAGCTCGCAGAAAACTTTATCAATCTCGGAATTTAATGCGGTTAGATAGCCTAAAACGTCGATTTCGCTTTTGCAACGAAAACTAGTGAAATCACAATACAAACACTTCGATTTACAAAAGGGAACGTGGACGTAAATTTGCATTTTAATCGTCGTCGCCGACCTTCAAAATGGTGACGAAAGCCTCGCTCGGAATTTCTACGCTACCCACTCTGCGCATGCGCTTTTTGCCTTCTTTTTGTTTTTCGAGAAGTTTCTTTTTGCGAGTAATATCTCCGCCGTAGCACTTTGCAAGAACGTCTTTTCTGAGTGCTTTGACGGTTTCGCGCGCGATGATTTTTCCGCCTATAGCCGCTTGAATGGGAATTTCAAAAAGTTGGCGCGGAATTGCGTCTTTGAGTTTTTCCGCAATTCCCCTACCCCTTGCATATGCTTTGTCTTTGTGCACGATGAGAGAAAGCGCATCGCACATATCGCCGTTGATGAGCATATCGAGTCTGACGAGTTCACTGCGTTGATAACCGTCCGTTTCGTAGTCAAGAGATGCGTATCCACGAGTGCGAGATTTGAGTTTGTCGAAGAAATCATAAATGATTTCATTCAAGGGGATTTGATAGGTTATCTGCACTCTTGACGTATCGACGTAGGACATATCAAGGAAAATACCGCGCTTGTCTTGGCACAAGTCCATAATTTGTCCGACGTAGTCAGGCGGTGAGAAAATAGTCGCCTTGACAACGGGTTCTTCGATATATTCGATTTCCCCTGCCGCAGGAAGATTGGTGGGGTTTGCGACGGTGAGTTTTTCGCCGTTCGTCTTTGTCACGATATATTCGACGCTGGGTGCGGTCGTGATGAGATCGAGATCAAACTCTCTTTCAAGACGTTCTTCAATGATTTCCATGTGAAGAAGCCCCAAAAATCCGCATCTGAAACCGAAACCGAGCGCAATTGAAACTTCAGGCTCGAAACTCAAACTTGCATCGTTGAGTTGGAGTTTGAGAAGTGCTTCTTTTAGGTCGTTATATCTTGCGCCGTCTGCAGGGAAAACACCCGTAAATACCATAGGAGTTGCCTTTTTGTAGCCGGGCAAAGGTTCGTTTGCGGGATAATCCGCACGAGTTATCGTATCACCGACTGCGGTGTCCGACACGTTCTTTATGCTTGCACCGATGTAGCCGACTTCCCCTGCGGAGAGTTGATCGACGGGTTTCATTGACGGCGAGAAAACACCGACTTCGACTACGTCGAATTCCTTACCCGACGACATCATTCTAATTCTATCCCCCGCTTTTATCGTGCCGTCCACGATACGCACCATAGAGATAGCTCCGCGGTAGTTGTCGTAGAAGCTGTCGAATATGAGTGCTTTGAGCGGAGCGTTTTCATCACCGCTCGGGGCGGGCAATTTTTCGATTATTCCCTTCAAAACGTCGTCGATACCCAAACCTTCTTTTGCCGAAATCAAGGGGCAATCAGCGGTGTCAAGTCCGATAATATCTTCGATTTCCGCTTTCGTGCCGTCTACGTCTGCGGATGCAAGGTCGATTTTGTTGACTACGGGGAGAATTTCAAGGTCATTATCGAGTGCGAGATAGACGTTTGAAAGAGTTTGAGCCTCAACACCTTGAGTTGCGTCGACGACGAGCAATGCGCCTTCGCACGCCGCAAGAGAGCGGGATACTTCGTAGGTGAAGTCAACGTGTCCCGGAGTGTCGATGAGATTGAGAGTGTACTCTTCTCCGTTGTAGTCGTAGAAAAGACGGCAAGTTTGAAGTTTTATGGTGATACCTCTCTCCTTTTCAATATCCATATTGTCAAGGAGTTGGTCGGACATATCGCGTGAAGAAACCGCACCCGTGCGTTCGATAAGCCTATCCGCAAGGGTACTTTTGCCGTGGTCGATGTGCGCTATGATAGAAAAGTTGCGAATTTTGTCCTTTTTCAAAATTACCTCGCCGTAATTTTCATTATATTCTTGACAATATTATAATAGAATTATAAAATTTTATCAATAAAAATTAGGGGGCATTTTATGTCTAACGTAAATTTTAATTGGCTCCTCGACACGCCCATTGCGCACAGAGGACTCCACGACGACAATTATCCCGAAAACAGTATGCCTGCATATCATGCTGCTATCGACCACGGTTTCAACATTGAAATCGACGTTCATCTCACGAAAGACGGTCATATCGTAGTCTTCCACGACGATAATCTCAAAAGAGTATGTGGCGTTGACAAAAAGGTCAAGGACTGCACTCTTGAAGAACTCAAAACCTATCGTCTGAAAGGTACCGAATACACCATCCCCACTTTCGATGAGTTTCTCGCACTCGTAGACGGAAAAGTCGGCGTACTTTGCGAAATCAAAGGCGTTATTCCTTGGGAACTCGGCATCGCAAAAGCGACTGTTGAACGTCTCAAAACCTACAAAGGCAATATCGCACTTCAATCCTTCAACTTCGGTGCGGTCATCTACTGCCGTCGGCACGACGACGTGCATGCCTACGGTCAACTCTGCACTTGGGGCGGAGACAAAATCAATCACTGGGTTGATTGGCTCGGCAAACTTATCGCTTGCAAATTCTCGAAACCGTTGTTCGTTGCCTACGATATTAGAAATGCGGTCAAAGCGGAAAAATATCTCGACAAGGCAAAAGCAGACGGAAAGAAACTTCTCTGTTGGACGATCAATTCAGCAGACAAACTCGCACTTGCAAGAAAGATTGCGGACAACGTAATCTTTGAAGACATCTGCGATCTTATCGAAGCGGAAAACAAATAACTTATTATATCATTTATGATATAAACTGAGTTTTTCGACACAATTTGATTTCTTCAAAAGCAAATTAAAACCCGACTTTTCAGTCGGGTTTTTCATTTTTAGTTTTATCTTCTATCAGTTGTTATTCGACTTCGTGAAAATCTTTTTCACGTTGTCGCCGAAAGATGCAAACCATTCTTTGACCGTCAACGCAAAAGGCTCGTACATTGCGGGAATATCAACGAGCTTGCCGTTGTTGGAAATGGAGTAGCTCACGTATGCGTAATACAAGGACACGAGAACCGCAAACACACTGAATACGATGAGTTCGGGGCTGGTGGTTTCGTAGTTTGCAAAGTAGGCAACGTCGCCTTCTGCTATCATCGACGTGAAGTAGGACGTTGACGCGACGAAACCGGAGTTGTTCATGAGTTGTCCGATATTCAAGAAAGCAAGGAATGCGTAGGCACTCGACACGACGTACGCTCTCTTTTCACCGCTGACCATCGCATAGATAAATCCAAGTGCGACTGCGAGGAAGAGATAAGTGTAATCGATCTTGAGAGTGAACACTGCAAGCATTGCAAACGTGAAAGACGAAAGCATGATGAGTTCTTGTTTGTTTCTGTTCTTGAGATACAAGGACACGATATACGCTTCGAGCACGAGAATGAAGATGAAGTTGAGAATTGCTGCGGTGCTCGACGAGGTCTTTTGGTTCATGGTCGCCATTGCGTAAAGACCGATACCGTTGTCGACAAACACAGTCTTCTTCATAAATTCGTTTGCGATGAGAGTCCAACCATAGAAAGGTTTGCTGTCCGCCGCTGCGATATAGTCGATTGCGACGGGTATCGTCAAGACGTACAAAAGCACGAACACGCCGACAAGACCAAAGACGATTTCCGCTCTTTGTTTGCCGAAAGATTTCATCGTGTCATCCGCTTTGTAGTAGCGATAGCACAAGCAAGCGATGACGATAGGCGCAATTGCGAGAGCGCGGACGTCAAGGAGTGCGGACAAGCTCAAAAGCAAGTAAGTGGGAAGAGTCTTCTTCTCTGCAAGGCAGATGAGAGTGCCGAGCACGAGCGCCACGAGAAGTGCGGTGAACGTGTTGTCAAGGCCACCCATAACGAAGGTTATAGGCAAGAGTGCGTACATCGCCGCAAAGATAGTGGATTGACGGTCGCCGACATACTTTCTGCCGTAGAAGTAGATCATCACGACGGTTGCCATAGTCGCAAGCACGTTGACCATTCTGATGAGAATTGAAATTCCGTCGAAGTCAAGGTTTTTGCCTGCCATACCGACAAGTGCAAGGATATAAAGCACACCGGGTGAAGTGCTTTGAAGTGACGTGCCGTAAGTTGCATATGCACTTCTCACCGCACCTTTGGCAGAGAGAGCCTTTGCAAGATTGACGGTGTAGGTCATTTCGCTGCCGAAACCGTACATGGTGAGCAAGAAGATGAGATTGACGATGAATGCGCCGATTGCGAGCATGCTTGCGATGAACCAAGGATTGGTTGCGACCGCACTACCCTTCGCACCTTTTCCGCCGTTGCCGTTGTCGCTAAAGTTGATGAAAGCGGTCTTTTTGCTATACAGACGTCTGATAAGCACGTAGCCCGCTACAACGATTGCAACCGAGAACACGGCAAGAAGCACGACGAAAAGAATACCGCTAACGTTGGTGTTGTAGCGAGAGATTTCTTCTTTGGTGAATTTGTGGACGGTGAACCCTTCCGCCGCTTCTTCGACTTTCATCATAGACACGTTGTCGAAGTAGACGGAACCTTTAACGCTTGCGTCTTCCGCACCGAGAGTAAGGCAGATAGTGAGATAATCGCTATCTACGGGTTTCACGTAAAATTCGTAAGTTTGCCAACCGTTTGTTGCAGCGGTTTGTTCCACGAAGAAGTAGTTGACGTTTTCAAGGAAGGTTACGTAGGCACCGCGGTAGGTGGTGTCGTTGCCCTTTGACAAACTCTTGGGGAGTTTCATATCGACTTTGACGCGATAGATTGCATTTCTGTCGACCTTGACTTCTTGGTAGAGATATGCGTAAGAAGCGGACTTATTCGTGATATTGAGATATTCTCCCTCGTCCTTTGAATAAGTGGAATTACTGCTCCAATCGCTCTTGACGCTCCAACCGTCGATTTTGATTTTGCTATCCGAAGTGGTAACCTTGTCGAAACCGCCGTTTTGGACGAGTTCGGTGTCGTAGGCAACGTCCCCGGAGTTACAAGCAGTAAATGCAAAAAGTGCTAGTACGACTACTAGCACGATTGCAGATGCTAAAAACAATCTTTTTTTCATAGATGGTTTCCTTATCTAATTTCTTTGAGTTTTGCCGCTTTACCGGTGCGCTCGCGGAGATAGTAAAGTTTGGATCTTCTGACTTTGCCGTGGCTGACGACTTCGAAGTGGTCGATTTTCGGCGAGTGGATGGGGAACGTTCTTTCAACGCCGATGCCGTAGGTTACACGACGAACGGTAACGGTTTCGCGGATTCCGCCGTTTTTGAATGCGATGATGACGCCTTCGTAAGATTGAAGTCTTTCTTTGTCGCCTTCTTTGACTTTGACGAAGACTTTGACTTTGTCACCGATTCTGAGTTCGGGAAGATCTTGTTTCATACCTTCTTTTTCGAGAGTGTCGATAATGTTGCTCATGTTGACTTACCTCCTATAATACAAAGCGTTCACAACGAATATCTTTCGCAGGCGGAACGCCCGAGTCACGCGTGTATATTATCATATATTTAATTATTATGCAAACGAATTGAACAACTATTTTGTCATTTAATTCGCGTATTTTCGATTTTTTGCTAAAAAGCGGTCAAAATCTCGATTTCGGACGGAATGCGTCGATGATATGATTGAACCCCTCGTCGTAGATTTCGATTACGTCGAAGCGTACATCCACGTCGAAAAGATTGTGTCCGGTCATATATGCGTTTGCAAAAAAGACGTATCTTCTCTGTTTTTCGCTCGTTACCGCCTCTGCAGGATTTCCGTATCTTGCATCCGCTCTCGTCTTGACTTCGACAAAGACTAACACGTCCCCATCCTTTGCGACTATATCCGCTTCCGCGCCGAGATATTTTGCGTTTCTTTCGAGAATTTCGTAGCCGTTATCCTCAAGATAATCGCAAGCGATATTCTCACCAATATCCCCTATTGCTTTAGTTTTGCGCCCGAAAACACCCATATCAGTCTTTCACGAAGTTTTTGATGAAAGTTTTGCGGTGGATGGGAGTCGCTCCGTATTCTTTCAAAGCCGCTATATGCTTTGCGGTGCCGTAACCCATATTGTTTGCAAAGTCGTATTCGGGATAGGTTTCCGCCATTTCTGTCATAAACTTATCTCTCGTAACTTTTGCGACAATGCTTGCCGCTCCGATAGAATAAGAAATTGCATCGCCGTGTACTATGCCCATAGTTTTATAAGGAATATCCAGCTTTAACGCATCAACGAGCACGACGTCGGGTTTGACTTCGAGTCCCATAATTGCGTCTTTCATACAAGCCTTGGTCGCTTCGAGAATATTCATCTCGTCGATTTTGTGGTTATCGAAGGACACGACGTTTACCGCAATAGCCTTTTCGAGTATAATCGGGAAGAGTTTTTCACGCTTGCCTTTTGACACTTTTTTGCTATCGTTGACACCGTCGATAAGGTCGTCGAGAGGCATAATCACAGCGGCGCAAGTGACGGGGCCCGCAAGCGGTCCTCTGCCAACTTCGTCCACTCCGCAAATATATTTATACCCTGCGTCAAGCAGCTGTTTTTCATATTGTAGCAATTCTTCGGCGTGTATCATTTTCGGCGTTCTAATTGGTTATTTTTCAAGGCAAATAAGCCCTAGACGACCTTTTCTGAAGTCGTCGAGTATGGTGCGGGCGGTGCGGTCGTAATCAATCTCTCCGCCCTTGATTTTGAAACCGCGCGACAATGCGATTTTGTCGAAAAGTTCGATTGTCGTATCGGGAATTTCGTCAAGCCCGTATCGAGTGAGAATATTATCCGGATAGGTCTTTGAAATCTCTTCGAGAAAGTCGTAGGCAAGGTCGCCCGTGTCCAAAATTTCGTCGCGAATACTGCCGATATACGCCAAGTGATGCGCGACAGTTTGATCGTCGAATTTGCCCCACAAAGTCCCCGGAGTGTCAAGAAAATCAACGCCGTCGATTGAGAGCCATTGTTTTCCGCGAGTAACCCCCGGTCTATCCCCCGTAACTGCTTTAGCCTTGCCTATCATCGAGTTGATGATGGTGGACTTACCGCTGTTAGGCACGCCGACGACCATCGCTCTAACGGACACGTTTGCGCCTTTTCCGGAGTAGTGAGTGAGTTTATCCGACATAATTTCTTTGAGTTTTGCGACGATTTCTCTGCAATCCCCCGAAGTGCCGACCACTTTCACGCACGGTTTACCGAATTTTTTATAGGTATCCATCCATCTGTCTAGGTCGTTTTTGTCAACGAGGTCGCATTTGTTGAAAACGTACAACACTCTTTTCCCGGTGATGAGTTTGTCAAGCAGAGGATTGGCACACGAATAAACCGCGCGAGAATCTATCACGTAGATCAACGCGTCGACAAGGCGGAGATTTTCCTCCATCATTCGTATTGCCTTGGTCATATGACCGGGAAACCACTGTATATTCACTTTATCCTCTTAAAAAAATGATTGCAAAAGCAATCATAAAGTTATTCGTCGAGAAGATCGGGACGGCGTTCGCGAGTGATTTTCAAGGATTGTTCACGTCGCCATTTTGCAATTTCCGCGTGATTACCGCTCTGCAAAACTTCGGGGACTTTGAGTCCTCTATACTCTGACGGACGAGTGTAGTGCGGATATTCGAGAAGACCGTTTGAAAAACTTTCTTCATCCGTACTTTCGCTTGAACCGAGCACACCGTCTACGTATCTTGCAACTGCGTTGATAAGCACGAGTGCAGGGAGCTCTCCCCCCGTCAAAACGTAGTCACCGATAGAAATTTCTTCGTCAATGCAAAGTTCGATAATTCTTTCGTCAATACCTTCGTAATCACCGCAAAGGAGGAGTAATCCTTCTTCTTTTGCAAGGTTTTCAACGACTTTTTGTTTGAGTTGAACGCCCTTTGGTGAGAGATAAATTCTCTTCAACTTATGATCGGGGTCAACCGCCTCGATTGCGCTAACGACAGGGTCGGGAGTCATAACCATACCCGCACCGCCACCGTAGGGATAATCGTCGGTTTTGGAATGTTTATCCTTGCTATAATCCCTAATATTCGTCACGTGAACGTCCAAAATACCGCCTGCAATCGCTTTTCCGATCAGGCTTTGTGAAAGTACGCCGAAATATTCAGGAAAAATGGTCAAGATTTCAAAACGCATAATCAGTCGTTATACACCGCAACTCTGCGGAAAACGTAGCCGTCAAGCACGATTTTGCCGTTTTCGACGTCGATATCTTTGACGAGTTCTTTGAGTGCGGGGACTTGAACGTTGCCGCCTGCGGGCAGGTTGATGACGTAAATATCCGCCGAGCCGTACTGCAAAACGTCCACTAGTTCACCGATGACGTCACCGTCAACGAAAACGTCAGAACCGACTATATCCGCAATATAGACTTTGCCGTCAACCGGTTTAGGCAGTTCTGATCTCTCGACGACAAGGGATTTTCCGCGATAGGTTTCAGCAACTTCCACGCTATCGATACCCACGAATTTGATATAAGCAAAATCGCCTTCAACGGAGATTTTCTCCACGTTGAAGGTTTTGCCGTCGAGTTTTGCTCGTTTAATCTTGGAAAAACGCGTTGAGTCCGAGGTGTAAAGTTCAAATCGAAGTTCGCCTTTCAGACCGCGGGGGCGCAACGCTTTCCCTACGGTAAATTCGGATTTCATTCTTTTTCGTCTATAACTACGTTATAGCGAGTGCCGCTTTTACCGCTTGCCGCCTTGACGAGAGTGCGGATAGATTTGGCAATTCTGCCCTGCTTTCCGATGACTTTGCCTATATCTTTTTTTGAGATAGTGACAACAATATCACTCACTTCGTCGTTTTCAACGAGTTGCACTTCAAAGTCCCCGTCGGGGACGAGTTTATTGACTAAAAATTCTACGAGTTCGAGCATAATTACAGAATACCGTTTGCTTTGAAGAGGTTGCGGACGGTTTCGGTGGGTTGTGCGCCGTTAGCAAGCCATTTCTTTGCGAGATCTGCATCGATTCTGACTTCCTTGGGATCTGCGACGGGATTGTAGATACCGATTTGTTCGATATATTCACCGTCTCTTGCCTTGCGAGAATCGACTGCTACGATACGATAGAAAGGTGCTTTCTTTGCGCCCATACGGGTAAGTCTGAGTTTGACCATGATTTGTTTCTCCTTTAAGTGAAGTTTGTATATTATTTGTTTTTGATTTCTTGATAGGTTTTTCCGCCAATATTTTCAAAACTCTGCGGATTATGGATTAGAACGGGAAGCCTTTCAGTCCTTTGAGTCCTTTCAAACCGCCCTTTTGCATTCTGTTCATCATCTCCTTGGTGAGTTCGAACTGTTTGAGCAGTTGATTGACTTCCTGAATGCTCGTACCGCTACCCTTTGCAATACGTTTTCTTTGACTTGCCTTGATGATGTCGGGGTTGCGTCTTTCCTTGGGAGTCATCGACTGGATGATTGCTTTCGTGCGAAGAAGTTGTTTCTCGTCGATTTCGGGAGCACCGCCTTTCATCTTGCCGGCTAGTCCGGGAATCATATTCATCATATCGCCGAGATTGCCCATTTTCTTGACGCTATCCAGTTGTTCGAGATAATCTTCAAGGCTGAACGAACGTTCTTTGAGTTTCTTTTGCAGGTTTTCCGCCTGTTCTTTTGAGAAAGCGGTTTCCGCCTTTTCTATGAGGGTAAGCACGTCACCCATACCGAGAATACGGCTTGCCATTCTATCCGGGTGGAAGGGTTCGAGGTCTTCCATTTTCTCACCGGTACCGCTAAATTTGATAGGTTTTCCGGTGACCGCTTTTATGGAAAGTGCCGCACCGCCTCTCGTATCGCCGTCGAGTTTTGTCATGATGACGCCGGTAATATCAAGAGTCTTGTTGAAAGTGTCCGCGACGGTGACTGCGTCTTGACCGGTCATACTGTCAACCACGAGCAAAATTTCGGTGGGTTTGACTGCGGACTTGATTGCGACGAGTTCATCCATCAACTTTTCGTCGATATGCAAACGGCCTGCAGTGTCGATGATGACGGTGTCATAGCCGTTTTTGAGTGCGTACGGAATTGCATCCGTTGCGATTTTGACGGGATTGATTTGTCCTTCTTCAAAGACTTCCGTACCCGCTTTGCCTGCGACGACTTTAAGTTGTTGAATTGCGGCGGGACGATATATATCCCCTGCGACGAGCAAAACTTTTTTGCCCTGTTTTTTGAGATATGCGGTGAGTTTTCCGCACATGGTGGTCTTGCCCGCGCCCTGCAAACCGCACATCATATATACGGTGGGTTGACGGTCGCTCGTTGCAAGTTTTTGATGAGTGCTACCCATGAGGGCGGTCAACTCTTCGTTGACGATTTTGACGATTTGTTGAGCAGGAGTGAGAGATTGGAGAATATCTTCGCCGAGAGCTTTCTCGCTCACCCTACCCACGAAGTCCTTGACAACGCTGAAATTGACGTCCGCCTCGAGAAGGGCGACGCGTATTTCTCTCATAGCCTGCTTGATTTCAAGTTCAGTAAGTTTGCCCTTGTTGCGCAGTTTCGAGAAAATGTGATTCATTCTGTCGCTTAAACTTGCAAATGTACCCATATCACTCCAAAATTTCACGTGCACTCAGAAGTGCGTCAAGCGCGACTTCGAGGTTGCCGTCGTTGATAGCGCGGACGGCAAGGTCGATTTGTTGACCGAGAGAGGTGTTTTGTTCGAAAAGACGGAGCTTGCTCTCGTAATCTGCAAGCGACTTCTCTCCCGACTTTACTGCATCCACAACGGCTTGTCTCGACACGGAAAACTCATCCGCGATTTCGCTGAGCGACATATCCTCGTCGTAGCGCAAGCGGAGCATTTCGTTCTGCTTGTTTGTCAACAAGTCGCCGTAGTAGGCACGAAGATTCGATATAGTATATCTATCCATAGTGTAAAGTCCTCTCACTTGACAGTATAATACCATTTTCCCGTCCTGCCGTCAAGCATTTTTCCTTTACACGGAAATATTTATTTATACGATCAAAAGCGCCGCACGTACATATCGCAATTATAGCAAACAATCGTCGAAAGAATTTATCAAGCAAGGCGCAAAAATCATCACGATAAATCTATCTTGCGAAAGAAATCTTTGGAACGTATGAAAATCAAATTCTATCAAAACCTACGGAAAACAAAACCCCACATGAAATGTGGGGGTTATGTCGCCTTTGCCGATATAGAAATCGAATTAGTATATTCTTCTGTCACAACGTAGTCGTCGTCATCGTTGCCGGGAGTGATATCTGCCCCGATTCCGTACCGCTACGCGATTCGATACCGGGTTGCGTATCGGGTTGCACGCCTTTGTCGTTACTACGTGCAACAAACGATACGCAAAGCATGGAAACGAATAGGATTGCGATCAAAGCTAAAATTCTTTTTTCATAATTTTTCTCTTCATTAGCTTACTTTTTGGATATATTTTTGAAAATTGCGATCAAATCTGCAAATTTCTTCTTTTTGATGACGAACCAGAAGAGAGCGAATCCGCCAATTCCTGCGACTGCGACGCTGCCGATGACGATACCTGCAATAGCACCACCCGAAAGAGAACCGTTTTGTTCTTCGTTCAAGACGTCGCCGTCAACGATAGGCTCGTCCGAAGGAGTTGATTCGTCGGGGTCTTCGGGAGTGACGGGAGTTGAAGGAGCGGTGAGTTTTTCAATTCTCAAATCTTCTTCGGTTTGTTCGTTGCCGTCCGTGTCGAAGTGCTTGTTGCAAACGGTGCAATCTTTGTGCGCTTTCACGCCGAAATTGTCAACGGTTGCGGGGACTTCGTCAATCCAATTGCCGAAAAAGTGTCCTGCGGGTATGATCTTCCAAATTTCGATATTTTCGGTGATTTCGTTGTTTCCCTCGCTATCTTCAAAGTATCTTCCGCAAGGATAATCGCCCTCGGAGCAGACGTAGTAGGTTTTTGCGCCGTCGAGATAGCAAGCGTTCGAATGACCTGCGACCAAATTGAGATTATGCGTATGACCTTTGACCGCTTCGATGATGTATTCACAGATAGTGCAATGCACGTCTACGGTTTCGGTTGCTTCGGTCGCACTCGGAGTGTGAGCTGCAAAATCCAATTTACCGTAATCCTTGCAACCGGCTCTCGTGCAAGCGTGCCAATGTCCGCTGCCGTCTTTCGACCAAGTTGATTGCGCTTGGTGGTTGTCGTTCTTTTCAATGGTCAAGTCTGCGATTTCCGCACCTAGAATATCGAAATGCTTGTTGCAGTATTCACAATCCTTGTGTGCCTTCACGCCTTCGGTTGCGCAGTTTGCGGGCACTTCGCTTGTCATAGTACCAAACTTATGTGCCGTCGGATCGATTGCAATTTCAAGTTCGGTCGCGGTCTTTTGTTCGTGGCTTGCGTTGAAAAGCAAATGGCAGACCGAACATTCGTAGTGTGCCTCAACACCTCTATTCATACAATTTGCGTTTTGCACAGGGATAAGAGTGCCGTATTCGTGACCGGCCGACACCTTGACTTGTTCTGCAGTCAAAGTTTGCGTCGCAAGAGCGTCGCTGAACAACTCATCGCAAATAGTGCATTTGTAGTGTTTGATATTTCCGTCCGTAGTGCAACTCTTGGGAACCGCATCCACAACGGTGGTGGTGTGTGTGTGGTCAACAACGGTAACGTACGCATCACTTGTTCTACCTGAAGAATGTTCTGCTCTAATTTGCAGCGTTGTTGCAGTTTCGTCAAGGCCAACGGTAAGGAGTCCGGTGTCGGATATAGTTGTATCGGAACTAGTTTTTAACCAAACAACCCATTCAATGCCAGTTTTTTCTATGTCTCCGAATCCAATCCAATCTATTTCAAACTGCCTTGTACCGCCCTTTGGCACTGACGTCGTATCGGGAGAAAGATTGATACCATGAACGAATCCATTCTGACACACGACTATATTAAGAGCTGCGGTGGAACTTTGTATATCGCCAAGTGCCGTTTTGTTTTCGAGTTTAATACCGCCATAGAAATATGATAAACCGTACGGGATGTCGATACTATCCGCAGGAGTACCGGTTATCAAACCACTTTCGGAAAGCGTCAAGCCTTCCGGCAAGGAGGCAGTCAAAGAGTACTTTATGGGGTTATCTGCAGTGTTTGTACCGCTTGACACAAGTTGTACGCTTACAGGTTTTCCTTTGACGACGTGAATATAACCCGATGAATCGACAAACGAATATTTGTCTTCTTCATTGATGATGGTTGCATTATTCATAAAAGAAGGCGCAACGGTTTCGTTTTTGATTTCGATTGTATACTCTTTGGTTGCAGTGCCTGCACCATTGTTTACACTCAATGTAAAAGTAAATGTTCCTGATTCAGTAGGAGTTCCATAAACCGTTGGGCGTCCGAATTGATTTCCAAAAGTAAGTCCATTAGGCAAATTTCCGCTTGCAACTTCACACGTTGGGGACATCGTTGAATATCCGCTATATGAAATTTCTTGATAATAAGTCGAACCCACTGCACCGTTCGGCAAACTTGCCGTTGTTATAGTAGGCTTATCGTCTGCATCAAATCTTCGCAACGTGCATACTTTGTTTACCGTGCCATATTCGTTAGAAACATAAATCGTAATATCGCCTGAACCTGCTTCTTCAGGCGTACCGTAAATCTCACCCGTTGTGGAATCAAGGTGTAAGCCCTTGGGCAAAGAATTATACACTCCGCTATCGTATTCATAAGCGAAATAAGTCAAAGGTCCGGTGCCCGTGGCAATAACCTTATAGTTTTCACCGTTAGGAGCTTTATACTCTTCTCCTACAACCGCTGTTGGCAAATTGGTAAAGTATGGGTCTATCGGAACTCCGCAAACCGAAACAATAGTCGGTGCTTGCCCGTCGGTTCCGTCCGCATACGCCACCGTGTTGCCAAGGTACAAAGTGCCTGCGGTGAGTGCAAGACAAAGTGCAACCGCAATCGCAATCATAACTACGTTGATTTTGATTCTTTCTTTCATAAAATTCTCCTATCCACCTTAAAGGTGTATAATACTCTTAATAGCATTTTAACACTATTTTAAAGATTAGACAATACTAAATATAAAAATAACAGCTATTACATATAAATAATTTCAATATATTTGCGACAAAAGAAACAACGCAGATGATTTACGCAAACAATCCCACAAATCAATCTTAAAAATGAAAAAACGGCGTGATAAACGCCGTTTTTTGTTTTGTCGATGAGTTTAGAACAATGCGTTGACGAAGTCCGTCGGATCGAAAGGGATAAGGTCGTCTATCTTTTCTCCTACGCCTACGAACAGGACGGGAAGTTCAAGTTCTTCGCTTATTGCGACAACCACGCCGCCCTTTGCGGTGCCGTCGAGTTTTGTGAGAATTATGCCGTCCACGTCGATTGCCTCACCGAAAATTTCCGCTTGAGACAATGCGTTTTGTCCTGTTGTTGCGTCAAGCACGAGATACTTTCTGAAGTCTGCGTTGGGCAGTTCTCTTTCCACCACTCTGCATATCTTTTTGAGTTCGTTCATCAGGTTGACTTTGTTGTGCAGTCTGCCCGCAGTATCCACCAAAATGACGTCAGTACCCTTTGCCTTTGCGGATGCTATGGCATCGAAAACCACCGCAGCGGGATCACTGCCTTCGCCGTGTTTGATGACACGCACCCCTGCTCTTTCTCCCCAAACTTCGAGTTGTTCGCTTGCCGCCGCACGGAATGTGTCCGCCGCTGCAACGACTACGCTCTTGCCTTGAGTGTGAAAGTAGTTTGCAAGTTTTCCGATAGCGGTAGTCTTGCCCACTCCGTTGACTCCTGAAAGCAGAATGACCAACGGATATTCATATTCGTCAATCTCAAAATCAATATCGTCGATGAGAATTTGACGGAGCAAACCTTTGGCATCTTCGGGGACTTTGACTTTGTTTTGGAACACCTCGTCTTTAAGTTCTTCGATTACGCTCTCGGTTGCGGTGATACCCATATCCGCCGCAAGCAGTGCTTCTTCGAGATTGTCGTAAAACTCGTCGTCAAGTTCCTTTGCGGAGAATGCATAAAACAACTTCTTTTGGAAGTTATCCTTCGTCTTCTTCACTCCGTCAAGTATCTTCTGAAAAAATCCCATATTATGCCTCCATTGCAAATGCGGAATCACTTCCGTTGGCATCAGAGCCTCCGTCTGATGCGTGTTTGACTGCTTCTTCAAATTCGATTGCGACGGTCTTGGTGATGCCCTTCTCTTCCATGGTTACGCCGAAAATACTGTCCGCGTGGCGCATGGTAGGTTTACGGTGGGTGATGACGATGAATTGCGTATAATCGCTGAACTTCGTGATGAACTCCGCAAACAAGTTTGCATTGCTTTCGTCAAGTGCAGCGTCGATTTCGTCAAGCACGCAGAATGGCATCGGTTTCAGGCTGAGTATCGAGAACAGTATCGCGATTGCGGTGACCGCCCTTTCTCCGCCCGACAACAAGGATATGTGTCGGAGAGTTTTTCCTGGGGGTTGTGCGTATATTTCGATACCGGCTTCAAGCGGATCGTCCGTTTCGGAAGTGTTGAGTTTGAGTTCGCCTTTGCCGCCACCGAACAGTTGCGCAAACACGTCCTTGAAGTTGACTTGTATCTTCTCGAAAGCGTCCACGAACTTGCCCGTCATCTCTCTTGTCAACTCTTCGATGATATGGGTTATATCGTCGTACGCTTTTTGGATGTCGTCCCTTTGAGTGACGTACTCTTCGTGGTGCTTTTCGTTCTCCGCAAGTTGATCGATCGCAAGGGTATTGACGTCACCCAAGCGGTTGATATCCTTCCTGAGTTCCTGAATTGCGGTCTTTGCGCCGTAAGCCTCGAAGGTTTCGTCCTTAAATTCGAGAGCGGACGTATAGGTCAAATCGTATTCCTCGAGAACGTGCTCTTGGAGTATTCTGTTTTCGGAATCTATCCTTTCAAGAATACCTTCATCGCGCACTCTCTTTTCGTTCAAAGTGTTCTTCTCGTCAAGGAGTGTGGTCTTCATCTTGTCGAGATCGATGAGTTTTTGTGCGACGTTACGTTTTCTTTCGGACAAACCTTGGATTGCTTCTTCGAGTTCCTTGATCTTCTTCGCGTCTTCCGCACTGAAAGAGGTTTTTTCGGGTGCGCTGGTTATGGCGTTCAGTTGATTTTCGACCGTCTTGATTTCTGCAATCTTGTCGAGTTTTTCTTCTTGTATTCTCTCCATATCCCGCTTGTAACGGAATATATCTGCGTCGATAACGTCGATATTACTCTTCGATTGAGTCAGGCGGACTCTCAAATTCATAACCTCTTCTCTCTTTATTTCGAGTTCGGTTTTCTGCTCGCCCGACTGCGTTTTGGATGCCTCGACGAGAGTGCCGTATTCGCTTTCCTTATCCTTGACGATTGCTTCGAGTTTGTCAATGGACGAGAGTTTATATTCAAGGTCTTTGACAGCCGCCTTGATTTTTTCACATTCGACTGCGTCTTCGGCGATTTCTCTTTGGAGAGATTCGATCGTGTTTTCGGATGCGTTTTTCTTTTCGGTATTCAGAGAAAATTCAATTTGCAACTCACTGATTTCAGTGGCGAGTTTTGAAATTTGTTCCTCTGCGACTTCCATTTCCGCTTGTCTTTCTTCTCTCTCTTGATTGAGTCGTGCGATATTCGAGCGGAGTTTTTCAAGGTGCGCTTTCGCTTGTTCGATTTGGGTTTCCTGCGCAAGAAGTCCGCTTGTCTGTTGACGTCTCGAACCGCCGGTAACTTCACCGCCACGTGCGTAGATTTCACCGTCGAGAGTCACGATTTTGAACGCTCTGTCATATTTCTTCCACAGTCTTTCCGCCGTCAACATATTGTCTACGATGACAGTCGAGCCGATAAGTGCACGCACGAAATCGTCGTATTCGGGTTTATACGCCACAAGGTCGGATGCGATACCCAAACACCCTTGCTCTGCAAGCACGACTTTCTGCATACTGCCAAGGTCACGGGGTCTGCACGCAGTGCGCGGACGGAATGTAACACGACCGTAATTTTTCTGTTTCAGATAGGTGATGAGCGCCGCCGCATCTCTTTCGTTCTCTACGAGAACGTTTTGGAGATTTCCGCCGAGTGCGTATTCGATTGCGGATTCGTATTCCTTCGGCACGTTGATGACTTCGGCAAGCACGCCGAGTATCTTCGATTTGAGCATAGGATCGGATTTTGCATCCTGCATCATACGCTTGACTGCCTCTTGGAATCCCGAATATTGCTCTTTTATTGAGATTTGCAACTTCAAATTGCCTTCCGCCATGCCGAGTTTGCTGTTGAGTGCAAGTGCGTCTTCGGACAAACCTTTGATTGCTTCTTGGCAGTCGTTTTTGGTTGCGTTATATTCATTATAAGTAGCCGACGTTTCTTTGCGTTTTGCGGCGACTCTTGCAAGGTTGGAATCGTATATCGACAAGTTTGTTAGCTCTTGATCGAGACGCGCTTTCTTGTCTTTGAGAAGTTCGGTCAAGTTGTCAAGGCGGGATTGATTGATAGCTTTTTCTTCGATATAAGTGGAAGAATTGCTACGCAAATTGCCAAGTTCCTGCAACGCGCGAACGTATTCCGCATTCTTTGTTTCAAGGTCGGATTCACTGCCGGCAACCGACTTCGACAAATGTTCGAAAGCATTGTTTGCGCTCTCAAACTCGCGACTGATTTGCAAATACTCTTGCAAGCTCTCCTCTTTCTTGTCCTCCGATGCTTTGATTAGGCCTTCGGATATGATGATTTGAGCGTCGATTTCTTTCAGCTCTCCGTTCAAACGATTGTTATCCGCTTGCAAGTGCGTGATCTTTTCCTTGATGACGTTTGCTTGTCCCGCCATCTTTTCCGCATCGACTTTCAAGGATAGTAACTCTGCATTTTGCGCTTCGTAGACAAGGTCGATTTGAGAACTTTCTCTCATCGTATTGTCATATTCGCTCACACAACCGTTGTACGCAAGGTTTTTCGCATCGTATGCTTTCTTGTAACCTTCGATTCTGTCGATGACGTTCTTTCTGATTTCTTCGTTGTGCTCGTAGTTATAGATATAGAGGTTGACTTCCTTGTTTTTCAAGGCGTCTTTGAGCTCAAAATACTTCTTTGCAGTTTCCGCCTGACGACGCAACGGCACAAGATGACGCTCGATTTCCGCGATAACGTCGTTTGCGCGCGCAAGGTTATCCGCAGTCTTTGAAAGCTTATTCTCCGCTTCCACTCGTTGAGCGCGGAATTTGGAAATCCCCGCCGCTTCTTCGAATATGTTTCGTCTATCTTCGGGTTTTGCGGATAGAATTTCGTCAATTCTGCCCTGTCCAATGATTGAGTAACCTTCCTTGCCGATACCTGTGTCGTGAAGAAGATTGATAATGTCCTTCAACTTGACTCTCGTGTTGTTGAGATAGTATTCGGACAATCCGCTCCTGTCGAGTTTACGTGAAATGGACACTTCGTCATACGGCAAGTTGGGGAAAATACGCTGTTCCGCATTGTTGAAAACAAGGGAAACTTCGCAATAGGACATACTGCGACGTTTTTCCGTACCTGCGAAAATGACGTCGGTCATAGTCTTACCGCGCAAGGACTGCGCACTTCTCTCGCCGAGAGTCCAACGAATAGCCTCTGCAACGTTTGACTTACCGCATCCGTTCGGTCCGATAATGGCGGTGAAGCCGTCTTTCAAGGCGATAACAGTCTTATCCGCAAAGGATTTGAAGCCGTGAAGTTCGATTCTTTCGAGATTCAAAACAAATACCTCTATAATTTTTTGAAAATTATACCATAAAACTCACGTCATTTCAAGCAAAATAAAAAATGTTTCACAAAATCCGTGAAACATTAAAAATTCATGATTGGCAGACTACAAATTCTGCAACGGTAGTCGGCAAAAATTGAAGTGCTAATTTATCTTTTGAAGAGTGCTCAATGCGATTTTTGCGGCAAGTTGTTGCGCTTCCGCTTTTGAACCGCCGGTGCCTTTCCCGATTTCTTTTCCGCCGACTTTGACCACCCACGTGAAAACGGGTTTATGCGCGGGACCGCTTTTTTCGATCATAACGTACTCAACGGACAATTCATGCTTTGCCGAGTATTCGTTGAGAGCGGATTTGAAGTCTTCGTTTTCATCGCTCACGGAAAAATCGGAGAGCATATCAAGCACGAATTTTCGGGCGTTTTCCATTCCGCCGTCAAGGTAAATAGCGCCCGTTATCGCCTCGAACAAATCGCATTTTATCGACGAGTGAGTGTAGATTTTCGACCTTGTCTCACCAATGCCGAATCTCATCTTTTCCGCTATTCTAATGCGCTCGATTGCTTGTGAAAGCGGCCTTTCGCTGACAAGATTTATACGCATTTTCGTGAGTGCGCCTTCGCTTTTCTCGGGATAGGTTTTGAAGAGTTTTTCACCCACCACGAAACCAACTATGCTATCCCCCAAAAACTCAAGATTTTCGTAGTTGTCGTCATCCGAATACGAGGCGTGCGTAAAGGCGCGAGAAAGCAAACTTTTATCACTAAAAGCGTAGCCTATCGCATTTTCGATATACTCTATATCCGCCTTATTCAGCATTGCTCAATTCAACGCCCGCTCTGATTTTTTCGGGCAGACCTGCACTTGCAAGGGATTTAGCCATCAAAATGCTGCCGCAAATCGACGTGCGTTTTGAACTTCCGTGGGATTTGACGACCACTTTGTTGCAACCGAGAAAAACCGCTCCGCCTTGAGAGTTGTAATCAAGTTTGTGCTTGACGTTGCGAAGGATGGGTTTCAGAAGAAGTGCGCCGATTTTCGACTTCATACCGCCGTTATTCACCCCTTCCATAAGGATTGAGAAGATTGCGTTGGCGGTTCCTTCTGCGGATTTCAGTGCGATATTGCCGTTGAAACCGTCTGCGACGACCACGTCAAAATCACCCGAGAGAATATCTCTTGCTTCACAGTTTCCCGCAAAGTTGATTTTCTTGTCCGCTTTGAGAAGAGCGAAAGCCTCTTGATTGAGAGAGTTGCCCTTATGCTCTTCCGTGCCGTTTGAAAGAAGTCCCACAACGGGATTTTCAATCCCCAACATACTCTCGCTGAAAGCCTTTGCCATAATCGCAAAATGATGAAGATTGACCGCTTTGCAGTCCACGTTTGCGCCACAATCGCAAAGAATGACTTTCTTGTCCCCTTTCACAGTGGGAAGTACGGGTGCGAGTGCGGGACGGGTGATGCCTTTGATTTTGCCGAGTTTCATATAAGAGCCGACCAAAACCGCTCCCGTCGAGCCTGCGGAAACGAGTCCGCCCACTTCTTCATCGTTATTTGCATAGTCGAAAGCACGCACGAGAGAACTATTCTTCTTGTGCATGATTGCGCTTGTAGGCACGTCGTCGTTGGTGATCACGTCTTTTGCATCGACGTACACCACTCTGTCCTCAACGTCGGCAAGTTGAGATTTGTCAAACTTATCGACGTCCCCGACAAGGACCACGACGAGATCCTTATCTTGACGGAGTGCGTCTGCGGTGCCGAGTATATTTTGTTCGGGAGCGAAGTCGCCCCCCATTGCGTCAACAACTATTTTCATAAAAGTATAGAAAAAGAGAGCGGGAAAACCGCTCTCTGCCGTTTTTGATTATTTCTCGTCTTTCTTATCGACTACTTGTGCGCCGTCATAGTAACCGCATTTGGGGCAAACTACGTGGCTCTTTTTGAGTTCGTGGCATTGAGGGCATTCAACAAGGCCGGGTGCTTTGATCTTCCAGTTTGCGAAACGGGAATTGGTCTTGGATTTTGAAATCTTATTTTTGGGTAGTGCCATATCTATATCCTCCGCTATTATTTCATATTTAACTTGTATGATTATAGATAATAATCGTCAAGTTGTCAAACGATTTAGGTTAATTTTTCGAGGTGAGTTGTTCAGCCTCTCTTGCGATTGAAAGTTCCTCGTTGGTGGAAACGATCAAAATCTTGTTTTTGCTATCCGCAGTTTGAAGTTCGTAGATGCCGGGTTCGTATCCGCGGATGTATTGAGAGTTGATATCGAGATCGAGCGTGGTGCCGAGATAATCCATGTCTTCCATTACAACTTTACGCATCACGTCGCTATGCTCGCCGATACCGCCGGTGAATACGATTGCATCGACGCCGTTGAGTGCCGCCGCAAATGCGCCGATATACTTCTTGATTCTGTAACCTGCCGCCTCAATTGCGATAGTGCACTTTTCGTCGCCCTTATCGCGCATGGGTTCGAGGTCTCTCATATCAGAGCTGAAATCTCCGCTCAAACCGTACATACCGCATTCCTTGTTGAGATAGGTGACCATTTCAGACATATTCTTGCCGAGTTTTTTGCCGAGATATTCGATCGCCGCGGGATCTATATCGCCGCTTCTCGTGCCCATGATAAGGCCTTCGAGCGGGGTGAATCCCATCGTGGTGTCTTGGCATTTGCCGTCCTTGACTGCCGAAAGACTGCTGCCGTTGCCGAGATGGCAGATGATGAGTTTCGCATTGGGATTTCCGAGATATTTGGTTGTTTCTTCGGTGACGAATTTGTGAGAAGTGCCGTGGAAACCGTATTTGCGGACTTTATATTTTTCATAGTCCTCCCACTTGATACCGTACATATACGCCTTGGGGGGCATGGTGCTGTGGAACGTGGTGTCAAAAACAGCGACCATAGGCACGCCGGGCATGACTTCTCTGCAACCTTTGATGCATGCGATATTGCCGGGCATATGGAGAGGTCCGAGTTCCGCATTCTTTTCGCAAATTGCGATGACTTCGTCGTCTATGACGACGGATCTGTCAAAGTCTTCGCCGCTGTGAAGGACTCTGTGTCCGACTGCGTGGATTTCGTCAACGGATTTGATTGCGCCGTGTTCAGGATCCACGAGTGCTTGAAGGACGAGTTCAAGTGCTTCTTTGTGGGTGGGCAAATCTTGCTTTTTGATGAACTTTGCGCCTGCTTCGTTCTTTTGGGTAAGGATACCGCCGGTCGCACCGATTCTTTCACAAATACCGGTGAGAAGAGCACGTTCGTTATCCATGTCGATGAGTTGATACTTCAAGGACGAGCTGCCTGCGTTGAGAACCAAAATTTTCATAATATATTTCCTTTCGTTTAGTCTTATTTGACGCTTTGGAGAGCGGTGATTGCCGCGACTGCAGCGATGTCTTCCGCTACGCAACCGCGAGAGAGATCGTTGACGGGAAGGTCAAGACCTTGCATGATGGGACCGACTGCCATAAAGTTGCCGAGACGTTGAGCGATTTTGTAGCCGATATTGCCTGCATCGAGGTTGGGGAATACGAACACGTTTGCCTGACCTGCGACGGTGCTTTCGGGAGCCTTTTGTTTGCCGACGGAGGACACGAGAGACGCATCGAATTGCATTTCGCCGTCAACGTCGATTTCGGGATGTTCCGCCTTGACTTTCGCATATGCGTTTCTGACCTTTTCGACGGATTCGTGATTTGCACTACCCTTCGTGGAGAAACTGAGCATTGCGATTTTAGGTTCGATTTCGACAATTTTCTTCGCACTATCGTACGCTGCGACGACGACGTCTGCGAGTTGGTCTTCGGTGGGATAAGGAATGACCGCGCAATCAGAGAAGATGAATGCGGGTGCGTTTTGATATTTGAAACCTTCTTCGGGAGGAATCATGATGAAGCAACTGGACACGCTCTTGATGCCGGGTGCGGGTTTGATGACTTGGAATGCCGCTCTGGATACGTCTGCGGACGAGAAAACCGCTCCGCCGACTACGCCGTCGACGTCACCGCATTTGAGTGCGGTACAGGCATAGAACATGTTGTTGGTTTTCACGATATTGAGAGCCGCTTCTTCAGTCATGCCCTTCGCTTTGCGAAGTTCGTAAAGTTTTGCGGCATACTTTGCGGTGTTTTCGGAAGTTTGAGGATTGTCGAAAATAACGCCGGTGAAGTCGATTTCGGGGAATTTCGCTTTTGCTTCGTTTTCATCGCCGATAAGCACGACTTTGCAAACGCCTTTCTTCGTGAGAATTTCCGCCGCTTTGCACGCTCTGACGTCGAAACCTTCAGCGAGTGCAATGGTTTTGCCAAGGGTTGATGCTCTCATCATGAGATTGTCCAAAAATTGTGACATTGTTTTACTCCCTATTATAATGTGTCGAAATTTTGTTGCCTTTATTTCAAAAGCATATATAATTATAGTATATTTGCAAAAAAATGCAACCGATTGAGTCAAAGTGAGAAAATAAGTGAAAGTTACTGCGATAATAGCCGAATACAACCCCTTCCACAACGGACACCTCAAACAACTTCGCAAAGCGAAGAGAGAGACGGGTGCGGATATACTTGCCGTCGTTATGAGCGGCAGTTTTACCGAGCGCGGAGATATATGCGTAGCAGACAAATACACCCGTGCAAATTGGGCAATACAGGCGGGAGCGGACGTCGTCATCGAACTTCCCACCATTTATTCACTGACACCTGCGAAAACGTTTGCGGAAGGCGCACTCAAAACCCTGTCTTTATTCGATGAATTTACTCTTTGCTACGGCACCGAAACCGAAGAATTGAAAGATTTGAGTATGGTTGCGGAATTTATGGCGTTCGAGTCGAAAGATATGTCCAAAATGTTGAAAGGTTATCTCTCCGAAGGCTACTCCGTCGCAAAATCGCGCACTATGGCACTTGGCGAAATCCGCCCCGACATTGCGAATATGCTCCAAACCCCAAACAATATTTTGGCGGTCGAGTATATCAAGGCGAGCGCACAATACGGGAACCACGTGCAACACCACAATATTCCGCGCATACCCGACAACGACAGAACAATCGCATCGTCCACGAAGATCAGAAATCGTCTTTATTCAGGGCAAGATTTTTCACGTTTAGTGCCCGAATTTGTCAAACCCGAAGAGATGACGGTCAATCCGACCGTCTATCAGACCATATCCACCTATGCACTCAAGTCCAAAACCACCGACGAGCTTGCGGAAATCGCGAACATTTCCGAGGGTATGGAGAATAGAATTTCAAAATCCGACTTCAATTCTTTTGAAGAGTTTTTGGAGTTGACGACAAGAAGATACACCCGCTCCACGATAAAGCGAATTGCCGCATGCACTGCGGTGGGCGCAACAAAAGCACTTCTCGAACTTGCTCAAAACGAAAAACCCTACACGACCATACTTGCAATAAAGGATAGCAAGCGCAAAAAGATACTCCCCTTGCTGTCGTCCGCAGACGGTTATTTCTACTATAAACCAAGCGATTGTCCGAAAGACTCCCCCGTCCGTCCGCTCATTGATTTGGACTTGAAAGCCGCCAAAATTCTCAATCTCTGCGTCAAGCAATAACGGTATTCTAACCGCCTTAATTGCGGTTTTTGAAAGAAAAATAATCATACGTCGCATTATTTTGAAAAGTGTGACGTATTTTTTTACGTGAAGAAAATTCCGCTCGTCCTGTCCGTTTTGATTTTTATGATTCTCATCGTCGTGAAACCCGACTATTTCACGTCGTCCGCAAGAAACGGACTTGCGCTCTTTTTCTCATCCGTACTGCCCGCAATATTTCCTTTTTTCTTCTGCTCTCTACTGCTCACGAAAATAGGCGGAGCCTACACCATTGCAAAGATTTTCGGAAAACCCGTGTCGAAACTTTTTTGTGTGCCTGAAATCACCGCATTTCCTGCATTTATATCCGTTGTGAGCGGTTATCCTGCGGGCGCATCTACAGTCAAAAACCTGCACGATTCCGGTTATCTGACTTCGGACGAAGTCAAACGCACTCTCTCTATCACTTCAACTTCGGGACCGTTATTCGTTTTGGGGACGGTGGGCGGCATTTTTCAAAACAAAACGATTGCCCTTGTTATCCTTCTCTCTCACTATCTTGCGACCTTCCTAAACGGCTTGATTTGGCGAAGAAAAGGCGGCGAAACACGCCGCGACTTCTTGCACGTTGAGAGCGTTGACAGCGATATAAGCGACGTCATAGGTTCTTCCGCCCTGTCAATGCTATCGGTCGGCGGATATATCGTGATTTGCAATATGCTAATCGACGCACTTGCGCTAATTCCGATAAGTTTATCCCCCGCTGTATCGTCGATTTTATTCGGAATGATAGAAATGACAAGGGGTGCGCTATTATCTTCTTATATTCCATATCTTCCGCTTTCGATTGCCGTAGCGACAGCGGTCGTGACCTTCGGCGGATTGTCCGTTACATTACAATCATACGGTTTTTTGTCAAAGTGCGGAGTGCGCTTTCGCGACTACCTTTCACGAAAAATAACCCAAAGCATATTTGCATTTTTGATTTCAATAATTTTTTCTTTAATTTTTTGACATAAAACGTTGACTTTATGCATTTTCACCATTTATGCTATTGGCAAAACGTTTTTTCAATATTTTTTATTGGAGGTTTCATCTAATCATGAACAAATCTTGGAGCAACACAACGCTTGTTGCTTATTCTCGTATACCTAAAATCGTTAAGAACATAGACGTTTCGGTCAAAAACCGCATAAATTCCGCATATCAGAGCGTTCATCTCAAAAACGGAATATCAAATGAAAAATTAATTGGTGAAATAATAAAATTAAACGACGATAAAAGAAAAGCTTGCAACTTGGTTTTCATCGTTGAAACCGCACTATCAAAACTCCCGGAATGTGAAAAAGACGTACTTACAGGTAGACTTTGCTACGGAAAAACCTTCAAAGAAATATCCGAAATCGTATCAAAACCGCTCCGCACGGTATTCAGATTGTTTTCATCTGCCGAACAAAAATTTTCTTCCGCCCTTACTGCGATGGGTTACGGCGAAAAATGGCTCGAACAAGAATATTCAAATTGTCCCCTACTTGCGGGGATAAAAAAGCAACTCGACGACGAAAAATACTTCACTCCCGAAAAAGATAAATTTTAATCTCGCAAGCAAAATCGAATACGATATGAAAAATGCGAGCATTTGCTCGCATTTTGTCAAAATCTTCTCATGTAGTTTGCATAGTGAGCAAACACGATACCTGCGTCTTCGAGCTCCTTATTCCAGCGTTTCACCCATTCAAAAGTGCAATAGCCGTCATAGCCGTTGTCTTTAAGAGCGGTCACCGCTTCTTTCAAAGGCACGTTGCCGTAACCCATCATCTTGTAGGCGACTTTGCCTTTTTCGATGACACTGTCTTTTAGGTGTACGTATTTGATTTTGCTACCGAGATTTTTAATCGTGGTGTCCACGCTCTCGTCGTTGAAACGGAAAGGATGATGAACGTCCCAAAGTGCGCCACTGCCCTCACCCGCATCGTCAAGAAAACGAGAAAGCAATGCGGTATCCACGAAAAGGCCGTTGGTTTCCATAAGCGGAGTGACGTTTTTGCCATTTGCGTAGTCAAGGACTTCGCGATAACGTTTCAAGCAAAGGTCGAGGTCACCGCCGTCAAAGTAGGGTTTATCGGTGGACATAACGCGCACGAAAGGCACTCCGAGTCTGACTGCAAGGTCGATATACGCTTTCGCTTCGTCCACAGCGTCTTCGTCGTTGTGGTTTGCAAGGGATGCACCCGACGTCAACATTGCGATTTTCACGCCCGTATCGTCAAGGAGTTTTTGCGTTTTGTCAAAATCTTCGTTAAATTCGCGCATGACGGTAGCATTGATTTCCCCTCTGATACCGCGGATTTCAATTCCGTCGTAGCCGAGGTCTTTCGCCGTCGTCACGATTTCGCCGATTTTCCAATCAGGGCAACCTATCGTTGAAAAACAAAGTTTCATATATTCCCCCTTTATGCAGTTTCGACGGAAGCGTCTTCTTGAAGTTTCAGG
Source organism: uncultured Bacteroidaceae bacterium (assembly GCA_964637515.1). Taxonomy (GTDB): domain Bacteria; phylum Bacillota; class Clostridia; order Christensenellales; family CAG-917; genus RGIG4097. The sequence continues at coordinate 15,135 of CAZWUI010000007.1, read as the reverse complement.
ATTTCAATCGCTTCCTCACGCAATTTATATTTTTGGATTTTTCCTGCGGCATTCATAGGAAATTCGCCCATGAAACGCACGTATTTAGGCACTTTATGACGTGCCATATTCGCTTTGACAAGTTCTTTGACTTCATCTTCGGTCATGCTTTCGCCCGGTTTCAGAATGATACACGCCATGATTTCTTCGCCGTATTGTTTGCTAGGCACGCCGACGACTTGCACGTCACGGATTTTGTCGCAAGTGTACAAAAATTCCTCTATCTCTTTGGGATAGATATTTTCACCGCCACGGATAATCATATCCTTTATTCTGCCGACGACCTTGTAATATCCGTCTTCATCAACGGTGCAAAGGTCGCCCGTATGCAACCAACCGTCTTTGTCGATTGCTTGCTTTGTGGCTTCGGGCATTTTGTAGTACCCTTTCATTATATTATACCCGCGCGCGACAAATTCGCCTGCTTGACCGGTGGGCATTTCTTCCCCTGTTTCGGGATTGACGATTTTGCATTCGACACCTGGAAATGCTCTACCGACAGTCGATACACGTTTATCGATGCTATCCGTCGTCGTAGTCATAGTGCAGCCGGGGGACGCTTCGGTCTGTCCGAAAACGATGACTATATCTTTCATATTCATTCTATCCACGACTTTCTTCATCACTTCGATAGGACAGGGAGAGCCTGCCATAATACCCGTGCGCAAGGACGAGAAATCGAATTGATCGAAGGTTGCGTGTTCGAGCATAGCGATGAACATGGTAGGCACACCGTGGACTGCGGTACACTTCTCTGTCGAAATCGCTTTCATGACGGTGACGGGTGAATACGCTTCAACAGGCACGAGAGCGGATGCGTGAGTGATACAAGCCATAGTCGCAAGCACGAGTCCGAAACAGTGGAACAAAGGCACACAAATGCACAGTCTATCGTCCTTGGTGAACGCCATACCGTCCCCAATGGTTTTGCCGTTGTTGATTATATTTTTATGCGTAAGCATAACGCCTTTGGGAAAACCGGTCGTACCCGACGTATATTGCATATTGATGACGTCGTCGGGGTCAAGACTTGCGGTTCTTTCTGCATATTCGGCGTCTGACACGCTTTCAGACAAACGGAAAAGGTCCTTGAAATTCATCATACCCGACGGAGTGCCGTCGCCTGCATACACGATTCTTTCAAGGAAAGGCAAGTGCTTTTCACTGACTTTACCGCCATCGGATGATTTGAGTGCAGGGATAAGATTGTCGATTATATCGACGTAGTTTGCATCTTTGAAACCGCCCATCATCACAAGGACTTTCGTGTCCGACTGCGTGAGCAGATATTCGAGTTCGAAGACTTTGTAGTTCGTGTTGACGGTGACGAGAATCGCACCGCATTTTGCCGCACCGAAAAGGGTGAGCAACCATTCGGGGATATTAGTTGCCCAAATTGCGACTTTATCCCCCTTTTTCACACCGAGAGCCATAAGCCCTTTTGCGACTTTATCAGTTTCTTCGTCGAGTTCGCGCCAAGTGCGCTCGAAGTCGCGAGTGGTGTATTTTATCGCTTGGCGATCGGGATAGTCTTTTGCAAGACCGCGTATCACGTCGCCCAAAGTTTTTTGTATCATTTCCATATTCTAACTGTTCCTAATTGTCAAACTTAAATATTTCTCCATATCGAATTGAGTCCAAGCGCCTTCTTCGGGAGGGTACACTCTGAACATCATTTGGTTGCCACTGACGGGATGTGCGAACCTGAGTTCCACAGCCCACAGGCATAGGGGGAGTTTAAGTTTTTCGCCATTGCCGTATCTTGCATCGCCAAGGATAGGATTTCCGATTGCGGACATCTGCACTCTGATTTGGTGTCCCCTGCCCGTGATGAGATTGACGGACACGAGGCTCACGTTGTTTTTGGATTCAAGCACCTTGTAGTCAAGTTCGGCATACTTTGCGCCTTCGGTAAGTTGAGGAACAACCCTTACGGTGTTCGTATCTTGGAATTTTTTGAGATAGCAAGTGAGTTTTTCACTTCTCTCGCGAGGAGTGCCTTCGACTATTGCGAAATATCTCTTTTCGACGTCACCGTTTCTGATCGCTTCGCTGAGTCTTGAAGCGGCTTTTGACGTCTTTGCAAAAACCATAACACCGCCTGTAGGACGGTCGAGTCTATGCACGAGTCCGAGATAAGCGTCGCCCGGTTTATTGTATTTCTCGACGAGATATTGTTTCAAAAGGGTGAGCATATCCGCATCTCCGCTTTCGTCCGCTTGCACGGGGACGTTCGCCGGTTTGACGACGACGAGAAGATGATTGTCTTCAAAAAGTATTTCGATGTCTTTGTAGGTCATAATATCCTCTTATTTGTTGAAAGTTGCGAAAGCGGTGCAACCTTGAGGAAGGACGAGTCCTTCGCTTGTTGCTATACCGATTTCGTCGGCGGTGATGACCGCATTATCCGGGAGTGTAAGTTTCAATATATTTGCCATGACGGTGGGTTGAAGTCCCGTCGTGTAACTGTTCAGACAGACGAACAAAGGATTGTCCGAAAGAAGATCGGCAATGAGTTCGCAAAGTTCGCCGATACCCTCTTCGATCTTCCACTTTTCGCCGTTCGGACCTCTGCCAAAACTGGGGGGATCGAGAATTATCGCATCATACGTTCTACCCCTTTTCTTCTCTCTAGAACAGAATTTGAAGCAGTCGTCGATGATATAGCGCATACCGTTGTTGTCCATACCGCTCAAGCGCACGTTTTCGCCCGCACGTTCGACCATTGCTTTTGCGCCGTCCACGTGACAGACTTTCGCACCCGCTTTCAGACAAGCGACGGACGCCGCTCCCGTATACCCGAAAAGATTGAGCACGGAGATTTCTCTGCCCGCATTTTCAATCAATTTCATCATTCTATCCCAGTTGACCGCCTGTTCGGGGAAAAGTCCCGTATGCTTGAAACCCATGAGTTTGAGTTTGAATTTCAAGTCCCGCCAAGAGAGAGTAAATTCGTCGTTGAAGTTGGTTTTGTAGTGCCATGCACCACCGCCCGTCGTACTGCGCTCGTAGATAGCGTCGATATTCGGATAAGAGCGGAGCGGTTTTTTCGCATGCCAAATCACTTGCGGATCGGGACGGAGCAAAGTCAAATTCCCCCAGCGTTCGAGTTTTTCTCCGTCGCCGGTGGCAATGACTTCGTATTCTTTCCAATCGGGTGCAAGCAGCATATTAACCCTCTATACGTTTGACGGAAATGGTAACCTTATCTCCGTTGACGTCCCAATCTTTAGTGTAGCCGTCGATAGATTCGCTTATGCTATCGCAGAGTACGTCTGACAAGAAATCCGCTTTCTTGAACACGTCGAGCGCAACGCCTTCCGCCTTGTAGCCGACTGCGATATGATCGGTGACTTCAAATCCCGCTTCTTTACGCATGGTTTGGATTTTGGAGACGATTTCTCTTTCCGCACCCTCGAAGATAAGTTCTTCGTTGAGTTCGGTATCAAGAACAACAGTGATATTGCCGTCGCTCTCTGCCGAGAAACCTTCCTTGTTTTGAACAGAAATGAGCACGTCTTCTTCGGAGAGTTCGATTTCTTTGCCGTCGATTTCACGCTTGAAGTGACCGCCGTTCTTGACCGCCGCGACGACTTCTCTTTCTGCGGTGTTCAAAATTTCTCTGATTTTGCCGAGCAAAGAGCCGTATTTCGGGCCGAGAGTGCGAAGTTGCGGTTTGACGATATAGTTGATATATTCCGCACTACCGTCAGAGAGTTCGAGTTTCTTGACGTTGAGTTCGTCTTCGATGAGTGCTTGAAGTTCTTGACTGAGTTTGGTCTTGCCGTTGTAGATAAGGCGTTTCAAAGGTTGACGGTTTTTGAGATTTGCCTTGTTTCTTGCCGCGCGACCGAGAACGACAACTTTAAGCACGTCTTCCATACCCTTTTCGAGTTTCTCGTCAATATAATTCTCGTCTGCGACGGGGAAATCGCAAAGGTGTACGCTCAAAGGTGCGTTTTCGTCGAAGTTACGGACGAGGTTTTGATAGATATTTTCCGCCATGAACGGCACGAAGGGAGCGATAACTTTGCTGAGCGTGGAAAGAACGGTATACAAAGTGGTGTACGCCGCTTCTTTGCTCGAAGTCATAACGCTACCCCAGAAACGATCGCGACATCTACGGACGTACCAATTTGAAAGGTTGTCGGTAAATTCTGCGATTTTTCTTGAAGTTTCGGTGATTTTGTATTCGTTAAGACCCTCGTCCACGAACTTGATAAGACTGTTGAGTTCGGACAAAATCCATTTATCCATAACTGTAAGTTTCTGTTCGGACAAAACGTGTTCGGAGGGATTGAACTTGTCGATTTCCGCGTAAAGCACGAAGAAAGCATAGGTATTCCAAAGAGTACCCATAAACTTGCGTTGAGATTCACTGACGTTATCCCCTGAGAAACGGGACGGGAGCCAAGGTGCGCTTGCGGTATAGAAATACCATCTGGTAGCGTCTGCGCCCTGCTTGTCAAGGACAGACCAAGGATCCACGACGTTGCCTTTATGTTTGCTCATTTTGACGCCGTCTTTGTCGTTGACAAGTCCCAAAACTATACAATTTTTGAAAGGCGCTTTGTTGAAAAGCAAGGTCGAAATTGCGAGCAAAGTGTAGAACCAACCTCTCGTTTGATCGACCGCTTCGGAAATGAAGTCTGCGGGATATTCTTCTTTGAAAAGGTCTTGATTTTCAAAGGGATAATGCCATTGTGCAAAGGGCATCGAACCGGAATCGAACCAACAGTCAAGCACTTCGGGAGTGCGCTCGAAAGTGCCACCGCATTCGCATTCCCACTTCACGCCATCTATGTACGGACGGTGAAGTTCGATATCTTCGGTGAGATGACCGCAGTTTTTGAGTTCTTCTTTGCTTCCGATGACGTGGAGTTTGCCGCACTTGTTGCACACCCAGATAGGAAGCGGAGTGCCCCAATATCTTTCACGAGAAATACCCCAATCGACGACGTTTTCAAGGAAGTTGCCCATTCTGCCTTCGCCGATTGTCGGAGGCATCCAGTTGATAGTGCGATTGTTTGCAATGAGTTGGTCTTTGACTTCGGTCATCTTGATGAACCAACTTGAGCGGGCATAGTAAAGGAGCGGAGTATCGCAACGCCAGCAGAAAGGATAACTATGTTCAAAGAGTTCCTCTTTGAATAGTTTGCCTTCCTCTTTGAGTTGACCGATGATGAGTCTGTCCGCGTCCTTGACGAACATGCCTGCATAGTCGGTTGCCGCGTCAATAAATCTACCTCTTTCGTTGACCATTTGCACGAAAGGCAAGTCGTAGCGTTTGCCGACTTTGCTATCGTCTTCACCGAATGCGGGAGCGATATGAACGACGCCTGTGCCGTCGGTGAGAGTTACGTAGTCGTCGTTGACGACGTAGTACGCCTTTTTCTTCGCGCCGGTTTCGTAGTTGAACAAAGGTTCGTATTCGTGATATTCATAGTCCGCACCCTTCTTCGTGGAGAGTTTCTCGTAGGTGCCTTCTTCAAAGAGTTTTTCGACGAGAGCGTCTGCGAGAATATATTGCTCGTCCCCGACCTTGATTTCCACGTAGTCTTCGTTCGCGTTCATACAGAGCGCAACGTTGGACGGAAGAGTCCAAGGAGTCGTCGTCCAAGCCAAGAAGTAGCGATTGCTCTCCCCTTTCAGACGGAATTTCGCATAGACGGAAGTTTCCTTGACGTCCTTATATCCTTGAGCGACTTCGTGAGAAGAAAGTGCCGTTCCGCAACGAGGGCAATAAGGCACGATTTTGTAGCCTTTGTAGATGAGTCCCTTGTCATATATGGTCTTGAGAGCCCACCACACCGACTCGATATAATTGTCGTGATATGTGACGTAAGGGTGTTTCATATCCGCCCAGTAGCCGATGCGGTCGGACATCTTTTCCCATTCGCTCGTATACTTCCAAACGGACTGTTTGCATTGTTTGATAAAAGGTTCGATGCCGTATCTTTCAATATCTTGCTTGCCGTCCATACCGAGAAGTTTTTCCACTTCGAGTTCGACGGGGAGACCGTGAGTATCCCAGCCCGCTTTTCTGCGGACGTGATAGCCCTTCATCGTCTTGTAACGGGGAATAATATCCTTCATAACACGGGTGAGAATATGCCCGATATGAGGTTTGCCGTTGGCGGTCGGAGGACCGTCGTAAAAATTGAAACATTCGTGGCCGTCGTTCTTATCGACACTCTTTTCAAAAATCTCGTTTTCCTTCCAGAAAGCGAGGATTTCTTTTTCACGTTCTACAAAGTTGAGATTTGTGTCTACAGGTTTGTACATAATATCCTCTTTTCACGTGCGCATATAACGCATAAAATTAAAAAAAGTATAAATGATAATAGTCAAAAAATCAACTGAAAATGCGCAATATGCCCGACAACTTGCCAAATTTTCAAAATATTGCCCCGAAACGCACAATTAGATTGACTTTTGACCGCCGTTTTAATAAAATATAGATACTTTGCGAATGTAGTTTAGTGGTAAAACAGCAGCTTCCCAAGCTGCGGTTGTGGGTTCGATTCCCATCATTCGCTCCAAAAAATCACACGGCACAATCCGTGTGTTTTTTTATCCAAGTCACAGACTTGGCATATCACCACCGAACGAAGTGCGGTGTATCGGCGTGTATGTAATCAGCCATAGGCACAGAAACTATGAGCGGACGTGAGTATGCACTCACTCTTTCGAAGACGGAACACGAGCCGCAACGGCGGCGAGAACTCCGAGTGCCGTTGACGTCACAAGGCACTTTGCGCTATGCCCTCTGCGACGGCTTTCCGTGCGCCGAGTGTTACCCCCTGCAAACGCAGGCGACGTGGGTTTCCTGTTGAGGTGAAACGTCGATTGGGAAAACACGTGAGGAAGGGGGAAATGGGTTGAATATATTCATACCCCCGCTCTTTCATCCCCACCTCCGCTCTGTCATTCACACTCCATTCCGTCATTCCGAGCGTAGCGTGGGAATCTCCGAGGACGGAAACGATACTTACAAAAGCACTCACCCACCACAACCTATTGACGCCGTCAAGATTTTATTGAAATTTTCGACGTTCGTGATATAATCTTTACGAGGTGCTGATATGAACGTAATCGAACTCAAACACGTATCAAAATCGTACGGCAAACGCAAAGTGCTTGACGACGTCAGTTTCTCCGTCGAAAAAGGCGAAGTCTACGGACTTATCGGAAGAAACGGCGCGGGCAAGACGACCGCTATACGTATACTGTTGGGACTTGCAAATAGTAGCGACGGCGAAGTTTTCATCAACGGTAAGACGGGAGCGGACTTGACTGAGGAAAGAAAGAAGATAGGCGCAATAATCGACGTGCCTTCTTTTGCGCCGTATATGTCCGCATTCGAGAACGCAAAAGCGGTTGGAATTTCCCTTGGAATAAACGATGACGAGAAGATAAAAAAAGAGTTGAAATTCGTGGGACTAAATCCCGATGACAAACTCAAAGCACGCTCGTTTTCTCTTGGCATGAAACAACGACTTGCGATCGCAATCGCGCTCATAGGTGATCCCGAAATTCTAGTGCTTGACGAGCCGGTCAACGGACTTGATCCGACGGGAATTTACGAGTTCAGAGAGATCATCACGAAACTCACGAGAGAGCGCGGAGTCACCGTGCTCATCTCATCGCACTTGCTTGCGGAGTTGTCGAAAACGGCAACAGCATACGGCGTGATGAACGACGGAAAAATGGTGAACGAACTACGCGGGAGCGAACTTCAAACGCTTGCAAGACCTTTCATCAAAATCGTCGTCGGTGAACTGAAAAAGGGGATTAACGTGTTGATTGAGAACTTTAAACCCTATGAATTTGAAATTTTGCCTTTCAACACCCTTGCAATTTACAACCTAGAAAAAGGGGTTGGCGGAGTTGCTCAACTCTTCCAAGAAAACGGAGTCCCCGTGCTCAGTATATCCCAACAAGACGGCGATCTTGAGTCCGCTTTTATCTCTATGATGGGAGGTGTCACAAATGAAAACTAACACCTTTTCTTCCCTTTTCAAATCGGACTTATACCGCCTGACTCATCTCAAATGCGTGTACGTCGCACCGGTGATTATGCTAGTGATGATCATCATCAATTATTCTCTATTATGGATTGAATCCGCCTATCTCGGCGGTGCGGAAATCCCCGAAGAAATTATGGGCACTTTGGTGACGGGACGCGACCTGCTTTTCGGTGCCGGATCCTATATCGACGTCGGTCTGTTTATGGCAATCATATGCGGAATTTTCATAGGCGGAGAGTTTGCAACAGGCACCGCAAGGCTGTCTATCGCAAGGGGCGCAAACCGCATTGAGTTTTATCTCTCAAAGTGGCTCGTCGCCTCTCTACTTGCAACCGCCTATACCCTTGCGTCATTCCTCGTATGCGGATTTTTGTCCGCGGTGAGCGGCGGCTACGGGCACGTCTTTGACGGAGCGGAATTTGCCCTTCTTCTTCGTGCTATTGCGCTCCAAATTCTTATTGCGATTGCATCGACAAGCGTGTTCGTATTTCTCTCGTTTTTGACTCGAACTCAAGGCTCTACAATCGGCATAGCAATCGCAATTTATATCATCGTGAGCGTTGTATCCGAAGTGGTTGTCTTGTTTGCGACCTTGAACGGAAATCCCGCACTTCTAAAATTCGCCACGTTCACTCCGTCCCAACAGTTGTCGAACGCTTCTTCCTATCTACCCTACACCACGAGCGAGATTTTACAAGTCGTGTTAATCCCTCTTGCCTATATTGCGGTAACACTTGGAATAGGACTCCCCGTATTCATAAAACGCGACGTGAAGTAAACGAGTTAATATTGGCTATGCCGAAATGAAATTTATTCGCAGTTTTGTCGGGTGAGGGCGTCCCATCCGTTATAACGAAAAACAAAAATCACTCCCTATCGAGAGTGATTTTTGTATACTGTGCACCGTCTCCGACAGTGTGTACCGAAGCGGTAGCCGAATAGGTGGCTCCTCCAAAGTTTCCCCGTGGCACACAAGTCTATTCGCTTAGTGCTGCTGCGGTCAAGCTCTGACACGGTTCACGACGACTCATTGCACAGGACCTTGCTATCAACACTCCTTGTTCGACGCAGCCAACCATACGCAAAGCCTCGGACGGCGTTCAACACTGCTATGGCGGATTGCAGTTTACAGGGCACCGCCAACTCCCCGTTTAGCACAGCGTTAGTATTATATCATCACGACAATTATTTTGCAACAAAAATTATTTGCATATTGATTTCGCTTTTTTGTTGTGATAAAATGTATAGTTGAAAAGTAAACTTGTACGAGGTTAGACATGCACGCACGTATACTAACAATTCAAGACTATTCCTCAATCGGTCGTTGCTCATTGACGGCGGCGCTCCCAATACTCTCCGCCTGCGGACACGATGCGGTCGGACTTCCCACCGCTCTGCTCTCCACTCAAACGGCAGGTATCACCGGTTTCACGTTCAACGATTTAGGTTCGAATATGCTTCCTAGTTTCCGCCATTGGATGAGTTTAGGAATCAAATTCGACTGCCTTTACACCGGTTTTATCGGCACTATGGAAACCGTCAACGCCACCCTTGAAATCGCAAAGGAATTGAAAAAACAAGGCACGCTCATTGCGATAGACCCTGCCTGTGCGGAAGGCGGCAAACTCTACTCCATCTTCGACGACGAATACAAGGATAAGATTTTTGAACTTTGTGCGCTTGCGGACATAGTCATGCCCAACTTCACCGAAGGCAAAATGCTTGCAGACATTGCAATCGACCTTGAACCGACGGTTGACAACGCAACGATGATTTTGAAAATTCTCGACCACAAGGGCTACAAGAAAGTGTTGTTGAGTGGTATCATCGACGACGACAAGCAAGGCACCGCATCCCTAGTTGACGGCAAGATTTCCTTCCAATACAACGAGAATTTCAACGAGTATATTCACGGCGCAGGCGATTGCCTGTCCTCCGCATTCATCGGCAAATACATGGCGGGACAATCTTTTGAAAAAGCGGCTCAATCCGCAGTTGATTTCTGCCACGACTGCATAGGCATTTCTCTGAAAGAGAAAGTTGACCTGCGTTTCGGACTTTTGATCGAGCGCGCACTTCCCTCTCTCATAAAACCTCAACCTCAAAAACGCTCTCGCAAGTAGTTCCGCCGTCTCATTTCAAACTCAAAATTGCCACATTTGAAACAACGACGAAACACAACCAAATTAAAACTTAATCCTAAAATTAAAGAAATGAAAAAGCGCACTCGTTTGAGTGCGCTTTTTGAACTTATTGAGATTATTTCTTTGCCGCCGCTTCTTCTTTGCGTTTCTTTGCGTCTTCGATGATCTTTGCGTTTGCGGAGCCGGGGACTTCTTCATATCTTGCGAGTTCCATAGTGAAACGTCCTCTGCCTTGAGTCATCGAACGAAGGTCGGTTGCATAACGGAACATTTCCGCTTGAGGCACTTCTGCGGTGATGACTTGTTTTGCGCCTTCCGCATCGGTGAAGAGAATACGACCTCTACGCTTGTTCATATCGCCGAGAATGTCGCCGAGATAATCGGACGGAACGGTGATTTTTGCGGTCATGATAGGTTCAAGGAAGCAAGGAGATGCTTTTGCACATGCGTCTTCGTAGGAGAGTTTCGCTGCGATGACGAATGCGATTTCCTTACTATCGACGGGGTGATACTTGCCATCGTAAAGGGTTGCTTTGAGGTTGACCATGGGATAACCTGCGAGAACGCCTTCTTTGATTGCTTCTCTGAGTCCTTTTTCGACTGCGGGGATGAATTGTCTGGGGACTGCGCCACCGACGATTGCATCGACAAATTCAAATTCGCCGTCTTCCGCACCGGGTTCAAACTTGATCCAAACGTCACCGAATTGACCTGCGCCACCCGATTGTTTCTTATGTTTGCCTTCAGCGGATGCTTCTTTGCGGATAGTTTCCTTGTATGCAACTCTGGGTTCAGACCAACTGATGTCGATACCGAGTTTGTTCTTGACTCTCTTGCACATAATATCGAGTTGTGCTTCGCCAAGACCGCTGATGAGGACGTCACCGGTGACGACGTTCTTTTCAACTTTGAAGGTTGCGTCTTCGTCTTGCATTTTGATAAGACCTTGGATTGCCTTTTCCTCGTCCTTATTTGCAGAGACTGCGTAGGAGATGACGGGTTGAGGGAATTCGATCTTTTCGTATGCGAGTTTAAATTCGGGATTGGAGAGAGTGTCGTTGGTGTTGGTATAGACGAGTTTTGCAAGTGCGCCGATATCGCCCGCTTCAAGGACGTCGACTGCTTCTTGTTTCTTGCCTTTGAGGACGTAGAGTGCGCCTGCTTTTTCGGGTTTCTCTGCGGTGTTGTTGTACATTGCGTCACCGCTTTGGAGTTTGCCGCTCATAACCTTGAAGATGAGAAGTTTGCCAACGTACGGGTCAACGATGGATTTGAAGACTTGTGCGCTGAAAGGCGAGTTGGAATCGCATGCGATTTCCTTGCTTTCTCCGCCGACGACCGCTTTGGGACGACGTGCTTTTGCGGGATTGGGAAGATAATCGACGATTTTGTCCATGAGGCTAACGACACCGGTGGAAGTGGTTGCATTGCCTGCCATAAGGGGAATGAATGCGTCGGTTGCGATAGCGGTGTGGACGCCGACTTGAATTTCTTCTGCGGTGAATTCTTCGCCTTCAAAGAACTTCATCATAAGGTCTTCGTCGGTTTCCGCGACCATTTCGATGAGTTTGCCCTTGCATTCTTCCGCTTTTGCGAGAAGGTCTGCGGGGACTGCCATATCTTTGCCGTTGAGGTCTACGCCTTTGCCGGAGAATACGTCGACAGCACCGACCATCTTACCGCCTTCGATAATAGGAAGTTCGATAGGAATGACTTTGTTATATTTTTCGGTGATCGCATCGACGGTGCCGAAGAAGTCGCTGTTTTCTTTGTTGATTGCGTTGACGAAGATAAATGCGGGAACTTCTTTTTCGAAGCACATTTCGAGTGCTTTCTCAGTGCCGACGGTGAGAGAACCGCTTGCGGACGTCACGACGATTGCGCTATCTGCTGCGTGAAGTGCTGCTACCATTTCGCCTTCGAAGTCGAAGAAGCCGGGAACGTCGAGAATATTGATTTTGGTGTCACGGTGAATTGCGTACGCAAGACCCATGCTGATTGATATTTTACGCTTGATTTCTTCGTCGTCGAAGTCCATCGTGGAGTTGCCGTCGTCGACTTTGCCAAGACGATCCACCGTCTTCGTTGCGAACAACATTGCTTCGGCGAGGGAAGTTTTGCCTTCACCGGAGTGACCGATGAGAGCTACGTTACGGATAAAATCTGTAGAGAATGCTTTCATTACTTTACCTCAATAAGTTAATTCTTATCTATGATACAATAATTGACGAAACTTGGCAAGCAAAAATTACCCGTCGAAAAACCTTTTTTCAAAAAAGTAAATTTATTTTGTTCTCCGTCATACATTGGACTATGCTTACAATCGGGGTGTATGACAGCGGAATAGGCGGACTTACCACGCTGAAAGAATTGATAAAAGCGTTAGGCGGACGGAAATTCGTCTATTTTGCGGACAATGCAAATATGCCTTTCGGCACGAAAAGCGAAGAAACTCTCAAACCAATAATCACCGCAAACCTTGAAAAGCTACGCAACGTGTCAGATTTGCAAGTGGTCGCATGCAACACAGCATCAACTCTCATCGAACCGATAGATATGATATTGCTCAAACCGCAACTTGAAAACCATACCCCCGAAAAAACCATTATTCTTGCGACTCCGTCCACCTTGAAAAGCGTAAAAGCGAAAGAAAAAGGCTATGAAGTTGCAGACGTGAAAGATCTTGCCACACTTGTCGAAATCATTGCAAGTTTGTCCTTCAAACGCAGACGATTGGATTTCGCCGAACTCTATCCCTATCTCACCCGCAAACTGCACAATATAAAAGGCAAAACCGATATTCTAATCGGGTGTTCTCATTACGTTTACCTCGAAAATATCGTGAAAACAATTGCAAAATCCGCATGTTTAGATGACGGAAATCAACGTGTTTTGAATTGCATTTCGAAGAACGTAAAACGGACGGCCGGAGAGCCGAGCGTAAAATACGTTTTCAGTGGCACCGACGAGAGCGCAAAATATCAATGGTTGCTCTCCGAACTTCTCAAAAACGACTGATTATCAAAGAAAAATACACCACCGCATAAACGTTTGTTTTCTGCATTCTAACAAAATGTTTTTGTTTTTTCAATGCTGTTTTGCTTTCAAATTACGTTCTTTTAGTGTTCTAAACAGTTACATAGTCAAAACAACGTGCTTTTCAAACTTTTACGTTTGTAACGGTCAAAAGATTTGCTTTTGATATCACTCTCTTTCACACCCGCTATTTTTGAAGAGCAAGATTGATTGCGCTCGATATGATTCCCGCAGACCTTTCAACAAAAAGCGATATATCTTTCGGCGCAACGACTAACCGCGACAAACCTTTTTCTTCTATGGTTTTTCGGTAGACATATTCGTCGAGATTCTCCCCTACGCCGTCAAAATATCTCTTTGCAAAATCATAGACAAGCGTGCGCAGTGATAGCACGAGCGGGACTCCTATTGCAACAACAGGCACGCCTAACGTGCTTTTGTCGATTGCAGGGCGTGCGGAATACACTCCGCTCCCCGGAGATATGCCCGCAGTTGTAAGCTGATAGGATGCGCCTATCCGCCTGACCGACGAAGTCGAAAGCGCATCCACCACAATCACCGCATCGGGTTTAATTTTGCTTGCAACCGCCCCGACCGTCTCTCCCGACTCTATTCCGGTTTTCCCCGCAACACCGGTGGCAAGTGTACAGATTTTCTTAGTTTTCGTACCGTACAAAGACGAACTCAATCGGGTGGACTTCACCCCTTTCAACGTTTGATAGCCGAGCGCATCAGCGGTAATCGACGAGTTTCCGAGCCCTACGACCAAAATCGTTGCGGACTGCGACAAATTGCCGAGCATATTTTGAATGATTGCCGAAATCCTTTTCACCGCAAATTCCGTCTTTTTCTTATCGTCCGAATTGACGTTGTCAAAGGTGACGTAGAGTCCCATATCCTTGCCTATTCTCTCTTGCATATCGCGATTTTGGACGTTGACGGTGCACTCTCTAATGCCGTAAGGCAGGTTTTTCACAACCGCAAAATCCTTGCCGTTTCCGTTTTCGAGATAGTCCATCGCCATATCGCTGTCTAAAAATGAGCATTTCATAAAAATATTGTGTGCAATTCTTCGAAAAGGTCGCAAAAATAGTTGCAAGAATTTCAGATTTGTGATAATATTTTCAAAGTTAATGAAAGATATCCATCAAGGAGATAAATATGCCTAACATCAAGTCAGCAAAAAAGAGAGTCAAGGTGTCCGCAAGACAAAACCAAGAAAACACCAGCAAAAAATCCCGCGTTAAGAATGCTATCAAGAAATTCAACGACGCTATTGCGGCAAACGACGTAGCACTTGCACAACAACTTCTTCCCGAAACCATGGCAGTCATCGACGCAGCGGTTTCCGACGGCGTATACCACAAGAACACCGGCGCAAGAAAGAAAGCAACTATCTGCCGTTCTCTCGACAAAATCAAAGGTTAATAACAAGCCCGAATGAAAAATTCAAAAGGCTGTCCAACGACAGCCTTTTTTTTCGTATGGAATTTTTCACCGATCACCCGCTCTATGGCTCGGAACACTTTACCCACTTTGCTGTTTTTCACTTTCATACGATTGGCAATTATGTTTGTATTTGTTAGTATCTCATCAAGGTATACTTTTAATAATCAAAGAAATTCACTTCTTTTTCCTACGAGGGATATTGATACTCGTAGGAATTCTTTTTTGTTATAATCTTTTTTTTGCAAAACGCTTTATCTATATGTATCGGTTGCGTTGCAAGCGCAAAGCGAGAAAAGCGATGCGATTATTATAATGATTGCTGTCAGAATTGCTATTTTTCTCATTGTGGTTTTCTCCTTATCTATAGGATTTTATTATTTTGTTTGACTTTGTTTTTTCTTTGGTGTATTATCAAACCAAGGTAGCGCAACTCAATC
>CAZWUI010000006.1:25476-83207 GCA_964637515.1 uncultured Bacteroidaceae bacterium | reverse complement strand
GTTTTAACGGTAATTATCATAACAAAACGGCAGAAGTTTTTGAGCAAATAGGCAGATATGCTTGCTTCATATTAATGGTTTTTAATATTCCATATACTTGGATAGGTTTTTGGTTTTGCTATGGATTGATCGTATATCTAGTTGTAAATTCTGTGCTTGTATTTGCATATTGCATAATCTGGATAGTATTATGGAAAAAATCGTGCATGGTTAAAGCGTTGTTGCTTTCAGCCATTCCATCGTGTATGTTTGTTTTTTCGGGTGTAATGATTGCAAGTATTCCGTTGATTCTGTTTTCTATAATATTTGCCGTCTGTCATATTTTAATTTCGGTCAAAAATTCCGATTCTGGAAATTCTACGCTAAAATAACATTATTTATGAGAGTTTTTTCAACTTTAAAAATAGTTTTAGAGCGTTGTTTCAACGCTCTCACGGCTATCTCGTATAATTTTTTCAGACAGGCGCTCCGCTTTGAAGAGTAAAGAAAAAACCGTCCGATTGGACGGTTTTTTCTTTTGTGTAAGAGATTTTTAGAAGAATCTGCGGATAAGGTCACGGCTGTATTCAACCGTTTCTTCCATATCGCCAAATGCCATGACTTCGCCTGCATAGAAGGTGTTGTTTTGACCTTGCATGCCTTCGACTTTGTCATACCAACCGTCCGCATAGTCCTTGCTGGAAACGTGGGGGAAGTAGTACCAGTCGTCGATTCTGTCCGTCTTGACAATGGGGTGACCACATTTTGCCATATCGGCGATGGTGGTTTCTTTTGCGTCTTCGAAGGACACGTCGGGCATACCTTCGTGGTCGCGGAGAGTGAAGGTGACAAGGGGTTGATCGGTGACTTCTTCAGACGGCCAACGATGATAGAATACCATGAGGTGTCCGCGGGTTTCGTTGGTCATATTCTCGAAGAAATAGTAGGAAATTTCAGGGCAGTTTCCTTCTTCGGGACGGACTGCCATGGTGAAGTATTTTTTATGTACGATCTTGGAGAAGAGTTCGGTTTCTTTTTCATTCGGATCGCCGTAACCCAAGAACAGTTCAAGGGGAGTGCAGATGATCAGTTTGTCAAATTCTTCTTCTTTGCCGTTGACGGTGACGTAAACCTTGTCTTGAGTTCTCTTGATAGAGGTGACTTCGCTATTGAGATTTGCGGGGTGTTTGAGGTGTTTGTTGACGCCTTCCCAAATGGATTGGGTGCCGTCTTTCCAAGTCCAGAGTTTGCCGGTGGAAAGGAATTGACGAACGGTGAATGCGTCGAGATATTTCAAAACGTACGCCGCAGGAATTTCGTCGAAATAGCCGTAACCAAACGAGGTGAAAGGTCCTTTCCAAACGAGAGTTGCGTCTTCGCATTTATTCTTTTTGAGAAATTCGGAGAAAGGCATAGACAGTTCTTTAAGGTTGGGGTTTTCGCCTTCGATATGTGCGAGTTTCATCTCGGGGGAAGGGCAAGGGCCTTCGTATCTGCCTTGCGCAACACCGCGGTGACCGTTGACGTCGTAGCCGTAATATTTCTTTTCGAGAAGTCTTGAAAGTTTGTTGAGTTTGATGAGTTTTTTGAGAAGTGCGATTTTCGAGGACTTTTGAGGAGTGCCGTCGGTCATCATGAATTTTCTGCCCATGGGAGGACCGTCAAGGTGAGAGGTCCCGCCAAATTCTTCGCATTCGTGGACTGCAAAGTAGGTGTCGCAACCCATAACCGCACCCATTTCGATGGTTCTGTCTTCCCAAGTGCCGTCCGCTTTTTTGACTTTCATAAGGGGAGAGAAAGCTTTTCCGCCGACGTGGTCGGATTTTTCGTAGATAACGTAGTTATTGTATCCCGCTTTTTCGAGGTACATAGCCGCGCTGGTGCCTGCAGGACCACCGCCTATGATACAGATTCTTATGTTTTTGTCCATAAAAAATCCTCCAAAAATAATTTTATCACACGAATATTATACTCCTACGATTTTTGAATGTAAATATTTTTGCAAAAAAAATTGCTTAATTATGTTAACTAAATTCCTAATTGTACAAGAATTTAGTCAAA
Organism: uncultured Bacteroidaceae bacterium; assembly: GCA_964637515.1. Classification (GTDB taxonomy): domain Bacteria; phylum Bacillota; class Clostridia; order Christensenellales; family CAG-917; genus RGIG4097. Next base: position 81,167 of record CAZWUI010000006.1, on the reverse strand, counting down.
ATAATCGACAGCTGTATCATTTTTGTCGAATATAACAGAATGTATTGAAAAATTAGTTAAGTTGTGATATATTTTTTTTAATATATTTTTAACGGAGGAAATTATGAAGAAAGCAATTATCGTCCTTCTTGCTCTCGTGCTTGTCGCGTCGCTTTGCTTCGGTTTGGTCGCTTGCAACAAGAGCAAAAGCAATGAAGAGCCTCCTGCGCCTCGCTCCTATTTTGACTGGTCTAAACCCGTCATGATATGGCTCGGCGACTCGATTGCGGAAGCCCTTGCAGGTCCGTCCCCGCTCACGGAGCGTGAAAACTACGGCTACTACGGACTTATCGGCAAAGGCAACGACTACACCTACGTCAATAAGGCGGTTTCAGGGTGGAAGTCCAAGCAACTGCTCAACTATCTCACGTCCACTCCCGACGATCCCGAACACGAATTTTTCATCGAACTCGTGTCGAGAGCGAACGTAATCGAGATTTCCATTCTCGGCAACGACCTTCTCCAAGACGACCTCGGAAAACTTCTCACCAACCTTGCGAAGTATAAAGAAGAAGTCGCAAATGGCAACGTTAACAATCCCTATCTTGATTACGTGAACGACATTCTTTTCAACGATACGTTCAAATCTAACGACATCGCAAGTGTGAACGGTGCGTACGTTGGGGATGAGAATCCTTATAACTCTACCGCAAACTTCGCGGGTATCATCGGAAAAATCAAACAACTCAATCCGAGCGCGAAAGTTCTCGTTCAAACCATATATAATCCTGTGACTCCGGGCACGTCCCTTATCTCTACGGAAATGCGCGCCCAACTTGCACATACTGACGGTTTTGAGTTTTCCTACGATCAAGACGATTACAGAGCGCTCGGCGACGAACTCATCGAAATGATGAACAATATCGTCAGAGATTACGCAGAAGCGCACCCCGGTGACATCACCGTCGTCGAAATCCACGACCGCGTCGAAGCGTATTATCAAGCGGATCAAAGTCAATATAAAGCGGATTATCGTCGTTTGTTCTCTCAAGACTACATTCACCCGTCCAACGAGGGTCACGCAATGATAGCGGATATCACCCAAGACGTTTTGGTGCAAATGGGACTTGGCAATATGGATAGCTACGTATCGTCTTTGAAAGCAATCCGCGTTGAGCAACTCGAAAGACTGTACTCTTATGACGGTTGTGCGGTCAATCTTCAAAACGCAATCGACGCAGTCAACTCCGCAGACACCGGTTATGCGGTCAATAAAGCGTATTTCGATTCCGTCACGAGAAGCGATTACGTATCCCGTATCGTTGCATACGAACAAACGGACAGAATGGCTCCGCAAAGTTTCTATCCTTGGGTTGAGCCAAACTACCTTGGAAATAAATAAGGGGAGGTGCTACCATGAAAAAATCTGTTAAAACGATAATACTTTCATTTTTGATCGTAGCGGTAGTCGCCACGTCCGTGATCGCTTTCGTCGGTTGTGACGACAATATTGCCGTCGGCTATCTGCCCACAGAAACCATTCGTTACAACTTTGATATAAGCGGTTTCCAACTCACTATGCTCGGTGATCAAGTCAATGGCATAGTCCAAAATATGAGCGATGTAATCGAAGCTGTTTTCGTGAAAGAAGAAACCTACTTTGAACTTACCTCTGACGGCATTTTCACAATGCAGCTTATGGTCAAACTCCAAGACGTACTCGGACTTTTGACCAGTCTGAAAGTCCTGCAATCCACCGATATAGGCGGTATGGAAGGGGTTGACGCTCTCACCAAATCTTCCTTGGCACCTACGATTACCGGTTACGTGGACGTTTTCTTCCCGGGATTCGAATACGACATTGACAACGTGCTTGAACGTCTTGGCGCAGTCGGACTATCCATAATCGGTGTTGACGAGACCAACGCGGAATGGGCAAAATTCGTGGAATATATCGAAAATCCCGACAATGATAGACTTATCCCTGAAAGTTTCGACCTTGCAAATCTTCCTGAAACCATTGGTGTCAGACTTCGCGCACCTTATAGACTTCTCGACAGTTTCGACAAGGACGGCAACAAGAAATTCACCATGGCGACTCTCGGACCGCACGACGAAGATACTCTTCCGTTTGCAAACTTCTTCTTGACTTCACGAGATACGACTTACTATCATTACGATGAACTCACCTTCACGAATGAAATGCTCGGTTTGACTCTCAAAGGCTCAATCGAAACTCCGCTCTTTGATGAGGAATAATCAATCAACATAGAAAAGCCGTCCTATGCGACGGCTTTTTCTATTGCTTAACCGCCGTATAGCACGGCGGTTTTTCGTTGCGTTTAAACCGTTTGTTATCTGTTCGATTAGCAACTCGTTTTGTTGTTGATATTCAGTTGAGATATAGAAATTTGCTTTTTATACCTAATTCATAATTTGTTGATCGCAGCAATGATACTAGGGCAGTGCAAAGTTATGATTTCGACCTATAAAAATTGTTTTGTATTGCTGATTGTTCAAAGAAAAAATAAAACCCGCCAGAGCGGGTTTTATGGGGTTTTAGGGTTGTGATTGATTTCTTACCAGAGATCGTCGTTGCGGACGACTGCACAGCCTTTGGACGCTCTTGCGACTGCCGCAATGCCGTTTTTCGCTCCGCTGATGTCAACGTAACCGTCGTTGGTGGTCGCAACGATATTGCCGTTGGATGCGATGAGACGCAGACGATATTCGCCTTTCTTGTCTTGGAAGATGATCCACTTGGGGCATTTTTGTTCTTCGTAGTTTTTGAGGGTTTGATTTTCGATAGGTGCTTTTTCAGCGTTGTTTATGACGCTTTGGATTCCGCCTTTGCAACTCTTTAGGTCCTTGTACGCTTGTGAGCCGATTGCCACGACTCTGTGGTTGGAAGAGAAGAGTTTGAAAACGAAATTGCCGTTGTCCGTCTTTTTGATGACGTACTTGCCGTGCATTTTGCCTTCGCCTTCGACGATGACGGTTTCTTTGATTTCTTCTTTTGCCGCCGCCTTCTTTGCAGGAGCCTTTTCAACGGGAGCTTTTTCTGCAGGTGCAGCAGTTTCCTTCGTCGCTTTGGTTGCTTTCGCCTTTTCTTCTTTTGCAGGGGCTTTCTTTGTTGCTTCTTTGTCTACCGCTTTTGCCACGATATTTTCCTCCTCAACGTTTGCGTTTTCTTTATTTGCTTTCTTTGTTGTTTTCTTCGCAGGTGCTTTTTCTGAAATAGTGTTATCCGCCGCCGCTTTCTTTGCTTTGGGTGCTTTTGCGGGAGCGACTTCTTTTTCGGTTTCTGCCGTTTCGGTTTCCGCTTTATTATCCTTTTTCACGTTGATGACGGCATTGCCCCAAGGATCTTGTTCGGTCGCTTTGGGTTTTGCGGTCTTCTTTGCGGGAGCTTTCTTCTTTTGTTCGGGCATATCGAATTTGCTATCGGACACTTCTGCTTGTGCGGAGGCGGAGAAGTTGTCAAAGACGTTTTCTTGTTTCTTGACTTCTACGTTTTCGACCACCTGTTCGGGTGCGGTTTCTTCCGCATTATCCGTGTTTCCTTCGTTTTCAACCGCAACTTCTTCTGCGGAAGTTTCTTCGACTACTTCAACCGTAGTTTCGACTTCTTCAGTCGTTTCAACGGTTTCTGCGCTTTCACTCTCGACTGCGACTTCTTCTGCAGGAGAGATTTCCGCACTCTCAACGGGCGCGACTTCTTCCGCCACTTCTTCCGTTTCTTCTGAGACAACGGGTTCTTCAACCGTTTCGTCTGCAGCGACTTCGTTTTCGGGTGCGGAATTTGCGTTTTGCACTCTGACGATCAATTCTCCTACGGGAGCATCGTCATCGTCGTCAAGAATTTCTGCTTCAAGAAAGTCGATTTCTTCGGATAAATCCATATATTTGGGCATAATAAAACCTCCTCCGAATACTAAATGCTATTCTAACATACTTTTTTTTATTTATCAAGGAAGAATATAGTTTTTTTCGTAAAAAAATTGAGTTTTCCTACCATATATGGTAGAATAGTTACGATATGATAAACGATTTCAAACTTAACGACGTTCAAAAAAGGGCGGTCGAGGACACCGAAGGTGCCGTTCTCGTCATCGCCGGAGCAGGTAGCGGAAAGACCAGAGTGCTTACCGCAAGGATTTGTCATCTCGTAGAAATGGGGGTGAGTCCCTACAATATTCTCGCAATCACTTTCACGAACAAAGCCGCAAACGAGATGAAAGAGCGTATTGCAAACGCACTCGGTGATTATGCCGCCGTATGGACTAGCACGTTTCACTCTATGTGTGCGCGCATTTTGCGCTACGAAGCGGACAAACTCGGCTACGATTCCAACTTCACCATCTACACCGACCTTGAGAGCGAAAGAGTTGTGAAACGTATAGCGACGGATTTGGCCGGTGCAGACCCCAAAGCAAAATCCGATTATCTGTGGCATATATCTGCGGCTAAAACCGCGGGACTTTCCCCTAGAGAGTATTTTGAAGAAATCCGCGGCTCGGTCACCAATGCGGGAATTATCTATAAAATTTTCGTTGCGTATGAAAAGGAACTCAAAAAGTCCAACGCTCTCGACTTCGACGATCTTCTTTTGAAGACGGTCGAGCTTTTCGACGGTTTCCCCGAAGTGCTAGCAAAATATCAAGAACGTTTCCGCTATATCTGCGTGGACGAATTTCAAGACACCAACACCATGCAGTATAAGATTGTGAAACAGTTGTCGGGAAAATACGGCAATCTCTTTGTAGTCGGCGATGAAGACCAGAGCATTTACAGTTGGCGCGGAGCAGAAATCAAGAATATTCTCGGTTTTCCCAAGGATTTTCCCGGTGCAAAGGTGTACAAACTCGAACAAAATTACCGCAGTACGACGGATATTCTCGAAGCCGCAAACAACGTCATCAAACATAATTCCGCAAGAAATAAAAAAACTTTGTGGAGCGAGAAACAAGCAAACGATAGCATTGAATATTTCGAGGCGTACAACGACCGTGACGAAGCGGATTACGTCACGAGAAAAGTCAATCTTCTGCACTCTCAAGGCGCAAACTATCGTGAAATGGCGGTGCTTGTGCGTGCAAACAGCCTGACTCGTCTGTTTGAAGAGGATTTCCACTTGCACGGAATACCGTATAAGGTTTTCGGCGGTTTCAAATTTTTTGAAAGAAAGGAAATCAAAGACACTCTTGCATACGTCCGTCTTGCGCTCAATCCGAGCGACAACGACAGTCTGTTGCGTATCATCAATTATCCGACTCGCGGGATAGGCAAGAAGTCCGTTGAAGAGCTAATCGCGACTGCTGAGCGAAACAATATGACCTTGTTCTCGGTGCTTATCAACCCGGGGTTTTTGCCTGAAAGCACCGCAAAAAAACTCTCGCCTTTCACGGACGTTGCGCTCGATATTATCGAAAAATGTCCTGTGTTACCCCCTGTTGAGTTTATGAAATTCGTTATTTCAAGGAGCGGTATTGCGGATGCTCTCATGATTGCAAAAGAGAAAGAAGAACAAAACGCACTTGAAAACGTCGAAGAATTGGTCGGTGCGGTCGAAGGTTTCGTGAATGATAACGGAAACGCTACAATCGCCGATTTTATGCAATCCGTAGCACTCGTTTCCGATACCGATGAAATGGATAGCGACGACTACGTGACAATCGCAACGGTGCATGCAGTCAAAGGACTTGAGTTTGACAACGTCTTCGTCGTTGGACTCGAAGACGGCATTTTCCCCACAAATCGCTCGATCACCGAAGGTGATATAGAAGAAGAAAGACGACTTATGTACGTCGCTATCACGCGCGCACGCAGACGTCTATACATACTTAACGCGCGACAACGTTTCCGTTTCGGTCAAATGGCGTATAATCCCAGAAGTAGATTTATCGCCGAAATGCAGGGCGGTAGCGTATCCGTTCGTGCAACACAATCAATGTATCAACCCGCAAACTATACACAGAAAAAGGCTATCGAAAGTTCCTTTGACGTTGAAAAAGTCAAACGCGCTATCGAAAGCGGAAGTGCGCCGAGAAAGGCATCTATCGCACAAGGAGTGGACTACGACGCATACGTTAAGGACGTCATCGTCGAGCACGCAAAATTCGGGCGCGGTATCATCATTTCGACAGTAGGCGAAGGGGAGGACAAAACCGCCGCTATCGCATTCAAGGGACTAGGCGTCAAGCGTTTTGCAATCGCTATCGCGGGACCTAATCTCAAAATCGTCAAGGAGTAAAGAGTATGGATAAATTCGGCAGAATGTCTGAACTGGTTGAAATTCTCAACCGTTATGCAAAACTATACTATGAAGAAGACGCTCCCGTCGTGTCCGATGCAGAGTACGACGCTCTTTACGACGAATTGAGAAAGATCGAAAGCGAACTCGGTTTTTCCATGCCTAATTCACCTACTCATAGAGTGGGTGGCGCACCTCAGAAGAAGTTTGAACAGAAAAAACACCTGTTGCGACTTTATTCCCTTGACAAGTGCCAAAGCATAGGAGAATTTGACGATTGGTGCGCGCGCACCGCAAAAGCTCTCGGCTATCTTCCCGCACTTACCGCAGAATACAAATTCGACGGACTCACTCTCAATCTCCTTTACGACGGCGGAAAACTCGTTCAAGCAACGACAAGAGGAGACGGAGTCACAGGGGAAGTGGTTACCGCTCAAGTCAATACAATCAAGAAACTGCCCAAAGAAATAGAATACAAAGGCAAAATTGAAATTCAAGGGGAAGGGATCCTTCGCTTGTCCAATTTCAACAAGTATAACGAAACCGCATCGGAGCCTCTCAAAAACGCACGTAACGGCGTAGCGGGTGCGATAAGAAATCTCAATCCGGCAGTGACGGCGGAGAGAAACATATCCTTCTTTGCCTACAATATCGGCTACACCGAAGAAAAATTCTTGTCGCAGTCCGATATGCGTGATTTTCTCATCAAACAAGGATTTGAAACCGAAGGTGATTTCGAGGTCATATCCACCAAAGAAGAAGTGGAAAAATATATCGAAAAAGTCACTGAAATCAGGGAAAATCTCGACTATCTCATCGACGGACTCGTGTTCAAAGTCAACGATTTGAAGTTGCGCGAAGAACTTGGCTACACCGAAAAATTTCCAAAATGGGCGGTTGCGTACAAATTCAAAGCGGATGAAATGACCACCGTGCTCACTGACGTCGTGTGGCAAGTTTCAAGGAGTGCAAAACTCAATCCGCTTGCCGTTTTGGAGCCTGTCGATATAGGCGGCGTGACGGTCAAACGCGCGACTTTGAACAACTACGGCGACATTCTCAAAAAGAAAGTCAAAATCGGTGATAGAGTGTTTATCAGGCGTTCTAACGACGTTATTCCCGAAATTATGGGGGTAGCGGAAGAAAACGAAAATGCGGTAATAATCGAAAAACCTACCGTCTGTCCCGCATGCGGAGCGCCTGTCGAAGAAGTTGGCGCATTCCTATACTGCACGGGTGAACATTGCGCCCCGCAAGCAATATCTCTCATCGACCATTTTGCGTCAAAAGACGCTATGGATATAGAAGGTTTTTCAGAAAAAACCGCTGAACAATTCTACAATGAAATAGGCATGCACACCCCCGTCGATTTGATGAATTTGACCGCCGACCAAATGTTCGGTTTAGACGGGTTTGGTGATAAGAAAATCGGCAATCTACTCGGCTCGATTGCAAAATCGAAGACCGTAACCGCAGACAGATTTTTGTATGCTCTCGGCATTGACGGAATAGGCAAGAAAACCGCAAAGGATTTGATCAAAAAATTCCGCACTTTCGACGCACTCAAATCCGCTACTGTCGACGACCTTTCGGACGTGGACGGAATAGGCGGAATTCTTGCATCTAACCTTGTCGATTACTTCTCGGACGAGAAAAATTTAGCGTATCTTAACGACCTTTTTGCAAGCGGAATTACCCTTGTTGAAGAGGAAGAAAAAACCGGTGTTTTCTCCGGGCTGAAAGTAGTGTTGACAGGCTCTCTTCCGACTTATAAACGCGGGGAAGCAACAAAACTCATCGAAGACAACGGCGGAGAAGTCGCGTCAAGCGTTTCAAAAACCGTTGATTTGGTGCTTGCGGGTGAAGATGCGGGCAGCAAACTCGAAAAAGCACAAAAACTCGGAATCAAAATCATTGATGAAAACGAATTCAAGAATATGCTCGGACTTTGATTTCATAAATTTTGAAATAAAACCATGAAAACGCGACTTTTTGGTCGCGTTTTTCGCTATTTTCAACTTTTTGTCTTAAAGCGTTGTCAAAGTCGTTTATTTTTGATATAATGCTTAAAACTATAATTTATAGGCGGACGCGCGCATATGTACAGTATGACCGGCTACGGCAAAGGCATCTACGAAAAAAACGGTAAAAAAGTTACCATAGAAATCAAAACAGTCAATCATCGTTTTCTCGATTGGGGTTTGAAGTTTCCGAAAACTTTCCTGTTTCTCGAAGACGAATTTAAGTCGGCGGTGAAATCGAAAATCCAACGCGGACACGTCGATTTGTATCTTTCCTACGACCAAACGGAGTGTGCAAAAGGCGGTTTCAAGGCGGATATCGAGCTTGCTAAAAACTATCTCAAAGTCGCAAACGAACTCGCAGAAGCGACCGGTGTTCAAAACGATTTGACGCTATCCTCCCTTCTCAAAACGCCCGACGTTATCACGAGAGCAGAAGACGAAGAAAACGAAGAATTGCTCAAAGAAATCACTATGACCGCTCTCTCCCAAGCACTTGACAATCTCCTTATCGCAAGGGGCAAGGAGGGGGAAACAATAAAAAATGATTTCAAACTCAAGCTCGACAATATGCAGGTGTCCCTTGACGAAATCAAGAAGTATGCGCCCATCGTAACGGCGGAATATAGAGAAAAACTCAATTCTCGCATTGACGAAGCGGTGGCGGGAGTCGTCGATCAAGTCAGACTTGCAACCGAAGTCGCACTCTTTGCGGACAAGTGCTGTATCGACGAAGAAATCACCAGACTCGGTGCGCATATCGAACTTGCAAGAAAACTCATTGAAGAAGACCGTCCCATAGGACGAGATCTCGATTTCCGTATTCAAGAAATGAATCGCGAAACCAACACAATATCAAGCAAAGCGAATTATCTCGGAATCACTGCGGAAGTTTTGAAACTTAAAAACGAAATCGAAAAATTGCGTGAACAAACGCAAAACGTGGAGTAACAGATGAAAAAAGGACTTGTCGTAGTTGTTTCCGGATATAGCGGAGTTGGAAAAGGCACAGTTATCGAAATGGTTCTCGATGCAATGCCCGCAATGAGATTTTCCATATCATGCACTACTCGCGCGCCCAGAAAAGGCGAAGAAGACGGCGTGAACTACTATTTTCTCACCGAAGAAGAATTTGACAAAAAAGTGGAAGAGGACGCTTTCATAGAGTATACCCGAACGTTCACTTATCACTACGGAACCTTGAAGAGCGAAGTGGAGAAGTATTTGAATGCGGGAGTGGACGTACTTCTCGAATTGAACGTTGTCGGTGCGGCAAACGTCAAGAAACTCTATCCGAAAGACTGCGTGACCATATTCGTGACTCCGCCGTCCCTCGAAGCGTTGAAAGCAAGGCTCATCGGCCGCGGTAGCGAAACCGAAGAAACCCTTGCAAGACGTCTCAAAGAGATTGAAAACGAAAGCAAAGAAATCGACAAATACGATTACCGTCTTGTCAACGACGTCGCAAAACGTTGTGCGGACGAAATCATCGACATTCTCAATGCCGAACACCTGAAACGTAAAAAAACGAAAAATATATTTTCCAATCCGGAGGACTAAATATTATGATGATCGATCCCCCCATCGACAAACTTATCAAACACGCAGAGTGCCGTTACGCACTCACTTGCGCAGTTGCAAAACGTACCCGTGAACTTCTCACCAGCGATAGCGCATACCTTGAAAAGTCCGGCGAAAAACCCGTAACTCTCGCGTGCAAAGAAATCTACGAAAACAAGAGAGTTATCAAACACGAAGACTAATATGCTTTACGGCAAATCCGTGGTTCTGGGAGTCACGGGCGGAATTGCGGCGTACAAGTCGTGCGAAATTGTGTCACGTCTTGTCAAACTCGGCGTGAACGTTGACGTTATTATGACCGAAAACGCACAGAAATTCGTCACTCCGCTCACCTTTGAAACTCTCTCCAAAAACGCTGTCGTGACCGATACGTTTATGCGTACGGAGTCTTACGACGTGCATCATATTTCGCTTGCGAAAAAAGCGGACGTTTTGGTCGTTGCCCCCGCAACCGCCGACGTCATCGGCAAATTCGCACAGGGTATTGCGGACGATATGTTGTCAACCACCTTTATGGCGTCTACGGCAACGAAAATCGTCTGTCCCGCAATGAATACAAATATGTATGAGAGCGAAGCGTGCAGACTCAACCTCGAGATTTTGCAAAAACGCGGTGTTATCATCGTTGATTCGACGGTTGGTAGGCTTGCTTGCGGCGACGTGGGCAAAGGCAAAATGGCGGAGCCTGTCGATATCGTCGAAAAAATTGAAGAAATCTTGCAACCTGTCCAAGACTACAAGGGCAAAACCGTGCTCGTGACCGCGGGCGGTACCGAAGAAAATATCGACGGTGTCAGAGTGATTGCCAATCATTCAAGCGGAAAAATGGGCGTAGCGATTGCAAGAGCCGCCGCAAACCGCGGAGCGAAAGTCGTGCTTGTGCACGGCAAAATATCCATCCCTGTGCCAAAGGAAGTTGCAGTAGACGTGCCGGTCACGTCAACTGAAGACATGCTATCTGCCGTCAAGGCAAACTTCGACGGAGTGGATGCATTCATCATGTCCGCCGCACCCGCCGACTACAAAGTCAAAAACCAATTTTCATCCAAGGTGAAATCCGAAACACTCACCCTTGAACTCGTCAAAAACCCCGATATTGCAAAGTGGGTAGGAGAGAATAAGGGAGATGCTAAACTCGTGGTATTTTCCGCAGAAACTGAGAATTTGATTGAGAATGCGAAGGGCAAACTTGAAAAAAAACACGCCGATCTCGTCGTTGCAAACGACGTAACAAAAGCGGGCGCAGGTTTCAACGTTGACACCAATATCGCTACTCTCATCGACCGCAACGGAAAATCTTTAGAGAGCGGTCTTGTGATGAAAACCGAACTTGCCGAGATAATTCTCGACACTCTTTCTAAGCTCTGATGGTGCTCGAAGTCGTTGTTGACATATCGACGGGGGCTCTCGACAAAACCTTTGACTACGAAGGCGACGATATGCCTATCGGAAGTAGGGTTTCTATAGAGTTCGGTAGAAAACGTATTATCGGTTTCGTCATCGGCAAGAAGGATCAATCGGATTATCCAAATCTCAAAAAAGCAACTCTAATCGACAGTCCCGTGAACGAAGAATTGATCAAACTTCTCGAATTTATGCGGGACAAATATAATCTTCGTTATATCGACGTGTTACGTCTTTTCATCCCCGCTAAACTACGCGAGGAAAAAGACCCCGAATATACGAGGATTTTTCTTTTGCCGAACGAAAAACTCACCGACGAAGAGTGCAGAGTAAAAATCGGCACAAGAGCAAAAAAACAAATTGAATTATACGAATATCTGCTGAATAAAAAAGGCGGTTATCTCGCACAACTAAACAATCTTTTTGGTGTGTCCGCCGTGAACGGACTGCGTGAAAAAGGTGTGGTCGAAGAGAAAAATATCCACGAAAGAAAAACTCCGCTTGTCGGACTTTCACGCGCAGACAAAGAAGTCAAACTCACCCCCGCACAACAATCCGCTGTGGACGAAATCTCGTCCGGGCAGGGAACTTATCTTCTTCACGGCGTAACGGGTAGCGGCAAGACTGAAGTCTATATGCACATCATTGACAAGATGCTAGAAAAGGGTAAAACCGCAATCATGCTCGTGCCTGAAATCTCCTTGACTCCGCAAATGCTCGGCATATTCCGTGCGCGGTTTGGGGATAACGTCGCATTGCTTCATTCCGGACTCAACGCAACCGAGCGTTACGATGAGTGGAAACGGCTTAAAACAGGGGAAGCGAAAATCGCAATCGGCGCACGCAGTGCAATATTTGCACCGCTCTCAAACGTAGGCGCAATCTTCATCGACGAAGAACATGATACAAGTTATTTGAGCGACTCCAACCCACGTTATGACACGAGAGAAGTGGCGGAATTTAGGGCAAATATGAGCGGTGCGGTGCTTGTGCTTGGCTCCGCAACTCCCGACATTTGCACCTATCGCAAAACAACGAGCGGAGAGTTCAAATTGATAACTCTTCCCGACCGCATATCTTCGCACAAACTTCCCGATATGGAAATCGTGGATATGACCTACGAATTTAGAAGCGGTAACCGCTCACCGTTTTCGCACACTCTCATCGACGGCATACGCGACGCTCTAAATCGAAAAGAACAAATCATACTTTTCCTGAATCGCAGGGGATTTTCATCGTTTATGCGTTGTCGAGACTGCGGTTACGTGCCAAAATGCGACCTGTGTGACGTGTCGATGACCTATCACAAACAGGAAAATAACCTCAAATGCCATTACTGCGGAGCGACGAAAGCACCTATCACGGTTTGTCCTATATGCGGTTCGCACAATATTAAGCAAGGCAGAGTAGGCACAGAGAAGATAGTCGAAGAATTGAACGCGATTTTTCCGAGCGCACGCTGTCTACGTATGGACAACGACACGACGAAAGGGAAGGATGCTTATTTCAAAATTCTCGACAAATTCGGCAAGGGGGAAGCGGATATTCTCGTCGGCACTCAAATGATTGCGAAAGGACACGATTTCCCGAACGTCACTCTTGTCGGCATAATGGAAGCGGATGCGGCTCTGTTCATGAGCGATTTCCGAGCATCCGAGCGCACCTATCAACTCGTTACGCAGGTTGCGGGCAGAGCAGGTAGAGCGGAGAAGAAAGGCAGAGTCATTTTGCAAGCGTATTGGCCTACGCACTACGTTTTCAAATTCGCAAAAACCTACGATTATCAAGGCTTTTTCGGCATTGAAAACAATCGCAGAATGGTCACGGGATTTCCGCCGTATTGCACACTATTGAGAGTTATGATCGCATCGAGTGATCGTGACTCCGCTCGAAATAGCGCAAAACAAATGTACGTCGCAATCCGCGATTTGCAAGAAAAATACGGCAGATTTTTGTTCATAAATATGACGGAATCGCCGATAAGAATGTTGAGCGGACTATATCGCTACCAGGCCGTGCTTCGACTCAATCCAAAAAATTCAGACTTGGTTATCAAGGATATATACAAAATTGTCGATGAATACAAACCGTCAAACGGCGGTGCTTTCGTCGAATTAAACCCCCAAAATTTATACTGAGGTATACTATGGCAAAAAGACAAATCATACAAGTCCCCGATCCGATTTTGTACAAGAAGTGTAGAGTCGTCGAAAATTTCGATAAGAAACTCCACGACCTGCTCGACGATATGAAAGAAACTCTCGAATATGCAAACGGCGCAGGACTTGCCGCTCCCCAAGTCGCAATTCTCAAAAGAGTCGCGATAGTGATGACCGAAGACGGATATTTTGAACTCGTCAATCCTGTGATTAAATCCGCAAAAGGCTCCCAAACGGATATTGAAGGTTGTTTGTCCGTCAAAGGTAAATATGGCGAAGTCACTCGTGCAAAAGAAGTTGTAGTCGTCGCACAAGACCGCTACGGCAATGAACAAAAATATAAAGTCAAGGGTTATACCGCTCGCGCGTTTCAACACGAAATCGACCACTTGGACGGCATAATCTACACCTCTAAATGTGATAACCTCGAGGATGAAGAATGAAAATAATTTTTATGGGTACGCCCGACTTTTCGTCGGTCGTTTTTGAAAAACTCAATTCCGTATATCCGGTCAGTGCCGTTGTTACGGGGCTCGATAAGCCGGTGGGCAGAAAAATGGTGCCCACCCCTTGTCCTTTGAAAATATCCGCGATGAATGCGGGAGTCCCCGTTTTGCAATATGCAAAGGTTTCAAAAGAAGGACTCGACGAAATCAGGGCATTGAATCCCGACCTTGTCGTTACGGCGGCATTCGGGCAGATACTCTCCGACGCATTCTTGGAAATTCCTAAATATGGCGTCATCAACGTGCATGCATCGTTGCTCCCGAAGTGGAGAGGTGCGTCGCCAATACAATCCGCAATATTGAACGGCGATAAAGAAACGGGCGTTACCATTATGCGCACCGTGAAAGCGGTTGATGCAGGCGCGATACTCCTGCAAAAGAAATGCACTATCGAAGATAGTGACTATGCAGATACGCTCTTTGATAAACTTGCAATCATCGGCGGTGAAGCACTTGTCAAAGCCGTTCAACTGATAGACGAAGGCAAAGCGGTATACGTCGAGCAAAATCACGACGAAGCGACTCACTGTGCCAAATTTGACAAGGAGTCGGGGTTGATTGATTGGAACAAATCGTACGATGAAATCCGCGCTCTCGTGCATGCAATGACTCCGTGGCCGTCCGCCTACACCCACCTAAACGGCAAGACGATAAAAGTCATCGAAGTGGTCAAGGGTGACCTAAAAGGCGAAGTCGGTGAAATCCTGTCCGCAGACAAGAAAAACGGCCTAACCGTCGGTTGCGGGGGCGGTAGCGTCAGGATCACTCGTTTGCAACCGGAAAGCAAAGGCAAAATGGACGACTTGTCCTTCCTCAACGGAAACAAGTTGACCGTGGGGGATAAACTGAATTGAGAAAGTATATATTGAGCGCATTCAAAATTCTCTCAAAAGTATTCGTGGACGGAAGTTATTCCAACCGCGCGCTTTCGGATATGAAAACGGACGATATGACGACGAAACTCGTCTACGGCGTTTTGGAGAGAAACGTAGAATGCGAATATATCCTTTCGACTTTCATCAAGAAAAAACCGTCCAATAATGCCTATATACTTTTGAAAATCGGCACCTATGCACTCCGAAATCTCACAAATGTACCCCAGTTTGCTATCGTCAGCGAGACTGTAGAAGTCGCAAAAACAATAGGCAAAGACGTGCAAGCAGGGTTTATCAATGCGGTCTTGAAACGTGTAGCAAGGGGAGAATATTCTCTCCCTAAACCCACCGACAAAAACTATCTGTCCGTCACCTATTCAATCCCCGAATGGTTTGCAAGACGTCTTGTCAAAGAATACGGCAGAGAAGAAACCGAAAAAACGTTATCTACCGAAATTTCCACCTATGAAAGCGTGAGAATAAACAGCAACGTTTCAAGAATGGAAGTCCTTGCAAAACTCGACGAAAAGGGTATACCTCGTCGCGACGGTGCGGCAGATACGATATTGCTGCCTGCGGACAACAAGACTGTCAAAGACCTATTCAACGACGGACGGATTACTTTCCAATCGTCCTCGTCGATTTTGGCGGTGCGTGCGCTCGGGCTCTCGGACGGCGGTGAAATTCTCGACCTTTGTTCCGCACCGGGCGGAAAAGTCGTTCTAGCAAGCGAAATCGCACCAAATAGCAAAATCACCGCTTGCGACCTTTACGAGCATAGACTCGAACTCATCAAAAAATATTCTGCGCGTATGCGCGCGAACAATATTACTACCGTCGTGAACGACGGAACAGTGTTCAATCCCGATTTCAAGGACAAATTCGACTTCGTACTTTGCGATGCGCCCTGTTCTTGTTTCGGAACTTTCAGAAAGCATCCCGACGTGTTTTTGCAAAGAGGAGAAAAGGATATTCCGAAAATTGCGGAGATCCAAAAAGCCATTCTCAAAAACGCAGTGGAATATGCAAAACCGAACGGCATAATCGTATATTCGACCTGCACGCTCTTCCACGAAGAAAACGACGACGTTGTGAACGAAATTCTGAAAGACGGCAAATGCACGACTGCTTTGCTCCCTGAATGCGTAGGCGGCATGGACGGTGCATACTCTATGAAACTGCTCCCCACCGACGGCGGTGACGGATTCTATATCGCAAGACTAAAAAAACTATGACCGACTTGTTATCTTTAAGCGTAGAAGAATTGAAAACATTGTTCCCCGAGCCAAAATATCTCGGCGGACAACTTTTCGCATTTCTGCATAAAGGTTGCTCGTTTGACGAGATGACTTCCGTCAAGAAGGATATTAGGGCGTATCTCAATGAAAACTACGTCGCAAATCCCGTTTCAATCCTTGAAAAATTCGTAGGGAAGTCGGGGACGATAAAATATCTATTCCGCCTGACCGACGGCAATCTTATCGAAGGCGTCTATATGCCGCACGACTACGGCAACACCATATGCGTTAGCACTCAAATCGGGTGCAGAATGGGTTGCACGTTTTGCGCAAGCTCACTTGACGGACTTCTGCGAAATTTGACGCCCGGTGAAATTCTCGGTCAAGTGATCGCGGTAAATCGCGACAACGGCGGTACCCTTGAAAACAGGGCGGTCACGAATATCGTCCTTATGGGTAGCGGAGAACCTTTCGACAACTATGACAACGTGTTGAAATTTCTTGATCTCGTATCGTCTGATAAGGGTATCAATATCAGCGAAAGAAACATATCTCTGTCCACGTCGGGACTTGCGGACAAAGTGATCAAGTTTGCGGATAGCGGACACAAAGTTACATTGTCAATCAGCCTGCACGCACCTTTCGATGAACTTCGTTCATCGCTTATGCCAGTGAACAGAAAATATAACGTAGCAAAAATCGTTTCGGCGGCGAAGTATTACTTTGAAAAGACGGGAAGGAGAGTGATATTTGAATACACTCTCATCAAAGGTGAAAATGATAGCGACAAGTGCGCAAAAGAACTTGCAAAACTCACCCGCGGTTTCCCGTCCCACGTCAATCTCATAAGGCTCAACGAAGTCAAAGAAAGAGATCACTCGGCACCTACAGAAGACGCAACCAAAGAGTTTCTCAAAAAACTCGAAGCACTCGGCGTATCCGCCACCATTCGTCGCTCTCTCGGCAACGATATAGAGGGCGCATGCGGACAATTAAGACGGAGATACCTATCCGAAAACAATGATGAAACTTGAAAAAGGCAGAGTAATCAAAGCGGTATCGTCAAAATTTTTCGTTGACACCGAAAAGGGCGTCAAGGTCTGTTTCGCACGCAAAAAACTCAAAGCGGACGGAAATATCTTCGTCGGCGACTACGTGGAGATTTTCAAGGAGCGGGACAGTTTCGTCATCGAAGAAGTTTTGCCCCGCAAAAACAGTCTTATCCGCCCTTACGTGAGCAATATCGACGTGTGTTTCATAGTGATTGCGCCGGAGCCTGCGCCTGATTTCGTGCTTGTAGACAAAGTCATCGTAAACTGCCTTGAACAAAACGTAGAGCCCATTCTCGTACAAAACAAATCGGATATTGATTTAATCGACTTGAGAGAGTATAATGACGTATTGAAGATAGTTCGTTGCTCTGCGGATAGCGGAGCGGGGATAGATGAAATCGTAGTAATTGCGAAAGGCAAAACCGCTTGTTTTGCAGGGCAGTCCGCAGTCGGAAAATCGTCTATCATCAATGCAATTCTCGACGGCGACCTATGCGAAGTCGGTGAACTTGCAAAAAAAATCAAACGCGGTAAAAATACCACGCGTAAGGTAGAGATCTTCAACCTCGGCGGAACCTATTTTGTGGACACTTGCGGTTTCAGTATGCTCGAAACCGTGGACGTAGAGCCGGAAGATTTGCGACTGTATTTCGACGACCTCGAAGTCTATCGCAAAGATTGTCGTTTCAACACTTGCACTCATATCGACGAGCCCGATTGCGCCGTAAAACCGCACGTAGGCAAGGAGATAGGCGAGGGCAGATACCAAAGATATAAAGCGATTTTCAATGAATTGCAAGAAAGGAGGAAAAATAAGTATGAGTAAGGTCAAAGTTGCGCCGAGCATTCTGTCGGCAGACTTCGGAAAGATGGCGGATGCCGTCGTCAACGTGAAAAATTGGGGAGCAGATTGGGTGCATTGCGACGTCATGGACGGCGTGTACGTGCCTAATATCACATTCGGTATGCCTATGATTAAGGCACTGCGCAAATATACCGATCAATTCCTTGACGTACACCTTATGATAACCGAGCCCGAAAAATACGTAGGGCAGTTTTGCGATGCGGGAGCGGATCTAGTCACCTTCCACCCGGAAGCCAGCAAGGATGCGGCGGGCGCACTCGAAACCATCAAATCCAAAGGCAAACTTTGCGGAGTCGTGCTGAACGCAGACCAACCGTTTGAAGTCATCGAACCCTATCTTGCGGACGTTGATCTCGTTCTCATCATGACCGTTCAAGCGGGATTCGGCGGACAATCTTTCAAAGCGGATAGACTTGAAATGGCAAAGAAAGTCTACGATCTCAAAGTCCAAAACGGCTACCGCTACGATATTGAACTTGACGGCGGAGTTTGCCCCACGAACATTGAAGAATGTGTAAACGCAGGCGCAAACGTTGTAGTCGCAGGAAGTGCGGTGTTCAAGGCGGAATGCCCTACGTGCGCAGTCAAGTCAATGCAAATTGAAGCAAAATTCTGATGGCGTCGTCGAAAGAGTTTCTTGTTTTTCTTGTCGAGCAACTGCGTGACTACCGAGGAGAAATAACTTCCCGTAAAATGATGGGCGAATACCTGATCTATGCGGACGGAGTATATTTTGGCGGAATATTCGACGACAGGTTTCTTGTCAAGAAAACGAAAACCAACGAAAAATACGCTCTCGACGAAGAATTGCCTTATGACAGTGCAAAACCTATGTATAAGGTCGAAGAAATTGACGACGTGGAATATCTCGCAAAACTCGTCGAAGACACTGTAATAGGTTTGAAATGAAACCGAAAACAACACAAAAACAAGTCCGATTATTCGGACTTGTTTTTTCTATCACCGTGTTTTGCCGATTTGTTTTTCAGCGTCAACTTTATCTATTATTCTTTATATCACGGATAACTAATGCTATAAAAAGATAAGTTTAATTTCAAAATGATTTTCAATTCGACTTGTGACAAATCGCATTTCGGATTCATATACTAATGCGGAGGCGAAAATGAAAATAATTTGCGTGAGCATACCAAAGTGGTTGAAACCGATTGTCAGACTCTTCAAGAAAAAAGAAAACAAAGTCGGGTAGAGGACAAAAGAAAAGCCCGTCTTGTGACGGGCTGACTTGTCAATAGACTGAATTACGCGCGATCAATTTTGCCGGCGCGAAGACAATGTGCGCAAACGTAGACGTATTCCGTGCCACCGTTCGCGGTTTTTGCTTTGACTTTTTGGACGTTCGGCGCCCAACTGCGTCTGGTTTTTCTGTTGGAGTGGCTAACCATGTTGCCGCTCATTCTACCTTTACCGCATACACTGCATACTCTGGACATATCTAGTACCTCCTTCAAATCGTTGATATTCTAACAAATTCACAGAGATTTGGCAACTGATTGACGCAAAATTCTTTATTTAGTTGCAAAATATTTTTACATATAGTAAAATCTTCACATAGGTAAACGCGATGTCACTCACAACTTCTAACAAATACGGCAAAATTTCCATCTCCGACGAGGCGGTCGCGATAATCGCGTCGGCTGCCGCTGCGGACTGTTACGGCGTGCTAGAAATGGTATCTCGTCGTTTCAGTGATAACGTCGGTCATCTTTGGGGAAAGAGTACCCTCGGCAAAGGCGTCAAGGTCGCAACCGTCGACAATTTGATGTTCGTCGAGGTTTTTGTCGTGCTCAAAGTCGGAGTCAACATCGAAACAGTAAAGAAATCTATTGCCGATACGGTCAAGTTTGCTCTCGAACACTTCACGGGTATGAGAGTCAAACGCGTTCAAGTCAACGTAGTCGGCATAAGAGTCTAATAGAGGATAAAATGTTAAGCATCAATAGCACACAATTCAAGGAAATGTTGAAAGGCGGAGCACAAGCGCTCGAACTCAATCGCGCTCTCGTCGACGAACTGAACGTTTTCCCCGTCCCCGACGGTGATACGGGCACGAATATGTCACTCACTATGGCATCCGCGGTTCGTGAACTCAACGTTTCGGGCTCCGAAGACCTTGGCGCACTCGCCTTGGCATTTTCAAAAGGAGCGTTAAAAGGCGCAAGAGGAAATAGCGGCGTCATTCTTTCGCAAATTTTGAAAGGATTCGCAATCGCTCTCGACAACAAAACCGAACTCAATGCAAAAGATTTTTCATCCGCACTCAAAAAAGGTACGGAAATAGCATATAGCGCAGTCACAAAACCCAAAGAAGGTACAATTCTCACGGTCGTCAGAGTTATGGCGGAAAACTCCGTCAAGTTTGCAAAAAAGAAAGTTGAATTTGAAGTCTTCTTGAAGATGGTCATCGACGCGGGCGAACAAATCCTGCAAAAAACTCCCGAAATGCTCCCTGTACTTGCAAAGGCAGGCGTTGTGGACGCAGGCGGAAGAGGACTCTTGACAATTCTCGAGGGTTTCCTTGCGGTGCTCACCGGGGAAGAATTCAAGATGATAAGAGAAGACGCAGTTCGTCCCGTCTTGTCCGCGGAAGCAAAAGCACTCGCGACCGAAGACGAGATTTTGAAAAACGACTACGACAATATCACTTTCCAATATTGCACGGAATTTTTCATTTCGCACTTGAAAACTGCGACCACGCTCAGTGACATCGACAAATACCGCGACTATCTCACCACGATAGGCGACTGCGTGCTTGTCATCGGTGATCTTGACCTTGTCAAAACCCACGTTCACACGAACGATCCCGACAAAGCGTTGAAAGCAGCGTTGAAACTCGGTGAACTCGTCGATATAAAAATCGAAAATATGGTCGAGCAAAACCGCAAAATCAAGGGCGAACAGACCACAAACGGTGAAAAAGCAAAGAAGATTCCGTCAAAAGAATTTGCTATGGTATCCGTATGTGCCGGTGACGGAATGGCGGCAATCTTCAAAGATTTGCTCGTCGACGTCGTCGTAGAGGGCGGACAAACGATGAATCCCAGCGTTTACGACATTTTGGGTGCGGTAAACTCTGCGGATGCAAGAAACGTTTTTGTTCTTCCGAACAATCCGAATATCATCCTTGCGGCAGAACAAGCAAAAGAACTTGCGGACGTCAACGTCTACGTCGTACCGACCACTTGTATGCCCGAGGGCGTATCTGCGGCTCTCGTTTTCTCTACGGAAGTCAGTGCGGAAGAAAACTTTGAAAATATGAAGAGTTCTTACGCAAACGTCAAATCGGCAGAAATCACCCACGCGGTGCGCAACACTCGTATGAACGGTTTCTCCGTCAAAGAAGGTGATATAATCGGTATCTGCAACAAGAAAATCGTGGCAAAAAGCGGATCTATTGTAGAAGCAACCGTCGTCACCGCAAACAAAATCGCGAAAAATGCGGATATGCTCACTCTCTATTATGGTCAAGAAGTGACTGAACAGGAAGCAAATCGCGTCGTTGAAATACTCTCTGAAGCACAACCCGACCTTGAAATTGCCGTCTACTACGGCGGACAACCGCACTATTATTACGTCCTAGCGGCGGAGTAATATGGAACTTGAGAAAATCAAAGGCGTCGGAGAAGCCACGATAGCGAAACTTGCCGACCTCGGAATAACCACCGTAGGCGGATTGTTATCTTATCTTCCGAGCAAATACGTGAATTTGAAATTGCCCGAACCTGCTTTATACGCAGAAGAAGGGCAATTTTGTTTATTTTCAGGGGAAGTGGTCAGAGCGACGGTGCCGTCGCAAAGGGGCACGAAATCTTTCACGGTAACTTTTCTCGATAAAATCTCTGATAAGAAAGTTTACTTCAAAGCGGTTTTCTACAACAGACCTTATCTTCAACCCGAATTTGAAATTGGCAGAAGTTTTCGACTTCTGTCAAAAATCAGTTTTGCGAGCGGAGAAATTCTGCTCGTCAATCCGACTGTTGAACCGGAAGACAAAATCAAAAGACTCGATCAAGGGATATTCACTGTCTATCCTCTCAAAGGAATTTTAGGGCAGGGCACTTTCAAAAATCTCGTTGAAAGCGCGCTCGAATATCTTCGCAAGAACGCAAATATCAATAGCGTATTCAACGTGACGGAAGAGTATTCTTCCCTTGAATCGACTCTCAAAACAACCTATCTCACACTCTCATCCGCGCATATGCCAAACAGTGCGGAGGAGTGCAAAGACGCATTGAATACACTTGCATCGCTAGATTTTGCCTGCGGACTGTATAACTACAAAAACTCACGTAGAAACGCCTCAAAAGAACGAAAAGTATTCTATAAATTCAGGAATTTTGGAACACTTTGGTTTGAAAACCTACTTGATTGGGATTTGACGAGCACTCAAAAAGACACTATGAACTCGATCTCGAACGATCTCGATTCATCAAAATCCATGTCGAGAATCGTCTACGGCGACGTAGGCTCAGGCAAGTCCGTCGTTGCATATTTTGCTCTTGCAAAAGCATTTGACGGGGGAATGCAATCGGCATACATGTGCCCGACTGAAATTCTTGCAGGGCAACAGTATCAAAAGTTTTTACCGCTTGCAAACGCACTCGGAATGAAAGTAGCTCTGCTCACGTCAAGCACAAAACATTCGGATAGAGCGGAAATACTGCGCGGATTATCGTCGGGCGAGATTGACTCGGTTTTCGGCACGCAGTCCCTCATTGGTGCGGAGGTTGAATATAAGTGCCTATCACTTGCAGTCATTGACGAGCAGCACAAATTCGGAGTGTCGTCAAGAACCGGAATCGAAGAAAAGGGGGCATCGGATATTCTCACTCTCACCGCTACGCCTATCCCGCGCACGCTTGCTCTCACCGTCTACGATGATATTGACGTATCGAAAATCGAAAAAAGAGAAAGCGCAAAAACTCATATATCCACAAAAATCATATCCGACATCAAACTCAACGACTTGATTACGTATATTGCAAGAGAGTGTAGGGCAGGAAAACAAGCATTTATCATCTGTCCTACAATCAAAGACTGCGAAGGAAATGACCTATACTCAATCGAACAATTTGCAAAGGATTATATCGGATATTTCGACAATCTAACGGTGTCGATTTTGCACGGCAAGATGTCGGATAACGATAAAAACGAAGTGATGACAGGCTTTTCAAACGGAAAAATCTCTGTGCTTGTCGCAACTTCTCTTGTCGAAGTCGGCATTGATACGAAAGCAAATATTATTGCGGTGTTGAATGCAGATAGATTCGGTCTTGCATCCCTGCATCAACTT
This sequence comes from uncultured Bacteroidaceae bacterium, assembly GCA_964637515.1. GTDB lineage: Bacteria > Bacillota > Clostridia > Christensenellales > CAG-917 > RGIG4097. The sequence continues at coordinate 57,923 of CAZWUI010000006.1, read as the reverse complement.
CGCGGTAGAGTAGGTAGAGATGGTAGTGAAGCGTTTTGTTTTTTGCACACGAAAGCGACGTCTATTAGAGCGCTCGATAGACTAGTTGCGATGAAAAACTTCGACGATGGCAGTCTTCTTGCGGAAAAAGACCTTGAAATGCGCGGAAGCGGTGATATACTCGGTGCGCGACAAAGCGGTAGCACGGCTACTCCGTATTTCAAATTACCTCTCACGATAAACGTATTGCGAGATGCAAAACGCATACTTCGCAGCGAAAGCAACGGTAAAGCGGTGTCAACTTGTTTCAAAGAGTTGTTCAACGCAGACTACGAAGAATTCGTGCGTGCGCTTGAAACAGTCACCTTGAACAGTTGATTTCAGCAATCTAACTGCACTAATTTGCTTTTGTGTAATTGATTAAAACGATTATTGTCAAATAATTATGGGTGAAATCGCAACGGCAATAGACTCGGAAATATGCAGATTGAAAGTCATCATATAATCGTCATCGAATATCTTTATATCGGTGACTTATGGCGACTAAACGAAAAAACAAGTCGAACAAAATCAGTGTGTGGGCAATCAAAATCACTTTGGTTTCCTTTGCACTCTCTGCAATTATCAGTTTTTTGAGCGAGATGACCGCTGATGCAAACAGTCTTACGGTGACAGGACTGCTCCTTGCGTTTCTGATTCTTGCAAGTATAACTTTCGACGGAATAGGAGTGGCGGCAACTTCTTGTTGCGTAGACGATTTTGCGGACGATCTAAAGATAGGTCGCTACGGCGCAAAAACCGCCATCAGACTCATTGCAAACAATGAAAAAGTTTCAAACGTTTGCAACGACGTCATCGGGGATACGTTTGGGATAATATCGGGTGCATGCTCGGTTGCAATCGTACTAAAACTATCTTTGATATTGCCGTTTGGTCATCAAAAACTTCTTTCAATCGTCATATCCGCGGTCATATCCGCATTGACGATAGGCGGAAAAGCAATGCTCAAAGAATCCGCCATAAAAAACTCGAAGGAGTTTGTTTGGCTCGTCGCGCGACTCCTTGCAACACTTGATCGCGATGAAAGAAATATCAAACGGACAGTTGCAATTCAGAACAAATCGCAAAGGAAAAAATCATATGCGCTTGGACAAATTCTTAACAGAAACGAAAAACCTTCCGTCAAGGACGTATGCGGAAAATCTCATCTTGAAAGGCAAGGTGAAAGTTGGCGGTAGAGTGATTTTGAAACCGTCTTACGACGTGGACGACGAGGCAGAAATCGAGATAATCTCGGACGAAGGCTATGCCTCTCAAGGCGCATATAAACTTATAGAAGGTTTGAAGGTTTTCGGTGTAAACGTGAAAGGGAAGGACGCTATTGATATAGGCTGTAGCAACGGCGGTTTCACCGACGTGCTTCTTCGTGGTGGAGTGAAAAGCGTTCTTGCGGTAGACGTTGCCGATTGCGCACTTCCGCCTGAAATTTTATCCGATGATAGAGTAACCTTTCTCAAAGCAAACGCACGCGATTTGACCGTTACGCCCGTAGATTTTGCTTGCACCGACGTCAGCTTTATATCTTTGAAACTCATTCTTCCCACCATATTCAACGCATTGAAACAGGGCGGGGAGTGTATCGCACTCATAAAGCCGCAGTTTGAACTAGGCAAATCCGCACTCAACAAAAAGGGAATAGTACTATCTGAAAAGGATAGGCAAAAGGCAATCAAAATGGTGAAAGGCTACGCACTCGAATGTGGTTTTGTGGTGCTAGGGGTGACACAGTCCCCGGTCTTTTATGACAACAAAAACAAGGAATACTTGCTCTTCGTGAAAAAACCGCAAAATATGTCGGACAAATAAAAAAACGGCGCATAGCCGTTTTATTTTTATATACCGTGTTAGTGTTTTTTTTGTCGCACGAAAACCAAAGTCAAAATCACTACCGCAATAAGCAATCCGGCAATTCCCGACACGACCTTTATGGCAAATTCAGATGCACAAATCAAATTTATCATATTTCGATTATATTTTTCTCACCGAAAAAAGTCAAGGATAATCGCACCATATCGGCAATTCCGATGCTTTTTCAGGGTGAGTAGGGTGCATTTTTATAGTTGATCAATAAAATTCCGTCAACTATTTTGCTAAAAACGGCCGGTGCTATCACTTTGATATGATATACGTTCGTATACTTTTTGCCGGTGCTTCAAGTTTGTTTGAAAACTCTTGCGCACTTCCAACAAATTTTCCTTGCGTTGACGTTGTCACCGTCTTTGCATGAGAGTAGTCTTTAAGTTGAGAAAAAATCACAATGCTATCATTAATTGAGTCGTTTAGAATCTCGATAACAAGTCTGCCATCGGTTTTTTGAAGGCTACAGTATAAATTTTATCCAACCGAAAGCATCGCTTAATTCCGCCTTGACTCTAACGTCGCCGTCGTCTATATATTGCATAATTGTTTTGTAAGCATAGTTACGGTAATTCACGGATATTTCGTGCATTTCCTTGTCGAGATACAACAAACCGTCTTCATATCCGCCGAATGCAAGTCCAAGCCACCAAGACCATTAAGTGACGTTGCTGTAGCGAATACAAAATTTATAAAATAAATTTATTTCAAAATAATATGCAAAACGACTTGTATAAACTTATAAAATATTGTATAATTCTGTCTACTTACAAACAATAGGCAACTTATGAAGATAGCAACTTACGTCAAACCTACACTCAAAGATAATCCGTCGCGTATCGCGATTTTGGAAGGACTCAAGTCTCTTCCTGACTTTGACGTGGTCGAAACCGAAAACATCGACAATACAGTAGGCGCAGATGCGTATCTCGTTTTCGGCGGGGACGGCACTATGCTTTATGCGGGGGTAAATTCTCCTTGCAAAATTCTCGGCGTAAACCTTGGAAACGTGGGTTTTCTTGCAGAGTACGAACCAAACGCGGACGTGGAAGTCATCGCTAATGCGCTAAAATCCGCTCCCACAAAGGAAAGGGGATTGTTGAAAGCGCAAATCGGCGGGGCGGATGTGTATGCTCTCAACGATTTCACCGTGCGCAGCACGAGTTATCGTCCGATAAATATCACTTTGAAAACGGACGGAAAGTATGTTGACAAATACCATGCGGACGGACTTATCGTATCGTCACCTACAGGCTCGACCGCATATTCGCTTTCCGCAGGCGGACCGGTACTTGCGCCCGACGTCGAAGGGATAGTGGTCAATCCCGTTTGTCCGCACTCCCTGCACTCCCGCGCTATCGTTTTATCCCCGAAATCAACCGTTGAAATCATCCCCGATTGCGACGATGCGATAGTTGTAGCGGACGGCAACGAAGTCGGCGGTTGCAGCGGTGGAATTAAAATCACTTTCGGCGAAAAAAAGGCGGTATTCATCGAAAATTCCGCTCACGACTTCTATAAAAAACTACTCGAAAAAATGAACAGATGGGGAGTTACTGACTGACCATCGGGAGGAAAATATGGCAAGAGCAACAAGACAACTCAAAATCCTTGAAATCATCGCAAAAAACGATATTGATACGCAAGAAGAACTCGTTAAACGTCTCAAAGACGACGGATTTGACGTCACTCAAGCGACGGTTAGCAGGGATATTAAAAATATGGGTATCATCAAGGTTTTGACGACGGACGGCAGACATTATAAGTACGTCGCTCAACAGCCCGCAGAGCCCAGTTCGTCAGATAAGTACATAAAGATTTTCAAGAATACCGTATTGTCCATTCGCTCTGCCGGCAACCTTATCGTCGTCAAGACCGAAGACGGCAGTGCAAACGCAGCCGCGGCACTCATCGACCGCTTGGACTACGACGAAGTCGTAGGAGTTATCGCAGGCGACAACACGATTTTCATCGCAGTTGACGATGCCAACCACGCAATCAAAGTTGCGGATATGCTCGAAGACCTTCTTCAATAACAATGATTAAAAGTCTTGCTATCACCAATATCGCGCTCATTGACAAACTCGAAGTTGAGTTTGGCGATAAACTCAACGTTTTGAGCGGTGAAACGGGTGCGGGTAAATCTATAATTATAGATTCCGTCGGCTTTGTGCTAGGTGATAGGGCGGACAAATCTTTGATACGCTACGGCACGGATTTCGCAGTGGTTGAAGCGGTTTTTGAAAACTACGAAACGGATAGCGTCAACGACTACCTTGACGAAAACGGTATCGACAAAGAAGAAATTTTGATACTTCGCAGAAAAATGACCGTGGACGGCAAAAACGAATGCCGCATCAACGGTAGAATTACCACTCTTGCAACTCTGCGTGGACTAACCGCGCTTCTCGTGGATATTCACGGACAACACGAGCATCAATCTTTGCTCGACTCGTCTACTCATCTCGGACTACTTGACAGTTTGGGCGGTGGCAAAGTTGACGAAGTCAAGGCGGAAGTCAAACGTATTCACTCCTCATACGTCGAACTCAAACACGAACTCGGTGCAATCGGAAATCAGGCGGATAGAGAGAGAAAACTTGACGTTTTGTCCTATCAGATTGCCGAAATCGAAAAGGCGGACGTCAAAGAAGGGGAAGAAGAAGAACTCCTTGAAAAAAGAAAACGCATCCGCAATCTCGAAAAAATACTCGATGCTCTACAAAGTGCAAAAGAACTGCTTGACGGGTATGAATCGACTGCGGTTTCAAGTGCATTGAAAACCACTATTGCGACTCTCAATCTTATTTCTCAATACGACAATCGTATCGAAGGACTCAATGAGCGTTTGTACGACGCAAGAGAAGAAGTCATCGACGTCGCAGAAACCGTCAAAGACTTCTTGAACGAACTCGACTACGACAAATTCAGTGCTGACGAAATCGAATCTCGACTTGAAATCGTGCGCGGACTGCAAAGAAAATACGGCGGAAGTTATCAAAGCCTGACCGAATTTTATCAAAAAGCAAAAGAAGAATATACCATCCTTGAAAATTCCGCAGAGAGAGTAGAATATCTTGAAAAAGAGATTTCAAAAACCGCAAAATCTCTCCTATCTTCTGCGCAAAAACTCACGGATATTAGATGCAAAATTGCAAAATCCTTTGAAAAGAGCATCCTTTCTGAACTCAAAGATCTCGGAATGGGCGGAAGCACGTTCAAGGTCGGCATCACGTCAACGGACGATCCCGACGATATATCGGATACAGGTGCGGACGTCGTTGAGTTTTTAATTTCACCGAACCCCGGTGAGCCGTTGAAACCCCTTGCAAAGATCATTTCAGGCGGTGAAATGTCAAGATTTATGCTTGCTCTCAAGAACATTCTTGCGGACGTCGACGATATCGGAACAATGATTTTCGACGAGATTGACACGGGAATTTCAGGCAATATATCCGCAGTCGTCGCAGAGAAAATGTGCAACGTGTCAAGAAAACGTCAAGTCATCGCAGTCACGCATATGCCTGCGCTCGCTTCAATGGCTGACACGCACTATTTGATCGCTAAATCCACCGAAAACGGCAAAACTAACACGCATCTCGACCTTCTTGAAAACAACGTCGAAGAGATTGCAAGACTTCTTGGCGGAAAAGATTACTCAACTCACGCAATACCTCACGCGGTTGAAATGCAAAATTGGGCAAACGAATACAAATTGTCAATTGAAAAATAATCAGAGTCAATCAATAAATTATTTGTAAAAACCGAAAAGCACATAGGGTTGTTAAAATCAAATTATTATTTTGCGGGGCAAAACGCTCCGCTTTTTTTGCGAATTATATTTGCGAACTTCAATTACTTTCACAACACAATTTATATATTTCAAACAAAATTAGGTTGATAGATTATCGAATTGTCAAAATTGTGCGGTGTATATATCCGTTTTTGCTTGCGCATTTTTCCCGTCCGTGCTAATATGACAAAGCAAGTTAGTCGGGCGGTCGCGGGGTAGAAATACCGTGAGGAAAGTCCGAGCATCATAGGGCAAGAGTGCAGGTGAAATACCTGTGAAGGCGACTTTAAGGATAGTGCAACAGAAAAATACCGCCCGCAAGGGTAAGGATGGAAAGGCGAGGTAAGAGCTCACCCGCAAATCGGTGACGAGGCGTGATGTAAACCCCACTCGATGCAAGACCGGAGCATATAGGATTGCCCGTCCGCTCCACACGTCGCTTGATCGATACGGCAACGTATCGGCTAGATAGATGGCCGTCCAAGACAGAACTCGGCTTACAGACTAATCTTGCAAACGCTCGAAAGAGCGTTTTTATTTTGTCCGATTTATGCTTAAAAACTCACCGCTTGGCAAGAATAAGGATATGGAATATCTGATTGCAAGTGTTGTCACGCTACTATTTTTAGCGGTATATATAGTCACAAAACGCTCTCCGCGCGAGCATTTTACTCGCACTTTAAACGATGAAGATTATATCGAAAAGTGCGGCCTAACTGCTCGAAAATTCGGGCAAGCAAGTGAAAACGGCAAGTGTAAATACGACGGCAAACCGTTTTACAGGACGATAAAAAAGGCACTAAAAGTCTGCAAAAAGTCCAAATGCGAAGATTTCCGTGAGTTTTTGCCTTACTTCGAATTTATGAAAAACATTTCAAAAAAGAAGAAAAACTTTGAAACTCTTTGCGACCTTCCGTGCGTAGACGATGAAACAAGGGTGGTTACAATGGCAAGATTATGTTTGGAGAGTTGTGAGTATTTGTTGATTGAAGACAAAGTCGCAACGATTTTTAATGCTTTCAACAAGATTAGTACTGTAAGTTTTCCCGAAGTTGACTTGATAAAAGACGGACTTTTGTACGTATACCTTGAAAAAGTTGCGTTTCTTGGCAAAAGAATTATCACGTTTGACAAAATTCACAAAATCGCAAAGAAAATCTCGACAAATCCAAAGCGTTATGAAAAGTCAAAACAATATCTGCGCCTGAAAGATAACAACGTGTTTTTGCATTTCTCATCAAACGAGAGAGAAGAGAGTGTAAAAATTGCCGACGCAGTCTATCTTGACGTGCTAAATTCCACAAAAAGAGTGTTGTCTAATATTGCGGACGGGATGAACTTACTCAAGTTGTTTTCATTCTATCGGTTTTATCGTCCGCTTGAAATTCTCGACAGTTACGATGTATTCAACAATGCGGATGACAGTGCAAAGAAAACCTTTTTGGAAAACTTGAGTTGTCAATCTACAAAACTAAATCTTGACGATTATTGTTATGCACTAGTGCTTGACGGATATATGAAAAGGGTAGCGCCACCTACGATAACTGCAAAAAAAGTAAGTTTTGGTATCGGCACGATTTTCACAATCTACAAGAAAAACGATCTTATTTCACTTGCAAGCGCATTATCCTCAAACGATATAATGTCGATATTGTACGCAAAAACGCAGAAAAAACAGAAAAGTATTCTAAAAAATATCAAAATCAAGAATACTTTTGTGCCGTACACACAACAAAAAACAGTGAAATTCGGCATTTCTATCGGGAACGACAACTTAACTCTGTCTCCGTCAATTCCGTCTGATTTTGCCAAAATCGAATTTGATTTGCTCTCAAAAGGAATATCTCATCACATCACCATATTGCCATCCGACAATGAAGTTTTGTCTGTAAACGGCACTGTTATGACGGGTGTGCCATGTGTGAAACTCGGGAAAATTCCCTTGAAAATCGTCTTGAAAACACCTTTTTCGAAGTAGTCGTGAATTTTGGCGCAAAAGTAAATTTGTCTGTTTCGTAAAAAATCATATGCATTTTTCCCGCAAACAATAATTATTTTGATGAAAGCACATCATTTGCCGACAATTACCCGCAATATTCCGCTTTTTCGAAATCTTTTCTTTACTTTTCTATAAAAAAATTTTATAATTTATTTATGGACTTATTTGATTTGCAAAACAATGTTGAAAGAATGGCACCCCTCGCCGAAAGAATGCGCCCTCAAACTCTTGATGAGTTTATCGGGCAGTCTAAAATCGTCGGTCAAGGCTCGTTGCTTCGTAGGGCAATCTCCGCAGATAGACTCGGAAGTTGCATTTTTTACGGTCCTCCCGGCACAGGAAAGACCACTCTTGCGCATATAATCGCTCAAAATACCAACGCAAACTTCGTCAAACTCAATGCCGTTACCGCAGGTGTTGCTGACGCAAAAAAAGTCATCGAAGACGCAAAAGAGTTGTTGAGAGTGTACGGAAAGCGCACTTATCTGCTCCTTGACGAATGTCATAGGTGGAATAAAGCGCAATCGGATAGCGTGCTTCAGGCAATCGAGCAGGGATATATCATCTTCATCGGCTCGACGACCGAAAATCCTTATGCAAATATGACGAGAGCAATCGTGTCGAGATGCCGTGTTTTTGAGTTTTCAAGGCTCACCGATAAGGATATTCTCGGCGGACTTCAACATGCGCTTGCAGACAAAGACCGCGGTCTTGGCGATATGAACGTGCAAGTCGACGACGATGCGCTCAATCATCTTGCTTGGGCATCGGGCGGGGATATGAGAACCGCTTTGAACGCTCTCGAACTTGCAGTCATAACCACTCACGCATCCGCTGACGGCATAATTCACGTTGACAAGACGGTGGCAGAGCAGTCCATACAGAGAAAAGCTCTCGGCTTTGACGAGAGCATGTATTACGATATAATTTCCGCATTCATCAAGAGTATGCGCGGTAGCGACTCGGATGCGGCAGTTTACTGGGCGGAACGACTCATCGAAGCAGGGTGTGATCCTATGCTCATCGCAAGACGAATCGTTATTCACGCAGCGGAAGACGTCGGAATGGCTGATCCAAACGCACTGGTAGTTGCGGTTTCCGCTATGAACGCATACGAAAAAATCGGCTTACCCGAAGGCAGAATACCGCTCACAGAAGGCATAATTTACGTTGCGGAAGCACCGAAGTCAAACCGTGTGGAAGTCGCTCTCATGAAAGCGGAAGAAGCGGTGAAAACCGTCAAACGCGAATCCGTCCCAATCTATCTTCGCGACCACAACTACAAAGGAGAAGTCATAAGCGGATACAAATATCCCCACGATTTCGGCGGTTGGGTGGACCAACAATATCTTCCCGACGAATTGAAATCCGCCGTATTCTACGAGCCGACCGAAAACGGCTTTGAAAAGGTCGTCAAAGAAAGAAAAGCACAACGCAAATCAAAATTCAAGCCACAATAATGCTGAAAATCAACAATCTCACAAAATCCTATTCAGGCAATTCAGTACCCGCCGTAAACAATCTTACGCTCACCGTAAACCCCGGTGAAATCTTTGGTTTTATTGGACCGAACGGCGCAGGAAAATCAACTACGATAAAATGTATCACGGGGATTTTGTCCTTCGATGACGGAAATATCCAAGTGAACGGAGCGGACTTGAAATCGTCCCCGATTGAAACAAAAAAACAAATCGGTTACGTATCCGACGACCACGTCATCTACGAGAGATTGACGGGCGCGGAATATCTAAATTTCATGGCGAACGTCTTTGACGTTCCCGAATATGAAAGAAAAGAGCGTATTGACCGCTATTTGAAACTTTTTGACCTAGAAAGTGCGATAAACGATCAAATAAAGAGTTATTCCCACGGTATGAAACAAAAACTCAACGTCATCGGTGCACTCATTCACGAGCCTAAACTTTGGGTTTTGGACGAACCGCTCACCGGACTAGACCCTAAATCCGCCTATACACTCAAAAAACTTATGCGTGAATATGCTGAAAAAGGGAATAGTGTATTTTTCAGTTCACACGTACTCGACGTCGTGGAAAAGGTCTGCGACAGAGTAGGGATTATCGACGGCGGAAATTTGATCACCGTTTGCACCGTTTCGGAGCTTCACGAAAGCGGACTCTCTAAATCTCTCGAAGAATTGTTCTTGCAAATCACGTCAGACGACGAAACCGCCGATGAGTAAGTATCTACTCGTATTCAAACTACTGCTCAAAAATCAGTACAGCGTGCGCAGGGAGGGCAAGAAGATCATTGCGCCCATCGTAGGCACACTGTCAACGTTACCGCTTATGGCGGTGATTTGTGTTATGTTGTACACAATCACGCAAACGGCGGTGCAAAAAGGAATATTTCCGCACGAAGTGACTCTTATTATCGCATCTGCGCAAGTGATAACGTTTTTCTTTGCGGTGCACGGCGTGCTATCCACTCTCTACCTATCCGACGACGTCGGATTTTTGTCGTCGTTGCCGGTGTCTCCGACGGTCGTATACTTTGCGAAAATCTCCGTCGTCTACGTCAACGAACTCATTATCTCAACCTACGTGTTATTGCCGTCTTTGCTCACCGTAGCACTGACCGCATCGGCACACGGATATTATGTGTTTCCCGCATTCTATCCACTTATTTTGCCAATAATACTTCTCACGCCGTTGCTACCTTTGGCGATCGCGTCAATCGTATCTATGCCGCTTATGTACTTGTCTAAATTCTTCAAAAAAAGAAGCGTTGTAGGCACGGTCGTATTACTTATTTTATTCTGCGCTCTCTTCGCAATATACTTCGTTACCTTCCCCGAAATCGCAAATACGGAAAACTTGACAAATTTGTCAAGCGGTACGATTTCCGCAATCGTCAGAATTGCCAATATTGCATATCCCGATAAGGTGGTTGTCTACTTTTCACTCGGCATAAATCCGTGGGCAAACCTCGGAATAGCGATAGGAATATACGGCGGATTGATTTTGCTCATCACGCTCATCTCGAAAGCGTTTTACGCAAGAGCGGTATCCGCTCAAATCGAAACGAGCAAGAAAAACTCGGCAAAAAGTAAAAAACTCACTAGACAGTCTCACATATCCGCACTTTTAGAGAGAGATTTCAAGTCGCTCGTGCGCTATCCGGGGCTTGCATTGTCGTCGTTTATGAACGTGATTCTTTCGCCGATTATGCTCGTCGTAACCTATCTTGCCACTGATAGCGACAGCTACACGATACTTCTATCCGCAGAGGAAAGCGGAAACATACTTGTACCTATGGTACAAACAGGCGTTGCGTTCTTGTATTCCATACTCCTTAATTCCGGCATAAACGCATCCGCAACACTTGCTTTCAGTCGGGACGGAAAAACCTATTATCTCATGAAACACTTGCCCGTAAAGCCTAATGAAATCATTTTTGAAAAGGTGTTGTTTGCAAATATTGTGTCGGCGGTCGGCGTGGTGTTGCTCACAATTATTGCAGGGACAGTGATGAAAGTCGGAGCGGTAAACGCCTTGCTTTTCGGCTTGGTAATGCTTATAATATCAACGGGGACAAACGCATTTTCAATATATATAGATATGCGAAAACCCAATCTCGATTGGAAGGATACATCAGAGCTTCAACGAGGTAATATGTTGATTTTGGTGCCGTATCTAGTGTGCACGGCGCTTGCGATATTCATCATCGTGATAGCAAGCGTATTCTCGGCAATGGAGCCGATTTTCGGCGAAATCGGGACGTACGCACTGTTTTGGGGACTGACAGCGGTAATAGCATTGATTATTGCGGTAGCGTTCAATCTGCTTCTTTTCAAAAAAGGAGAGAGTTTATACGAGAAAATGGACGACAATAAAACTGCGCCAAAAAATAGAAATCGACAAATTCCGCTTTCCAACGGATTTTTGAAATAACGGAGAAACTATGAAAAGAAAAATCGCACTTGACGTCGGTGACGTCAGAATAGGAGTAGCGGTCAGCGATATGCTGGGAATAACCGCAAATCCGAGAGAAACCTACGTCAGAAAGGGCAAGACTTTCGAACAGGATATTGCCTATTTCGTGGAATACGCAAAACGCGAAGACGCCGACGCATTCGTCCTTGGTCTTCCGCTCAATATGGACGGCACCGAAGGTCCGAGAGTGGAAGTCACGAGAGAGTTTGGGGACGCACTGAAAGAAGCAAGCGGACTTGAAGTTGTCTACGTTGACGAAAGACTGACGACTGTATCTGCGGAAAGAATGCTCATTGAGGCGGACGTAAGACGAGAAAAGAGAAAAACCGTCATCGACAAAGTGGCGGCAACGATAATTTTGCAGTCCTACCTTGAAAAGCAAAAACCGCTATTCTAATCGGATTAATTTTGCAATTAAGTAGGGTAGCATAACGGCGGAAAACCGATCAAAACACGTCAATAAATTATTGCTATTGCATTTTGGCGCGGTTTATGCTAAAATCAATGAAAACAAAGGAGGTCTACTTATGGCAGACTTTTTCAAAGACCAAAACGAAGCAACCGAAGACGACGATATTATCGTCCTTTATAACGAAGCAACAGACAAAGACGAAGAGTTTTATGAACTCGCAACACTTGACGTTGACGGCAAGTGGTATATCGTCATGAAACCCGTCGAGCCCCTTCCCGATATCGAAGACGACGAAGTCCTCATCTATGAAATCGTCGAAGACAAAGAAGGAAACACCAATTTTGCGGCAATCGAAGACGACGAAGTGCTTGAAAAAGTCTTCAACGAGTTTTTGAAAATGCTCGAAGAATGGGACGGCGAAGAAGAGTAATTTCACTCTTCTCGCAAAATCCTTCATTTTTGCTTGAAAAAGTTGTTTATTTTTCTTGCAAAAAATTTATTTATATAATATAATCATCATCGCACCGCACACCTCGGCGGAGTTTAGGTTGTTCCGACAGGTAGCCTGAACGTCGAAGTCGGGGGAGGTAAAAACAAATCAAGGAGGACCATAAAATGGCCGTAACAACCATGAAAGCCCTGCTCGAAGCAGGCGTCCATTTCGGACATCAAACCAGAAGATGGAACCCTAAAATGTCTAGGTACATCTACGCAACCCGCAACGATATTCACATCATCGACCTCGCAATTTCCGTCGATCACGTCGAAGCGGCTTACCAATTCGTGAAGAGCATCGCCGCAGAAGGCAAATCCGTCCTTTTCGTCGGCACCAAAAAACAAGCTCAAGATGCCATCCAACAAGAAGCAGAACGTTGCGATATGTTCTACATCAACCAAAGATGGCTCGGTGGCACTCTCACCAACTTCAAAACCATTCGCACTCGTATTGACAGACTCAACAAAATCAATCAAAAAGAAATCATCGGCGAATTTGAAATGCTCCCCAAGAAAGAAGTCGCAGCACTCAAGAAAGAACGTGACGACCTCGAAAAGAACCTTGGCGGCATCAAAAATATGCGCGGTTTGCCCGGTTGCTTGTTCGTAGTCGACCTCAAAAAAGAAGAGATCGCAATCAAAGAAGCACGCAAACTCAACATCCCTATCGTCGCAGTCGTAGACACCAACTGTGATCCCGATCTCGTCGATTACGTCATCCCCGGAAACGACGATGCAATTCGTGCAATCCAACTCTTCGCATCCTTGATGGCAGACGCAGTCATCGAAGGCAAACAAGGCGAATCCTTCACCGCGGCAAAAGTTGAAGAACCCGCAGTTGAAGAAGCACCCGTCGCAAAAGAAGAAGTTGCTCTCTCTCCCGAAGAAGCCCTCGAAAAGGCAATCGCAGAGAAAGAAGCCGAATAATTCAGAAAAATTTTAGGAGAATATATATGGCATTCACTAGCAAAGACGTTATGGAACTCCGCGGTAGAACCGGTGTCGGTATGATGGATTGCAAAAAAGCACTCGTCGCAACCGACGGCGATATGGAAGCCGCAATCGACTACCTCAGAGAAAAAGGCATCGCAACCGCAGCGAAGAAAGAATCTCGTATCGCAGCAGAAGGCATCGTTTTCGCAGCAAACAAGGGCGACAAGAGCGTCCTTCTCGAAGTAAACTGTGAATCCGACTTCGTCGCAAACGGACCTATCTTCCACGAATACGTTGGCAAAGTCGCTGATTACGTTCTCGACAACGAAAACGCATCCGTCGCAGACGTCACCGCAGCAATGACCGACGTCACCAACGAATACGTCATGAAGATGGGAGAAAAAATCTCCATCAGACGTTTCACCGTCTACACTGCAAACGACTCCGTCATCGACACCTATATCCATATGGGCGGCAAAATCGGCGTTATGGTCGAAGCATCCGCAAACGCACCCAAGGAAGTCGTTCACGACGTAGCACTCCAAATCGCAGCGGCAAACGCACAATACGTCAATAAGGACGAAGTCCCCGCAGACGTCGTCGCACACGAAAAAGAAATCCTCAAAGCACAATCTTTGAACGAACCCAATCCCAAACCTCTCGCAATCATCGAAAAGATGATCGAAGGCAGAATCAACAAGTTCTTCAAAGAAATCTGTCTCCTTGACCAAGTCTTCGTCAAGAATAGCGACATCACCATCGCACAATACCTTGCACAAAACGGCGGAGCAAGCATCATTCGTTTCACCCGTTACGCAATGGGCGAAGGACTCCAAAAGAGAGAAGACAACTTCGCAGAAGAAGTTATGCAACAAGCAGGACTCAATAAATAACACGCAAAGGGGAGCGCGTAAGCGTTCCCCATTTTTTTAACACGAGGAATATATGGCAGATCTTAAATTCAAAAGAGTTATCATAAAACTTTCGGGCGAAGCACTTGCAACCGAAAACGGCATGGGTATCGACATGAACAAACTCGGCGCAGTCGTCGATGAAATCATCGAAGTCAAAAAACTCGGCGCGGAAATCGGTATCGTCATCGGCGGTGGCAACTTCTGGAGAGGCAGACAAGCAGATGCGGAAATGAACAAAACCACGGCAGACCATATGGGTATGCTCGCAACTGTCATCAACGCTCTCGCAATTCAAGACCAAATCGAAAGAAGAGGAGTGCCCGTCAGAGTTCAAACCGCACTCACAATCACCAAAGTCGCAGAACCCTATATTTTGAGAAAAGCAATGCGTCATCTTGAAAAGGGCAGAATCGTCATATTCGCTTGCGGTACGGGCAATCCGTATTTCTCAACGGACACCGGTGCGGCGCTTCGTGCGGCGGAAATCGGCGCAAACGCACTTCTTCTTGCAAAGAACGTTGACGGAGTTTACGACAGTGATCCCAAAGTCAATCCCAATGCGGTCAAATTCGACAAACTCAGTTATATGGATGTTATCTCCATGGGGCTCAAGGCAATGGACACCACCGCAATCACCATGTGCATGGACAACGAAATTCCTATCATCGCGTTCAGTCTTATGGAAAAGGACAGTATCAAGCGCGCACTCGAAGGAGAAAATATCGGCACGTATATCGGCAAGTAATCGGATAGAAATCCAAAAGCGTTGTTCTAACGGCACTTTTTGACAAAAACCATAATTCTATCGGCATTTATTAAAACTAAAAAATGGGCAGAAATCTGTCCGTTTTTTATATTGCAATGCACGCGTTAATTTGTTATAATATATAAAGTATCATATTTAGGAGGCTACTATGGCTTACGGCATCGAACTCGTCGATATGATTTTCGACGATATGCAGGAAAAATTTGAAAAAACCACTCGCAACTATGAAAACGAACTCAAAATGGTCAGAGCAGGTCGTGCTAACCCCCACCTTCTTGACAGAGTTTTCGTCGACTACTACGGCGTGGAAACCCAACTCAACAAAATGGCGAATATCACCGTTCCCGAAGCAAGACTTATCGTCATTTCCGTTTGGGATAAATCTCAACTCAAAAACGTAGAGAAAGCAATTCTCGCGGCAAATCTCGGAGTAACCCCCAACAACGACGGTATCGTCATCCGCCTTGTATTCCCCGAACTCACCGAAGAGAGAAGAAAAGCACTCGTCAAAGACGTCAAGTCCAATGCGGAGAACACCAAAGTCGTTTTGAGAAACGCTCGTCGCGACGCTATCGATGAACTCAAAAAACTCGAAAAGAGTTCTGATATCACCGAAGACGATCTCAAAGATTTCACCGAAGACGTTGACAAAGCGGTCGCAAAAGCTATCGAAGAAATCGACAAAATGTGCAAAGACAAAGAAAAGGATATTCTCGAAGTCTAATGGTCCCTCGTCATATCGGTTTTATCATGGACGGCAACGGGCGTTGGGCAACTGCGCACGGGCTTGAGAGATACGACGGCTATGCCGCCGGCTTGCTTGCGCTCCGCAAAGTCGTCAAAAGAGCAAACGAACTCGGCATCGAAGCGATAACCGTATATGCGTTTTCCACTGAAAATTGGGCACGCCCCGACAGTGAAAGAGATGCGATTTTCAACGTAGTTGAAAAATTCAACCGCACTTATGACGGCGATTTGCGCATCACGTATTCGGGAGATATTGCGATGCTTCCCGATAGCATCGAAGACAGTATCTTTGAAATCGAAGAGAAAACGCAAAACAATAAGGGTACTATCCTTAATATCGCATTCAATTACGGCGGACAAGCGGATATTCTTCATGCCGCCGAGATTTGTTTCTCTCACGGCACATTCTCGAAGGAAAACTTCGAGCGCGCTCTTGCAAGTTCTCACTTGCCTCCGCTAGACTGTATCGTCCGTACCGGCGGTGAAATGCGACTCAGCAACTTCATGCTTTACGAAGCCGCTTATGCAGAACTTATTTTCCTCGTCAAACTCTGGCCGGATATGGAAGAGGAGGACGTGGATAAAATCGTCGCTCTCTTTGAGGAGCGCAAAAGAAAATTCGGAGCATAGAACGGTTTAATTCGTTTTTAACGATGCCGTTCTATTCTCAAAGGACAAAAATATGCTCAAACGCACTCTGACGGGTTTATGTCTTATTGCTCTCATTGTCGGTTTTATGGCAGGGGGGTACTTCGTAAGCCCGATTTTTGTTGATATGCTCATCTACGTCTTCCTTCTCGGAGCGGTCGTAGAGATGTTCAACTGCCTGAAAAACGCAGGTTATAAAATGTTCGTCGTTCCCGTGGCATTCGTGATGATAGCAGGCTATCCCGTATACTACTGCCTATCTCACTTCGTCGGTTGGGGAACCGGACTTCAAGGACTGCTTGCCGTCCTTCTTCTCGGCATGACCGCTGTCCTGACCATTTTCACGTTCAAACCCGCAAAGGGGAGCGAAGACGTGGACGAAAGCAAAACTTGCGACCTGAAAGACTTGTTTGCAAACGCATTCATTCTCGTCTATCCCGTTGCGTTTATGGCTATGGCGTGGAATTTAAGTTTCAAGTATAGCGGCTTTTTCGCAATACTCTTCGCCGCGCTCGTCCCCGTCATGGGAAGCGATATGTTCGCATATTTCTTCGGTGCGTCGTACAGTGCGATTTGCCGTAAACGCGGAGTAGAGCCCAAGCGTCTTTGCCCGAAAATCAGTCCGAAAAAGACTGTCGTCGGCGGTTTCGGCGGGTTGTTCGGCGGAATGCTCATTGCAATTCTTTTCTGGTTGTTATTTGAGTTTTTCGCTGTATTTCCTTCAAGCGGATATGCGCCCTTCATCGCTCACACCGTTGAAGGTTGGGAATGGAAAACCGCTCTCATCTATCTTGCACTCGGTGCGGTTTGCGGAGTGATTTCCGAACTTGGCGACCTTGCGGCATCTCGTATCAAGCGTGCGATGGGCATCAAAGACTACGGCAAAATTTTCCCCGGTCACGGCGGATTTATGGATAGAATCGACAGTGTTATGTACTGTCTTGTCATACTAACAATCGCCTTCACGGCAATATACGGATTCTAATGAAAACTATTACCATTCTCGGAAGTACAGGCTCGGTCGGGACGCAGGTGCTCGACGTCGTGCGCAAGCACCGCGACAAATTCAAAGTCGTGGGGCTTTCCGCATATTCAAACGAAAACCTACTTCGCGAACAACTCTCGGAATTTAACCCTACGCACTACTATTTCCCGGGCGGAGCGGTGGAAGTGCAAAGCAGTCTATTCGACTTTCTCGAAGACGAAAAATCCACAAAATGCTTGTCATCGCTTGAAGAACTCGCAAGCATAAAGGCGGATATAGTCGTGTCCGCTGTCGGCGGAATTGCAGGACTTTGGGCGGCAGTCGCAGTGCTTGAAAACGGCGGCACGCTTGCCATAGCGAACAAAGAAAGCATTGTCGCAGGGGGTAGACACCTAAAAGCACTCGAAAGAAAGTACGGTGGAAAAATCATTCCGCTCGACACTGAACATTCCGCCATTGCATCCTGTCTTGAAGGGGAAAATCCGCAATATATCAAGAAAATCATTTTGACTGCAAGCGGTGGTGCGCTCCGTGATATGAGCAGTGCGCAGATTGCAAAAGTCACACCCGAACAGGCACTTCAACACCCGGTATGGAAAATGGGCAAAAAGGTTACTATTGATAGTGCCACGCTCTTCAACAAAGGGCTTGAAATCATTGAAGCTATGCGCTTATTCGAAGTTTCTCTCGATCAAGTCGAAGTGCTAATACATAGAGAAAGCATAGTACATTCATTTGTCGAATTTAGCGACAATAGCGTGAAAGCGTTGTTGAGTGCGCCCAATATGGCGTTATCCATTGAAAGAGCGTTGTTTTATCCTGAAAAGAGTGAAAACTCCGTGCCTGAAATCTCTCTTTCAAAACTCGGCTCACTCACTTTCACCGAACCCGATTACGAAAAATTCCCTTGCCTTGCCATTGCCAAACAAGCAGGCAAAAAGGGAGAAGGCGCATGTATTGCAATCTCTGCGGCGGATGAAATTCTCGTGGAAGAATTTTTGCGACATAAGATCAAACTCGGAGACATTCCGCAAAAACTCGAAAAAGTGCTTGCGAAATTCTCGTCCGTCGGGGACGTCGCACTCGACGACGTTACACGCATAGATACCGAAGCGCGCAAATATACTTATTCAGTACTCAAATAGGAGCGTAACGATTTGTTTAACTTGATTTTGGCGGCTGCGTCTGCAAAAGAAGTGTTCACGTATATAGGCTATGTCATCGTAGCCATACTTGCGCTTATGTTGATGATTATCATCCACGAAAGCGGACACTATCTTGCTGGCAAAATTCTCGGCTTCAAAATCGACGAGTTTTCTATCGGATTCGGTCCCGCGATTTTCCAACGCAAAAACAAAAAAACAGGGGAGATTTTCTCAATTCGCCCCATTCCAATCGGTGGTTTTTGCGCATTCCACGGTGAAGACGAAGAAGAAAGCGGAAAACAAAATCCATACGTCAATCAAGAAATCGCAAACGACGGCAGGCGGGGTATTCTTGCCTATCTCAACGACGACATGGCGGTTGACGCAGACAAAATCGAACCTTTTGACGAAGTCAAAGAAGAGAAAAAGAAAGGCGTACTTTCTTATCTCAACGAGAATAAAGGACTTCGTTTCAACGATCAACCCGCTTGGAAACGTCTTATCGTTCTGTTTTCGGGTGCGTTTTTCAACTTTTTGAGTGCGATTTTCATCATCACGATATACTTCACTGCCTACGGACAAATTCTACCCGTCGTCGCAAATACCTACGACGTCGAAAGCGGTATGCACGTATTTCAGGAAGGGGACGTAGTCCTTGCAGTAAACGGCAAGCAAGTTAATATCATGGTGCAAGAGGACTTGTACAACACCTTCGCAAATCTCGGTGATACTGCGACTTTCAAAGTGCTACGCGACGGAGAAGCAATCGAGCTCACCGTCCACAAACAAAACTACACCTACACCGAAACCAAAAAAGACGATGCTGGCAACGAATATGAAACCACCGAAACGAAATACGGTTTTGGCATTGCATACGGTTTTGCGCGCGTAAAACTCTCGTTTTTCAGAGCGTTTGGGCGCGCATTCGGATTCTGTTTCTTCATAGTGTTCAAGATTTTGGCGTCTCTTGGCGCACTTATCACAGGCAAAGTTGGAATCGAAACCGCAGGCGGTACGATAACCGTCGTCAAGACGATTGCAGAAGTCAGCAGTGCAGGTTTCGATGCGTTTTTGTACGTTGTGGCGGTCATTTCCGCAAACTTGGCGGTCATGAATTTATTGCCGATTCCCGCGCTAGACGGATCGAGAATGTTGTTCACGTTCATCGAAATGATATTCAGAAAACCCGTACCTCGCAAAATAGAAGGAATTATCCATACGGTCGGACTCGGAGTGCTACTGATACTCGTTGTATTCCTTGACGTATTCCACTTGGTGAGCGGAGTTTAAGTAGCTAAAAAGATAACAAGGAATAAAGATATAATCAAAACGATAACTAATATAATAGTGAATTAATATATAGGCAATTATAAAAACTATGAGCAAAAGAAGATACTCAAAAAAAATATATATCGGAAACGTAGCGGTAGGCGGGGATGCGCCAATCTCGGTACAATCAATGCTTAACGCCAAAACGACGGACGTTGAGGGGTGTTTGAGGCAGATAGATAGCCTGAAACGACTCGGTTGCGACCTTATTCGTCTTGCGGTACCCGATGAAAATTCTGCTGAAAGTTTCAAGGTTATTTCAGAAAAATGTGGACTTCCGCTCATTGCGGACGTGCATTATAGTTATCGCCTTGCGGAACTTGCAGTGAAAGCGGGCGCAAAAAAGTTGCGCATTAATCCCGGCAACATGACTGCTGACGGAAGAACGATAGATGAACTCGTCGCACTTCTCAAAGATTACGGAGTACCTGTGCGCATAGGTGTAAACGGCGGTAGCCTCGACAAGCGTTTTAAGGGTATGAGCGAAGACGATGCACTCGTTTCAAGCGCACTTGCGACTGCGGATATGCTTGAAAGCCACGGTTTTGACGATATTATCATTGCAATCAAATCATCAGATGTTGAAACGATGATTTCCGCCAACGAAAAACTTGCGCTTGCTTGCGATTATCCCTTACACTTGGGAGTCACAGAAGCAGGACCACTGAAAAGAGGATTGGTCAAATCTTCAATAGGAATCGGCGCTTTGTTGCGAGAAGGGATAGGCGACACAATCAGAGTATCTCTCACCGCACCAATCGAGGAAGAAGTCAAAGCAGGAATAAATATCCTGCGTGCGATTGGACTTCGCAGTAGCGGTGTCGAAATCGTATCTTGTCCGACTTGTGCAAGGACTGAAATCAACGTTGAAGAACTTGCAGAAACGGTGGAGCAGTTGACCGAGCATATTCAAAAACCGTTGAAAATTGCGGTTATGGGCTGCCCGCTCAACGGAATAGACGAAGGTAAAAACAGCGACGTAGGCATTGCCGGCGGAAAGGAAAAATCCGTAATTATGTTGAAAGGCGAAATCTACAAAACGATTGATAGCAAGTGTATCAAAGAAGAACTGCTCAAAGCAATTGAAGAACTATATTAAGAGTTCCAAAAAATGCGGTTTTTGAGAATACTTTTCACAAAATCGCAGTAAAAATACGGTGATAGGTAGCAAAATGACAAAGTTTTTTGAAGAGTTTGAAACTTCGACAAACGGCAAATTCAAGGAATTGAAATTCAATTCCGCGTTTTACGATACAAAAGCAAAATTGCTCACGGTGCGTTTTATCATCAATACTTTCGTGTCGAGAGCGTCATTTGGCGACGACAAAAAAGCGGAAGTCCTGTCCGCAGTGCAAAAAATTTTCCCGGGCGTGCAGCTCAAAGTCGAATACATAAACACCTTCGCGGACGACAGAGTGGTCAAGACTAAAGTGCTTGCTTATTTCAATGAAAATCTCAATATGGTTTTCAAGCGTCTAAACGACGAAAATATCTCGGTCAATGTCAAAGACGGTGAAATTCGCATCGAGATGAATTTTGAAACACCCACCTATCATCTTCTCAAAACATCCGATGTCGAAAACGGTTTATTCGAGTATCTAAACCGCTCTTTCAACGAAGAAATCTCAATCAAACTTACCGAAATCGAAGTCGCTCCCGAGAACTTCACGGTCGAAAAAGTCGTGGAAGAAAGAGTGCAACAAAACACAAGAGAACTTCGAGTCGTGCAAACTGCTATCGGTGAGAGAATTTATTCGAGAAATAAAATCGTCGGACTCAATCAATCTCCTATCTATATAAAAGACGTCAAAGAAGGGGATAACGTCATTCTTTGCGGTAAAATTTTCGGATTGCAAGAAAAAGAATACACGAACAAAAAATACGATCCTGCAAATCCCACCAAAAATCCCGAAAAATTGCCTTTGTTTAGGTTCACTCTCGACGATACGACAGGCAAAATCGAAAGTACGTGTTTTCCTAAAATTTCCGACGTTGAACAAATCAAATTGCTCGCAGACAAGGATCAAATCGCATGCATCGGAAAGGTCGCAATTTCCAAGTATAGCGGTGCCTTGAGTTATACTGTCGACGCTATCTTCAGATGCGAAATAAACTACGATTCCATAAATCTAACAGGCTCAAAACCCGTTCCCGACTACTATGCCTACGTCAAGCCGGAGCCTTATCAAGAGGTTGCACAGTCGAGTATTATGGGAGAAGAAAACGAAGTGCCCGATTTCCTCAAAGACAAGACAATCGTCGTCTATGATTTTGAAGCAACCGGGAAAGTCCCGACCGAAGCGGAGCCTATTGAAATCGCGGCGGCAAGAGTCGTCAACGGCAAAATCGTTGACACTTTCCAAAGTTTCTGCAAACCGTCCGAGCCAATATCTGATTTCATCACCGGCCTGACGTCGATAACAAATGAAATGGTGCAATATTCACCGTCATTTAGCAAGCTCGTCCCCGATTTCTACAAGTATACCCGCGGAGCAATTCTTTGCGGACACAACATTTCGGGCTACGACTATATTATGCTTGCAAAATATGCAGACGAAGAAGGATATAATTTCAACAACGAACTGCTTGATACGCTCTTGCTTGCAAGAGATAAACTCAAAGAGTTTAAGCGTTTCGACCTGCCGACACTCACAAAAAACCTCAACATTTCCCATGAAAATGCGCATAGAGCGATAGCGGACGTCTATGCAACAGTTGAGCTTTTGAAAGTTATTGCAAAGAGAATGTAAAATCAAAAATAAAATCAAGACTTAACGCACGCAAAAATTGCGTGCGTTTTTATTGCAATATGGTCACAAAATTCCGTCGTGCTTTACGGCGATTGATGCCATAAAAACAAAGCAAATTAAGTGGCGATTGTTAAAAATAATCGGCTGTGAATTTTGAATTTAACCGTGTGCTTTGGACACGTTTATGTCAAATTTATAAATTGATAATATATTATTTATAATTTTATTATAATATACACAAAATTTGCTTGCCAAAAATTCGTCGATATGATATTATTTTCGTACTTAATAGTGTGATACTACGGAGTGAGCCAAGGCTCACTCTTTTTATAAAAAGGGAGCGACAAGTGAAATTTCTATCCGATGATGCGAAAAATGTAGTCGAAAACGCAATAAACACTGCGGTTTCCGCCCTTGGCGAAATCGAAATCGTGGAAATCCGCTATTCGACGGAGTACGGCAAAGACAACTTGACGGTGTTCATTTGGTCGCAAGACGGCGTTGACCTCGACAAATGCGAAACCGTCCACAACGCAGTTTCAGATATACTCGACGGATACGAGGACCTTTTTCCCGAAGACTACGTGCTAAACGTATCTTCATCGGGACTCGACAGGCCGATAGTCACGGACGACGACTTCCGTCGCGCACTCGGCACTGAAATCGAAATCACCGCCGACAAAAAGAAATCTCACGGCACTTTGACGTCCTATGACAGCGACAACGCGACCATTCTCACGGACGGCAAATCGCCGAAAGAAATAACGTTTTCAAGAAATAACATAAAAGCGAAGCCTTATATTAGGTTTTAGGAGGAACAATATGGCAAAAAAAGTTAAAGACGATTTCGGCGCAGACTTCTTTCCCGCGCTCGACGAACTCGTCAGAGAGAAGAAAATCGACAAGGCACTCTTGATTGAAGCACTCGAATCCGGGCTCGCTTCCGCATACAAGAAAGAGTATGGCGAATCAATCAAAATCGCAGTCCGTCTCAATGAAGAAAAGGGCACGATCAAGGTTTATTCCTACCGCACCGTTGTCGAAGAAGTCACCGACGAAGATAGCGAAATCTGCCTTGAAGACGCACTTCTCGAAAAACCCACTGCAAAAATCGGTGAAGTTATCATCTCGGACATCACTCCCGAACACTTCAGTCGTATCGCAGCGCAAACCGCAAAACAAGTGGTTATGCAACGTCTCAACGACATCAAGAAAGAATACGTCCTCAACGAAATGAGTGAAAAACAAGGCGAAATCGTCGGCGCAATCGTCAGAAGAAAAGAAGCCAACACCGTTTACGTTGAAATCAGCGGTTCTCAAATGGAAGGCGTGATGATGCAATCCGACCAAGTTCCCACCGAAACCTACAATCTCAACGATATGATCAAGGTTTACGTCAAGAAAATCCGTGACACCTTGAAAGGCGCACAAGTCGTCGTGTCTCGTTCGTCCGCAGGATTTGTCAGACGCTTGTTTGAACTCGAAGTCCCTGAAATCAAAGCAGGACTCGTCAAAATCGCAAACGTCGTCCGCGAAGCGGGTTTCCGCACCAAAATCGCAGTGTACTCCGAAGATCCCAACGTTGACGCAGTCGGTTCCTGTATCGGAAATAAAGGCGTCCGTGTGAACGCAATCGTTGCAGAACTCGGCGGAGAAAAAATCGACGTCGTCGAATATTGCGCGGATCCTATCGAATATATCGCACGCGCATTGAGCCCCGCTCAAGTGCATATGGTTTCCATAAACGAAGAAGAGAAGACCGCACGCGTCATCGTATCCGACGACAAACTCAGT
This sequence comes from uncultured Bacteroidaceae bacterium, assembly GCA_964637515.1. Lineage (GTDB taxonomy): Bacteria > Bacillota > Clostridia > Christensenellales > CAG-917 > RGIG4097. The sequence goes on along the minus strand of CAZWUI010000006.1, from coordinate 33,364 downwards.
CTTGCAATCGGCAGAAACGGTCAAAACGCGCGTCTTGCGGCGAAACTCACCAACTGGAAGATAGACGTCAAACCTCTTTCCAGCATCCAAACCGAAGCAGAAGATGCCGAATAATCCGAAAAACACTCGCAAATGCGCGGTGTGCAGATTGCACGCCGACAAGTCCGAACTTATCCGCGTCGTAAAGACCGCAGACGGTATCAAAATCGACGTTACGGGCAAGGCGGACGGCAGAGGAGCGTATATCCATAAAGACTCGAAATGCATAGATCTTGCAAAAAAACGCGGAGTTTTGAACTATGCATTCAAAACCGCGGTTCCCGACGAGGTGTACGATGAACTCAATCAATTCAAAGATTAAATCCTACGTCGGTCTCGCGATAAGAAGCGGTAGCGTTTTGTTCGGTGAAGACAAAATCACCGAGAAAATCTCCGCTTGTGCGGTGGTGCTTATCGATTCTTCCGCCACCGAAAAGTATATAACTAGAATGACGACTCGTTGTTCGTCCGTCCCGACTTTCGTGTTGGACGGAGTATCGGACGCAACTTGTCGCCCCGAAGTCCTTTCAGTCGCCATAACGAACGATGGTCTTGCAAAGGCGATAATCGAAAATCTCAGGTAATGAACGGAGGCAATATTCATGGCCGAAAACAGAAGCAACCCTCAAGAAGTCATCAAGTTGTTGCAATCTTACAAAAGCGATAAACTTGCAGGTTTGACGAGCGATTTGTCTCGCGAAAAGAGTCGCGCGACTATTTTGCGCAACTCTATCAACGCAAAAATAGCGGAACTCAAAGAAATTGAAGAGAAAAAATCTCAAGCGGTTCAGGAAGTCGAAACCGTAGTCGCTCCCGTCGATAAGGTCGAAACTCCTGTTGTTGCGGAGAAAAAACCCGAAGTCGTAGAAGTTCCCGTCAAGCCCGTTGTCGAGGAGCCCAAGGCGGAAGTCAAAACTCCCGTCAAGGAAGATAAACCACAGGACAAAAAGGTTAAACCTGAGAAGGATAAACAACAAAAACAACCCGAGAAAAAAGCGGATAAGCCTGCGAAACCCGCAGCGCCCGACGCTCCCGTTGAAGTCAGCAGAACTCAAACGGGCAAGCCTAACGTTTGGCTCATCAAATTCTCCGACGGAACGCAAAGGGAAACTTACATTCCTCCCGAAAAGCCTAAAAAGACTGAAACCACCCGAGTGTTCCCCGGTGGATATAATTCAAAAGGTCAACGTCCTGACCAACGTCCGCAAAACCAAAGCGGACAACGTCCTGCACCCACTCAACAACGTCAATTCGGTGCAAACAACACGAGCATCGCAAATGCAGCGCAACAATTCCCGCCGACAAAGCAGGGCAATCAACGCGGAAAAGGCAACGGCAAACCCGCAAACGACGGTTCAAAGAAACTCCAAGAAAACGGCGCAAATAAGTATCAACTTATGAAGCGCGGTTATATCGTTGACGAAACCAGAGCAATGACGGACGACGAAGCGGATTTCCGCGTTCGTTCCGCAAAGAACAAGCAAAAAGGGCAAGCGTCCAAAAACACCGTCGTCATCGACCACGCAGTCATCACAACCGACCCTGTGCCTATCAAGGTATTGAGCGAAAAAATCGGCAAACCCGGTGCGGAAATCATTCGTACGCTCTTCCTTCTCGGCATCATCAAGAATATCAACGAGAGCATCGACTTTGAAACCGCCGAACTCGTTACGTCCGAAATCAGCAAGGATAATCCTATCACCCTTGAACTGCGCCCCGAATCCACTTTCGAGGACGAACTCGCAAAACGCAACGAAGAACTCGACATTCAAGGCATTGATAAACTCGTCACCCGTCCTCCCGTCGTCACGATTATGGGACACGTCGACCACGGCAAAACGTCATTGCTCGACTATATCCGCAAAGCAAACGTCACAAGCGGTGAGGCCGGCGGTATAACCCAACATATCGGCGCATACACGATTTCCTTGAACGGAAGTCCTATCACCTTCCTTGACACGCCGGGACACGAAGCGTTCACGTCCATGCGTGCAAGAGGAGCACAAGTCACCGATATAGCGATACTCGTCGTTGCGGCAGACGACGGCATCATGCCCCAAACTATCGAGGCAATCAACCACGCAAAAATTGCAAACGTACCTATCATCGTCGCTTGCAACAAGATAGACAAAGTCGCCGCAAATCCCGACAGAGTTTTGCAACAACTCACCGAACACGGTCTTCTCCCTGAAGAATGGGGCGGAGAAACTCCCGTCGTCAGAGTGTCTGCAAAGACCGGCGAAGGCGTCGAAAATCTCCTTGAACAAATCCTTGTCCAAGCGGAAGTCAGCGAACTCAAAGCTAATCCCGATCGTCCTGCAAAAGGCACCGTCATCGAAGCAAAAATGGACAAAGGTCTTGGCAAAATCGCAACCGTCCTCGTCCAAAGCGGCACTCTCAAATGCGGTGACGAAATCATTGCAGGTACTTGCACCGGTAGAGTCAAAGTCATGGTTGACGACAAGGGTAAACACGTTAAGAAAGCAGGCCCCGCAACTCCCGTATCCGTCACCGGTTGGGACGACCTTCCCGAGGCGGGGGATATTATGGATGCAGTCGAAAGCGACAAATTCGCACGCTCGCTCTCCGAAGAAAGACGCCTTAAAGCAAGCCTAAATAGCGATGCGGGCAAATCTTTCTCCCTTGACGACTTGTTTGAACAAGCATCCGCCGGAGAACTCAAATCCGTCAGTCTTATTCTCAAAGCGGACGTACAAGGCTCTCTCGAAGCGGTCAAACAATCCCTTCTCAAACTCGGCAACGAAGAAGTCAAAATCAATATCATTCACGGAGCGGTCGGCGCAATCAACGAAAGCGACGTCACTCTTGCGGATACCGCACATGCAATCATTATCGGTTTCAACGTGCGCCCCGACGCAAACGCGAAGTCGCTTGCCGCACAAAAGAAGATCGAAATCAGATTCTACAACATTATCTACAAGTTGATAGAAGATATCGAAGCGGCAATCAAAGGCTTGCTCGCACCCAAGTTCAACCAAGTCGAACTCGGCTCTGCGGAAGTCAGAGAAATCTTCAAGATTTCGGGTGTCGGCACTATCGCGGGTTGCCACGTCATCTCGGGCAAAATCCTCAGAAAAGCCAAAGCAAGACTCGTCCGCAACGGCAAGGTCGAAGTTGATACCGAAATCGAATCCCTCCGCCACGGCAAAGACGACGTCAAGGAAATCGCAAAAGATTACGATTGCGGTATAATGCTCAAGAACTATCCCGACGTCAAAGTCGGCGACGTCATCGAAGCATACGCTATGGAGCAAGTAAATGAAGGTTAAACTTGAAAGAGTAAACTCCGAATTGCAACGCCAGATTTCAAAGATCATAGCGACGGACATCAAAGATCCGCGCGTGCAGAACGGAATCATCAGCGTTACCAAAGTCAAAACTACGCCGGATCTCAAATATGCGAAGGTGTATATTTCTGTATACGCAGATAGCGACGAGAAGAAAAAAGAAGCGTTCGACACCGTCGTCAGAAGCAGAGTTTTCATACGCAACATGCTCAAAGACGCGGTGCAAATGCGCCTTATTCCTGAACTCAACTTCATCATCGACGACAGTTTGGACTACGGCATGAAGATTGACAAAATCTTATCCGAAATGGTAATCCCGCCGGAAGACGTGGAAGAATAATTATGGAAAAACTTGCAAAGGAAAGATTCGACGCAATAAACGCCGAAATCAAAAAAGCGAATAGCATAGCAATATATTGCCATCGCAATCCCGACGGCGACACGCTCGGTTGTGCGCTTGCGCTTTACTTTGCACTCACTGCAATGAACAAAGAAGTCGAAGTATTTTGCGACGGAGAAATCCCCGAAAAATACCGTGAAATAAAGGGGGTAGACGTTGTCACGCTCCCGAACAAACGCACGCACGACTTGTCCTTTGCAGTCGACGTATCGACAATGGGACAACTTGGCGGATCACTCAAATCTTATCTTTCGTCAAAGAGATTGGTGGCGTTAGATCACCATAAATCTCACGAAAAGTTCTCGGATATCACCTACGTTGATGCGTCTGCCGCCGCTTGTGCGGAAGTCGTTTTTGAGTTTTTGAAATATTCAAAACGCATGTCCGACCTTATCGCAGAATCCCTTTTTACAGGGATTGTCACGGATAGCGGTTGTTTCCAATTTTCATCTACCACAAAGCGCACTCACGAAATCGCTTGCGAATTGCTTGAATACGATTTCGACTCATCGGACGTTATATACAGGTGTTTCAAACGCATTTCCCCGAAAGTTTTCGCCCTTAAAAACAGGGTATACTCAACCGCAAAATTCTACGACGACGGAAAAATCGGCGTAATAACTTTCCGCGAATCCGACTTCGAGGCCACAGGCACCTCGCAATTTGATACCGAAGGTATTATCACAAGCATCATCGACGTCAGCACCGTAGAAGTCGCTTTCGCAATTTCCGAAGTCGGCGACAAATCCTACAAGGTTAGCGTGCGCACGAAAGTCAAAGTCGATGCAAGCGACCTTGCGTCAAGTTTCGGCGGGGGCGGACATCTTCGCGCGGCGGGACTCAGACTCAACGGATTTTACGAAGACGTATTGGACAAACTCTTGAAAGCGGCACGCGATAGACTATGACTGTCAACGGTTTCATAAATATCAATAAACCGCAAAATATGACTTCGAGCGACGTCGTCGTGAAGGTACGCGGAATTTTGAGAAGGGCGCTCGGCGAAAGGCCGAAAGTAGGTCATCTCGGCACTCTGGACCCTATGGCTACGGGCGTTTTGCCAATAGCAGTCGGAAAGACTACGCGACTATTCGACTTGATGCAAGAAAAACGCAAGACCTATATCGCAAAATTCAAATTCGGAATCGAAACGGACACTCTCGACGTTTGGGGAAAAGAAATCGCGACTGCGGATTTCATTCCGACAGAAGACGACTTGAAAGCGGTTATACCGTCTTTAATCGGCAAAATCGAGCAGTATCCACCGCTATATTCAGCAAAATCAATCAATGGCAAACGCGCTTATGACCTTGCAAGAGAAGGCAAGCAGTTTGAAATCCAACCAAAAACCGTAGAAATTTTCGAGATAGAATTTCTTGGCGGACTAGACGGCGAATATTCCTTCAAAATCGTTTGCGGAAGCGGTACGTATATCCGCGCTATCGCGCGCGATATGGCTGTGCTACTGAATACAAAAGCAATAATGACGGAATTGAATCGCATAGAATCCGGAAATTTCACCATTCAGGACTCGATAACGATAGAGGAGTTCGAGAAAAATCCTCTTGACTATATCCTGCCAATAGACAAAGGTCTGTGCTATGAAAAGTTCGAGTTGCCGAGCGAAGACCTCAAAAAAATACTTAACGGAGTGGCAACTCAATGCGATTTCGCACCCGATACGCCTTTTTTTGCAACTGTAGGCGGCGAAATCATAGGTATAGCAAATAAATTTAACGGATATATAAATATTCAAGTGAGGCTCAAATGAACAAACTGTATTTGGGAGAAAAGTTTGACGAGCCGATCGTTCTCGCGCTCGGCTTTTTCGACTGCATTCACCGCGGTCACGACGCTCTCATTAACGAAACCAAACGACTTGCCGACAAACTGCATGCGGAAAGCGCTATCACAACGTTTTCAAACGACCCGAATAAACTCCTCGGCAAAAAACCGCAAATCTATACCATAGCTGAACGGTTATATTTGTTTGAGCAGGCAGGCATTGAAAACGTACTCATATTCGATTTTGACGAGAAGTTCGCAAACTGCGAGCCCGAAGACGCTATCGAATATATTTTCGGACACTTTAACGTGGTCGGCATCGTCTTGGGCAAGGACTTTACCTTCGGTAAAGGCGCAAGGGGCGACGCAAAAATGCTCAAAGACATCGCAACGGAGAAGGGTATAAAAATCAAAATCATGCCGTTTGAAAAGTTCACCAACGAGAAAATTTCAAGCACCACCGTCAAAAAACACGTGGCGGAAGGCAATATCCAACTGGTGAATAGCTATCTTTCTCGTCCGTACTTCACGATCGGCGAAATCATCCACGCAAAAGAGCGGGGAAGAATCATTGGCTATCCCACCGCAAATCTGTCCGTACACGATGACACCACGCTTTTGGGCACGGGTATCTATATTACGAAGATTTATGTTGACGGAAAGTCTTATATCGGAGTTACGAACGTAGGTCCTAAACTCACTTTTAGCGACACGGACTACACCGTCGAAACGTATATCCACAGTTTCTCAAAGGACATCTACGGGAAAACAGTCCGCCTAGAATACTACAAAAAGATACGCGACGTTTGCAAATTCAACTCTATACCGCATTTGGTCGCACAAATCCAAGCGGACGAAAAAGTGTCGCTCGATTTCTTCAAAGGTTAAAATGAATGTAGCAAAATTCGGTCCGTCCGGACATTCTGAAAGTTTTTCTCTCGAACACTCGGCAACCATAGAAATGCCGAAGTGGATTTCCGCACGCGGACTTGAACTTTTTGAATATTCATTTGGAAAAGGTGTGCGAATTTCAAGCGAAACCGCAACGGCAATAGGGCAGGAAGCGGAAAAATACGGGATAGAAATGAGCGTTCACGCACCGTATTTTATCAGTTTCGCATCGTTAGAACCGCAAAAAGTCGAAAATTCCATTACATACTTGACGTCATCTCTCAAAGTCCTGCGCCACTTCGGCGGACAGAGATGCGTATTCCACACCGGGTCCGAAAACGGTCAACCAAGAAAGGAAGCGTTTGCACGCGCAAAAGATGCTTTCTCTCGCGCACTTGAAGAAATCAGGGCGGAAGGGCTTGACGACATGTACGTTTGTCCCGAAACTATGGGAAAATCCGCTCAAATCGGCACTGTAGAAGAGATTATCGAGCTTTGCAACCTCGCGCCAAACATCTATCCCTGCATCGACTTCGGTCATATCAATGCGCTTTACGGCGGCTCTTTGAAATGCGCCGATGATTTTCAGTCAATCGTAGACAAACTTTTCGACGGAATAGGGGAAGAAAAGACCAAAAATATGCACGTTCATTTCAGCAAAATCATGTACGGACCCAAAGGCGAAATCAAACATTTGACCTTTGAAGACACCGTATATGGTCCCGAATTTGACGGTTTTGCCGAAGTCATCGTCAAAAACGGTCTTACTCCGCACATCCTGTCCGAATCTGCAGGCACTCAAGCTGAAGACGCTCAAACGATGAAATCTCTCTATCAAAACGCCTGCAACTGCCTGCTAAATTAGCAAACGTACACCAAAATTCATATAATTCTTACCATATTTTTAACTAAGCGGTATTTAGCGAACGTATTGGCTTATGCTCTTAAATATAATACAAGTATTCACGGGGGAAAAAATTGATCGGTAAATTTTACCGTTCTTTATAGGTTAGGGTATAAGGTGTTTTTATTGACTTTATTTATTATACGTGATAAAATACGCAAATGGGAGGTTATTCCCACCCTGATATTTCTTTAATTATCTGTATCGTTACTAATACTATTTGTAAGATTAGCAGTAACGTCATATGAATAACCTCCTTTTCATTTTTGCGTATTACGTATATCTTTTAAGTCAATAAAAAGTAGGGTGTTATACGGTAAAATTGTACGAAAAAAGCGGTAATATTTACCGCTTTTTTTATTCCTATGAAAATTTCTAAAAACGACCTTAATACGTGTGTGCGCACGTGCGCTTATTATTACTTTCTATATATAAAGTACTTGACTTAAAGGACACTAATATCAGTTATCTGTAACTAAATCTAATTATGGGGGCAGAATGAAAATGTTGTCTTATCTACTAAATCTTCATAAAGGTGGGGTAGATCCTCAATTTTTCCGC
>CAZWUI010000006.1:0-25376 GCA_964637515.1 uncultured Bacteroidaceae bacterium | reverse complement strand
TCTCGTACGTCCGGAAACTATTGATTATAAAGAGGTATGCAACTCGTTTGACGTTCATGATTTTGAAGAGAAGAACGAATACGAATTAATGTTTGCCGATTTCAATCATGCTTTTTATAAGTTTAACGTACCAAATTTCAGGATAGAGAACACCAATCAAACTATGCGCAAAACAACACTTTTACGAATAGAAAGGAATAAAAATGCCTGTCGGGGGCGGATAGTTCAATTTTTGACGATTTTTCAAAATTTGAAATTCTATCAAAAATTGTTCAAAATCTGATTTTTCAATTTGATTTTATTTCAATAAATTGATTGATTTTATTTGACTTAAAAATCATTTTATTGAATTAACTTATTCAGTTGATTTGATTTTGCATTTCAATCAAACGATTATCTGATCGCTTTTCACGCTTAACTTTATTTCTCGCCCGCTTTCTTAACTGAATTTTTGTTTCTGCGTGCGTTACCGTCCATCTAACTGCGCATTAGGCCGAATAAATCACTACAATTTTTACCACTAAAATCACCGTCAAATCTACCGTTTTACTGAAAAAATTCCCGCGATTTACCCATATGAAGAACGAAACTTAATTCTCATCGTTTTTTGGCTAATTTTACCGACGGTTTTACGTATTAATTTACCGCTTAATTTACCATACGTTTTGCCGATAAATTTTCCATTGCATTTTTTCATTGAAAAAGCCGCATTTTGAGTGTTTTTCTGATCAAAATACGGCTAAATTGCGGTAAAGGTCAAGATTTTTTTGTGATTTTCGGTTATTTTATGGTTTTAATCAACGTATGTTCAAGTGCGATAACGGCGTGTTCATAGGTCAATGCGCCTTGAATATATGCAATATACGGCGCTTTTATCGGTGAATCGGCGGATAATTCGATTGATGCGCCTTGAACGAATGCACCTGCCGCCATGATAACTTGGTCTTGATAACCGGGCATATCCCACGGTTCAGGCACGACGTTGCTATCAATCGGCGAAACTTCTTGAATTGCACGGCAAAAATCGATTAATTTTTCTGGTGAATTGAGTTTCAGACTGCAAATGATGTCGTACGGCGGAGTTTTGTCGTCGGGAAGAGTCTCAAAACCTAGTTTTGAATAGGCTTTTGAGAACAAAACGGCACTTTTCAGTGCGGATTTTACGACAGACGGAGCGATGAAAAGCCCTTCAAAAAACGGCAAATACCCAGACAATGACGAACCTTCTTCCATGCCAAGCGACGGCGCAGTCAGTCTATATGCGCATTGATCGACGAGATCTGCTTTTCCTGCGACGTAACCGCCTGTCGGAGCAAGTCCACCGCCTAAATTTTTGATGAGAGAACCCGCAACGAGATCCGCACCGACTTGCAAAGGTTCGATTTTTTCAACAAATTCACCGTAGCAATTATCAACCAAAATCAAGGTTTCGGGGCTGATTTTCTTGACGAAAGCGGTGAGTTCCGCAATTTGTTCAACGCTAATTGCACTGCGCCAAGCATAACCGCGACTTCTTGCGACAAAAACCGCTTTAACCCTTGTGTTTAGTAAGAATTTTTCGATTTTTTCATAGTCGAATACGGGATTATTTTCTACGGTTTTCAGGTCGATATGGTCGAATTTTACGCCGAAATCCGCAAGCGAGCCTTTGTTTTTTCCACTGATGACGTCGGTCAAAGTGTCGTAAGGCATTCCCGAAACCGATAGCAACGTATCATTTGGGCGAAGTACGCCGAAAAGCATCAAGGTCAGTGCATGCGTGCCTGATACAATATGCGGTGAAAACAGTGCTTTTTCTCCGCCGAGAATTTCCGCAAATAGTGCGCAAAGTGCATCGCGACCTATATCATCGTAGCCGTAACCCGTAGTACCTGCAAGGTGACGAGCCTGAATGCCGTATTTTGCGAAAGCATCAAGCACCTTTTTTTGATTGAAAAGAGCAATATCGTCCAGTCTATCAAATTCCGCACCCAGTTCTTTTTCGCATTCTCTTACATATTGTCTTGCGGTTTCTTCATTGAAAGTCATTTTTGTATCTCCGTTTGTTTGTTTTATTCTAAAAAAACGACTTTTTTAGAATAGTTTTGATTTATTGTTAGTGATTATTATCGTTTTAGTTAGTTTTTCAAGCGTTTTAGCTTGTTATTGCTTATTCCGCCATATCTCATTCCGTGGCTTATTCGGACAGTTTCAACTTCACAAAATTCAATGCTCCGTCAAAATCTCCGCATTCAAACCACTGCACAAAGTCGTATCTTCTGAACCAAGTGAGTTGTCTTTTTGCGTAATTTCGAGTGTTTTTCTTGATTTTTTCTTTGATTTCGTCGATTTCAGATTGATTCAGAACAAATTTACCGTCGATAATCTGCGGTGAGTAGTCCTTAAACTCTTTATATCCGATTGCTTTCATGCTTTGGCAATCGAATTTCCCGACCGAAAATACTTCGTCAACAAGTCCCATATCGAACATTTCATCCACTCGACGATTGATTTTTTCATACAAGACCGCTCTATCTGTGTTAAATCCAATTACAATCACGTTAGGTTTTTCGACCGTGTCGACAATTTCAGATTTGGTTTTTTCACCCGACAATGCGATTTCCAGCGCGCGTATAACTCGTTTCGTATCGTTCACGTGAAGTTTTTTGGCGGTTTCAACGTCAATTCCTTCAAGTTTTTTGTGGATATACTCTGCGCCGTTTTCTTCAAGTTCCTTTTCAAGTTTCTTCCGCAATTCGTCGTTTTTTCCAATTTTGCCAAAACTCAAAGGATAAAACAACGATTCAAAATATAGTCCCGTGCCACCGACGACTATCGGAAGTTTGCCGTTTCCCAACGCATCTTCAATCTCTTTTTTCGCGCTCTCTGCAAATTCCGCAACCGAATACTCAGCATCGCTCGGCAAAAAGTCGATGAGTTTGTAGTCGATTTCTTGTCTGCGCTCAACGCTTTCTTTTGCCGTACCAACGTCAAGTCCGCGATAAATCTGCATACTGTCCGCAGAGATAACTACGCTATCCGTGCTTTTTGCAAGTCTGTACGCAAATTCAGATTTTCCCGACGCGGTCGGTCCTAATACGTATATCGGTTGAAGATTCATTTTGAGTGTCATTCCTTGATTTGTTTTCGTTGCGACAAAACTTCGGTTCTGCCACACGAGATTAGTTTTGTGCCTACGCTCTACGTTTATCAACTTGAGTGTATTTTATATTAGTTTTAATATGGTTAGTAAGTGCTTTGTTTATCACCTTATTTATATAGTTCATTATATCCTTATTATATAAATAGGTTGTTATATATGAACAATATATATAAGTCTACATTCAAATGTTTTGCAAGTGCGCACTTATCACAAAACACTGCCACGATTTGATAAGTCGATCAAACAATTCGTTTGAACATTTTTTCTACGTCCTTTTTCGTGAATGCGACGATTGTAGGTCTTCCGTGCGGACATTTGTCAGGAAGTTTGCCGTTTTCGTCCATAAGTCCAACGATAAGTTCGCCGATTTGTTCACGACTGAGCGCATCTCCGCCCTTGATTGCCGCTTTGCACGCCTGTTGACAAACGTTGTTTTTGACGATATCGAGCAAAGTCAACTCTTGTTCGGACAACATATTTTTGAAAAGTCCGTTCAAAAAAGCGTTCAAATCCATTTTTGCAACAGGCTCCGGCACCGCATAGATGAAATAACTGCCGTATTTTTTTTCCACTTGGAATCCCATTTCGTTGAGATTCGGAATGATTTTATCCATATATTCGCTTTCTTCTTCGGTCAGTCTGAATCTGAACGGAATAAGCAGTTGTTGGACAAATTCGGGTTTCAATCTATTTGCGATTTTCTCATACAAAACGCGTTCATGGGCGGCGTGTTGGTCGATGATATAGACAAAACCATCCCGCTCGATGACAATATACGTATCGAAAATTTGTCCGACGATTTTGCCGTCGAACTTGCCTTGAGTTAGCGAACTATTCGCAAAACCCCCATTATCAAAAATTGATTGTTCGGTATATTCTGCGGTTTTCTCGGTTGAATTTTCCGCATTTTCGACGGCATTATCCGCCGAAACATTATACAAATCGCTTGAACTATCTTGAGACGAATACAATTCGTCGCTCGGTTCGGTTTTTATGGTTTTGTACGCACCGATTTGACCTTCGGATACGTTGCGCATACCTGCGTTTTTGATTGCAGACAAATTCAATCCGCCGTAATCGACTCTCGGTCTGTATCCGAAGTCGGTTGCAGGTCGATTTTCACCGTAAAGTGCGGTGAAATCATCGGGAATATCCACTTTTTTGTCTGCTTTTTCGGCAAATGATACGTCTATGCCGAATTTGTCGAGAGTTTCTCCGATTGCGTGGTAAATTGCACTGAATGCAAAGTTTTTGTTGCGGAACCTGACTTCGGATTTGCGCGGATGAACGTTGATATCCACTTCGTCAAACGGCATAAGAATTTCCAAAATCGCCACCGGGTAATTGTGTTTCACAAGTCGTCCTTCATATGCTTTGTCGATTGCGAGAGATATATCTTTGTTCTCTACCGCACGCCCGTTTACGATATAAGTTTGCCACGTACGAGTGGGTTTTGTGAAATCGGTGGGAGAAATATACCCTTTGACTTGCACACCCGCTTGAGCGTAGTCGACTTTAACGAGTTTATCCGCAGTTTCGATGCCGTAGACGGATATAATCGCATCAAGAAGACTTCCGCCTTCGTGTGAAACGAGAGTTTCGTCCCCACTAAAAAGTGAAATCGATACTTCGGGATTTGCAAGTATGAGTTTTTGTACTGTTGAAACGACTGCTTTCTGCTCTGCCGCAGCGGTTTTCATAAATTTCAAACGTGCGGGGGTATTGAAAAAGAGATTATTGACGGAAATAAGAGTGCCTGCCGCTCTGCTATCTTCCCTTTCTTCAACGACTTTTCCACCCGAAAGCGATATTCTATTGGCACTTTCCGAATTTTTCGCACGAGAAATAAGGGTAACTTCTGACACGGATGCGATACTTGCAAGTGCTTCTCCTCTAAACCCTAATGATGATAACGTATCAAGGTCGGCTATTCTTGAAAGTTTGCTTGTTGCATGGGGCAAAAATGCGGTGCGCATATCCGCTTTCTCAATGCCTACACCGTCATCACTTATTTGAATGCGTTTGAGTCCGCCTTCTTCGACGTCGATATCAATTGAGGTTGCGCCTGCGTCGATAGAGTTTTCGACGAGTTCTTTCACAACGGACGCCGGTCTTTCGACGACTTCCCCTGCCGAAATCATATTGAATACGCTTGGATCGAGAACGTTAATTTTAGGCATACTACTCCTCCAACTTTTTCTTCATATCGGACAATATGGTAAGCGCCTGTAAGGGAGTCAGTTGATCGACGTTGAGAGCGCGGATTTCTTCTTCGATCTCGCTCTTTTGGACGTCGAATAAACTCACCTGTGCGGTTTTCGTCGATTTTGCAGACGAGAGCAAAACTTCGTTCGTATCTCTGTTTTTGGACTCTTCTTCAAGACTTGCCATAATACGTTTTGCGTGTTCTACGACGGGTTTTATGACTCCCGCAAGAGATGCGACTTCGATACCGAAACTTCTTGACGCACCGCCTCTTGCGATTTTGTGCAAGAAGATTATAGTATCGTCTTTCTCACTGACTAGCACGCGATAATTTTTCACGCCGTCAAGGTCTTCAAGTTCGGTGAGTTCGTGGAAATGCGTCGCAAACAAGGTCTTTGCTTTGACGTTTTTGGTGATATATTCAAGCACCGCCCACGCAATACTGAGTCCGTCGAAAGTGGACGTACCCCTGCCGATTTCATCGAGTACGAGAAGGCTTGACGAAGTTGCATAGTTCAAAATCGTGGCGACTTCGATCATTTCAACCATAAACGTACTCTGCCCGCCCGACAAGTCGTCGCTTGCGCCTATACGGGTGAAAATTCTATCCGTCAACGAGATTTCCGCCTCGCTTGCAGGCACGAAACAACCAATATGCGCCATAAGCGTTATGAGTGCAACCTGTCGCATGTACGTGCTTTTTCCCGCCATATTCGGTCCGGTGATGACCATAGTGCGATTTTCGTCGCAGTCAAGAAGAGTATCGTTTGGCACGTACGCACCTCTATCAATCAAATTCTCAACAACCGGGTGTCTACCGCCGATGATTTTGATGCGGTTGACTTTCTTGTTAATGGTCGGTTTGACGTACTTCCCCACAGCAGAAACGACTGCGAAGGACAAAAGTGCATCGAGAGATGCAAGCGCGCGTGCGGTAGATTGCAATTCGCTTAGCACACTCAAAAGCATTTGTTTGAGTTCACTGAAAATTCTCTCTTCGAGTTGAGTTGCACCGCTTTCTGCGGAAAGCACCTTATCTTCGATTTGTTTAAGCTCTGCGGTGATATATCTTTCACCGCCGACGAGAGTTTGTTTTCTTTCGTAGCGGTAAGGCACCTTATCGACAAATGATTTCGACACTTCGATATAGTAGCCGAACACCTTATTGAACCCGATTTTCAAGGTTTTGATGCCCGTTTCTTCCTTTTCTCTCGCTTCGAGATTGGCAATCCACTCTTTTGCGGTTGCATTGATATTTCTCAAACCGTCGAGAGTCTGATCGTATCCTTTCTTTATGTAACCGCCGTTTTTGTACGACACGACTTTTTCGCGGTCGAGAGCGGAATCAAGCACCGCGCATACTTCTTTCAGCGGATATAACGATTTATTAATATTTTTGATGAGAGTCGAGTCGAGATTCTTCAACTCCTCTTTTATCCCCGGCAAAACGGTGAGCGTATCCGCAACGGAGATTAGGTCTTTCGGTGTTGCGTTGCCGTAGGCAAGACGAGCGGAAAGTCGTTCAAGGTCTTTTGCATCCGCAAGAAGTGCCGACAAACGCTCTCTGGATTGACGAGAATTGACCATGCTTTCCACCGCATCTAGACGAAGATTGATTTTGTCAAGGTCTTGCAACGGTTGTTCGATGAAACGACGTATCATTCTTGCGCCCATAGCGGTTTTCGTGCGGTCAAGCACGTAAAGAAGGGAGCCTTGACGTTTTCCGTCACGAGCACGTGAAGTAAGTTCGAGATTTCTTCTCGTCGCACCGTCGAGCACCATAAACGACTTATCGCGGATAAAGGTCAAAGTGTCCATTTGCGCAAGTGCGCGTTTCTGGGTTTGTTCGAGATATTCGTAAAGGCCACCGCCCGCGGCGACCGCTCTTTCTTTGTCGTCACACTCAAAAGATGCAAGCGTATTCACACCGAGAGCGTTGCAGAGTTTCTTGTATGCGCTATTGTACGCATATGCGAAATCGTGATAGCATTTAGGGCGTTTTTCGGTGGACAGGAAGTAGTTTATGCGGTTATATCTCGTCGTGAAATCTTCGTTTGATACGATTTCAGACGGTTGTATCGTGGAGAGTAAATCGCCGATTTTGCTTTCAAAATTCTCCCCTTCGCCTTCAAATAGGTTAAATTCGCCGGTGCTTATATCCGCCCACGCAAGTCCGAAACCGTTTCTATCCGTGTAGACAGATGCAAGATAGTTAGATGACTTTTCGTCAAGGATTTCTTCTTCCATGACGGTGCCCGGAGTTACAACCCTGACGACGTCACGATCGAGCATACCTTTGGTTGTAGACGGATCGTTGAGTTGCTCGCATATAGCGACTCTATACCCTGCGTCAATGAGTTTACGAATATAAGTGTCTACTGCGTGGTAAGGCACCCCGCACATAGGCGCGCGCTCTTCGAGTCCGCAATTTCTGCCCGTCAAAGTCAGGTCGAGGACTCTCGATGCGGTGACTGCATCCTCAAAGAACATCTCGTAGAAGTCGCCGAGTCTGAAGAATAGCAGACAATCGGGGTATTCTTCTTTGATGACGAGATACCTTTGCATCATGGGAGAGAGTTTGTTTTTGTCTTTATCTGAAAGTGATTTCATTTTTCACCTGCGACAACGCCGAAAAGGGACGCCGATTTGGATTCTTTTATGAGTACGTTTTCAAACTTGCCTATATCATCTTTCGTGCCGTTGAAAGTGACGAGCCTACCGCTTTCCGTGCGACCGCAGACCATACCGTCGTTTTTGGGAGACACGTCTTCGACAAGCACTTCGTACACTCCGCCGATATAATCGTTCGACAATTCTTTGGTTATGGAGTTTTGGAGTTTGATAAGTTCCCCTATTCTACGTTTCTTGATTTCGTACGGAATTTGCTCCATTTTGGCGGCGGGAGTGCCTTTTCGCGGAGAATAAATGAACGTAAACGCATTGGAGTATCTCACTCTACGCACGAGATCCATGGTATCTTCGAAGTCCTCTTCCGTTTCAGTCGGAAAACCGACCATAATATCAGTCGTGATACCGATGTCGGGCATTTTCTCTCGGAGCATATCCACAAGGTCGAAGTAGTGTTCGCGAGTGTAACGACGATTCATATCCTTCAAGACCTTGTTTGAACCGCTTTGGACGGGCAAATGCAAATTCGAGCAGATTTTTGACGAACTTGCCATGACTTCCGCGACTTCTTCGCTCAAATCTTTCGGGTGCGAAGTCATAAAACGCAAGCGGAATTTGCCGTCAATCTTGTCGATTTCACGGAGTAACGACGCAAAATTCACGTTTTCATCCGTAATATCGTTGCCGTAAGAGTTGACGTTTTGTCCGAGCAAAGTGATTTCGCCGTAGCCTGCGTCAACGGCGCGTTTGACTTCATCAAGAACTTTGTTCTTGTCCCTTGAAAGTTCTCTGCCCCTGACGTAAGGCACTATGCAATAACTGCAAAAATTGTTGCATCCGTAGATGATATTCACCCATGCATTAGGGAAACTTGTTCTCGTTTGGGGAAGATTTTCGTCGATTTGGAGATAGTCTTCGGGTTGCACGACGTCGAAACAACGGTAACGCTTATCATTCTTTCTTTTTCTTTCGCGAGCGGACAAAACGTGTTTGATTTCGTCTTCGAGCCTGTCGAGATTTCTCGTGCCAAGGACTATATCGACATAAGGATATTTGGTTTTGATATTTTCCGCCACTCCGTCCTGTTGAGTCATACAACCGACGACCGCAATAATCATATCGGGATTTGCTTTCTTTTCTGCTTTTGCCACGCCTATATTGCCGAGCGCGCGTCTTTCTGCGGTATCGCGAATACAGCAGGTATTGAAAACGACAATATCCGCACTTTCTTCGTCGCACGCGGAATAGCCGAGTTTTTCGAGTATACCAGCGATTTTTTCGGATTCGTGGACGTTCATTTGGCAACCGTAGGTGTTGATTCTATATTTCATAATATCTCGCGTGTGCGCACGGGCATACGTCCGCACGATAGTTTTAGTAATAATTTATTATACATAAAAAAACGAGATTAGACAACACTAATTGCAATGAAAAAATCGCATAAAATTTTGAAACGAAACCTATTTTACTCCGTAACGGGCGTAATAGCTCTGATTTTCGGAATTATGCTTGTCGGAATAGGAGTTACGCTCGGCGGTTTTTGTCTATGGGCAGACGAAAAATCCGTAGACGAAACCCTACTTCCGCAAGGGAAAAACTTACCCGTGTTTTTCGACGTGAACGGAAATCAAATCGACTATCAAACGGACGATTATCTATCCCCCGATGAAGTCCCCGAAAATCTGAAAAAGGCTTTCGTTGCGCTTGAAGACAAGCGTTTTTACTCTCACGACGGCATTGATACCTATCGAATTTTCGGTGCGATTGTAAAAAACGCAAAGAGCGGCAGAATTGTCGAAGGTGCGTCCACAATCACCCAACAACTTGTGAAAAACACTCATCTAACTGCGGAAAAATCAATAAATCGCAAACTTAACGAAATGGCTATCGCAATGAAAATCGAAGAAGCATATTCAAAAAACGAGATTCTTTCGATGTATACCTCCGTCATTTATTTCGGCTCTGGCGCATACGGCGTGAAAGATGCGAGCAAGTTGTATTTCGATTGTGAGCCGAGCGATTTGACTTTATCCCAGTGCGCCACACTTGCGGGAATTGTCAAAAATCCAAAAAAATATTCCCCGCTTAACAACCTTGAAAGCGCAACGAAACGGCGAAATCTCGTGCTATCGGTTATGCTTGACGAGAATTGTATTACGGAGAGCGAATATGAAAACGCAATTTCAGAAAAAATCGTTGTGAAAAAAGGCGAAAACAAAAATCACTCATTTTACGTTGACAGAGTTATTGATGAGCTTACCCAAAAACTCGGTTTGACCAAGTATCAACTCGACAATTCGGGCTATAAAATCTACACGAATATGGACTCGAAACTACAATCCGCACTCGAATGCGAAAGTGAGAATATGGGCAACTTTGCACGTGAAAACACAAATAACGAAACAATCGTCATCGACAATCAAAACGGCAAAATTCTTGCGCACTTTTCGTCAACGGGCTACCCCGTCCGTCGTCAAGCAGGCTCCACTCTAAAACCGTTCGTGGTTTATGCCCCTGCACTTCAAGAAAACGTAATCGACCTTGCAACCCCTATCCTTGATGAATTGACAACTTTCGGCGATTGGACGCCTAGAAACTTCAACGACGTCTACTTCGGAATGACGAATCCGCGCGAAAGTATCAAAAAATCAATAAACACCGTAGCGGTGAAAATCGGCTCTTACGTAGGCGAAACTACCATGCAAGACTACGGCAATCGTTTTGGGCTCACACTCACAGCCGACGATTGCAATTTAACTTTGGCTTTGGGTGCAACGAAAAACGGAACGACACCAAGACAAATAGCGGCCGCATATTCCGCACTACCAGACGGAAATCTTGACGTTTCGTCATATATAAATTACGTAACGCTTAATGGCAAAAAAGTGTATTCTAATGCAGTCAATTCCACGAAAGTCATAGATTCCGACGTTGCGTTTCTGTTGACAGATTGTCTTCAAGACACAGTGAAAGACGGCACTGCAAAAACGCTCTCGACTCTTCCCTATCAAGTCGCTGCAAAGACGGGAACGACGGATAGCGACGCTTGGTGCTCTGCTTACACCACAGCGCATACTATATGCGTATGGCACGATGGGAATGAAGTCGGTGGCGGTCATCCGACAATTCACGCAAAAAGAATTTTCGAGAAAATTTACGACGGTTATTCACCGCAAAATTTCAGAAAACCCGACAATGTAGACGAAAAATACGTGGATGTCTATTCAACGCTCAAGAATAAGTCCGTGACTTTTGCATCCGACTGCACTCCGTCGAAATTCACGAGGAAAGAGTTTTTCAGAAAAACCACCCCAAAAAACACAAATCAGTCGTTGTTTGAAAAGGCAAACGTCGATTTTGAAATTTCAGTCGTTGGCAATAAGGTCAAAATCACTTTCGTGCGTGAAAAAGTGTACGACTACACCCTAATTCGAGAAGACGTTTTCGGTGAGAAAACAATACTCAATCTCACGCAAGACCTTACCGCCTACACCGCAAACGGCAAAGAAATCGAAAGCGATACCCCGACTTATCAGGACGGAATTTTTTCAGACAGTAAAATAATCACGATTTACGACCAACCTTTGAGTGTAGGAAATCCCGTGAAATACACTCTTGCGACAACGATAAAAAACAAAAATTCCCAAAACATTGTTTTGGGAAAGTCTGAAAAATCGGTGTTGATTGGCTTTACTTTTTGAAAACTTTATCCGTGCGATAGATAATGCCGTCTTTTCTCTTCGGATATTGCTTTACCGAGTAGAAAAGAGTGTTGCGCTTTGTATGAGAGATAACGTCCTTCCCCCAAGAAATTATCTCCGCGATATATTCACTTTCAAGTTTAGGAATGCGGTGTCCCCAGTATACAGAGTGAGTCAAACTCATATCGTATAGCCACTCGGCAGACGGCAGCCATTCTTCAAGGGAAGTATTCCCGGGGAGCATCATCCAAAGTGCGTCGCAAACGTTGTCACCGCTAAATACAATCTTATCGGTTTCGTCGATTAGTGCAACAGAGCCGAGCGTATGCCCTTTCGTTTCTTTGATAGTGATGATTTTTCCGCCAAGGTCGAAGACGGTATTCTCGTCAAAAGGAATGGTTTTCGTCTTAAATTCGGGCTTTTTGACGTCTTTCAAGCAGAAACCCTGCTCTTTAAGCGGTTTGTTGACGGAGAGAAATAACTTGCGCATAAACACTGAATACATCAGGTCGTTTATGGGGCGCAAGTCTTTTTTAGGGATATAAATCTCTTCAAACTGCCCTTTTCCGCCGATATGGTCAAGGTGTCCGTGAGTCGCGACGACAACAATCGGCAACGACGTGATTCTTCTCACCGCACCGCGCATATCGCAAAAACCCGTGCCGCAATCGACGAGCATCGCTTTTTTCTCACCCACGACGAGATAGCAGTTGGCAGTGCCAAATTCGTCTATTCTGTACACACCGTCCGCAATTCTTTCAATAGGTAAATCATTTCTCTCGCCGTAGATTTTCCTCATCAATATACCTCAACGTTTTCGATAGCGTTTTTGATGAGCTCTTCTGCGACCGCACTCATATTCTCTTCCGCCTTTTCAACGACTTCGAGTCTGGGATGAATTGCGGGACTCTTGGGCAAAAAGACGGTGCAACAATCTTCATACGGTAAAATCGACGTTTCGTAAGTGCCGATTTTGCGTGCTATCGACATGATTTCTTCTTTGTCAAAAGCAACGAGTGGACGAAGGATAGGAAGATTTGTGGTTGCGCCCGTGCAAGTCATACTCTCGACCGTTTGAGATGCGACTTGACCAAGACTTTCTCCTGTCACTATTGATCTGCAATCGTCCTTTTTTGCAAGCAAAGTTGCGATGCGCATCATATATCTGCGCATAATGGTTATCATAAATTCGGACGGACAAGACTTGTGGATTTCAAGTTGAATATCCGTGAAAGGCACGACGTAGAGTTTGATTTTCCCGGTATATTTTTCCACGAGATTTCTGAGTTCTATCACCTTTTCTTTTGCTTTTTCGGATGTGTACGGCGGGGATGAAAAATGCACTGCTGTGAGTTTTAGACCACGCTTTGCCATCATGTACGCCGCAACCGGTGAGTCTATGCCGCCGCTTAACAGAAGCATACCTTTACCACTGCACCCGACTGGAAGTCCGCCCGCGCCCATAATCACCTTTGAGTAGACGAATGCGGAGCCGTTTTCACGGATGTCGACCATAAATTCATAGTCGAATTTCTCAAGTGATACTTTGTAACGCAAGGTTTCGAGTATCACGCTTGCAAGATTTCCCGCGATTTCATAGGATTTCATGGGAATACGCTTGTCCGCGCGCTTGACCGTAACTCTAAAAGTCGGATTTGAAAGCACGTTTTCTTCATCAATTTCGAGCGCAAGGGTTTTGAGCGCCTGTTTTATTGCGGAAAAATCGTTTTCGTAGTCAGTCGGAACTTTCGTCGCAACCGACAAAGAGTAAATCCCGAAAACACATTTCAGTCTTTCAAGGATTTCTTCGGTGTCGTCAACGTCGAAATCTTCGACGAAATATCTGCCTTGAGTGCGAGTAAACTTGCAATCGAAGTCAGAAATTACTGCACGAATGTTTTTGATTAGCAAACTTTCAAAATACTCACGGTTTTTTCCTTTCAGAAAAATTTCACCGTATCTGATGATGATAACTTTATCCATATAACTCCAATTTGACTGAAAACAGTCATTTTCTTGCATATTCTACGAGGATTTTCATTTCCTCAACTATCTTTTCGACGACGTAATCGACCTCGTCAATATCGTTGAATTGACTCACGCTGAAACGCACTATGCCGTCGCGATGATTTTCGTCAAGCCCGAGCAAACTTTTGAATCTGCTTTCGTGATGAGAACTGCACGCCGAGCCGATTCCGACCAAAATGCCGTGTTTTTCAAGCGAATGCAACAAAACTTCGCCACGTACCCCTTGGAATGCGACCGTGAGAATGTTGGGAGCGTGACTATCTTTCGGCGTGACGACAACGGTATTTGGCAAATTTTCAAGGATTTTGCCCTTCAAGTATTCCAAATATTGCGATTTTTTGGAATAGTTTTCATCAAAACTTGCCATATTCATCTCGATTGCCTTTGCAAATGCAATGATCATCGAAAGATTTTCTGTTCCTGACCGCATACCGTATTCCTGTCCACCGCCAAACAAAAGCGGACGAATTGACGTGCCTTTCTTGACAAACAATGCGCCGATTCCTTTCGGTGCGTGTATCTTATGCCCCGAAATTGAATACAAATCAACGCCGAGTGCTCTCAAATTCACCTTGACTTTTCCGAGTGCCTGCACCCCGTCACTGTGAAAAATTGCGGACGGAGAATGCTTTTTCGTCATTTTGACGAGTTTTGCAATATCATTCACTGCTCCCGTTTCGTTGCTCACATGCATTATCGACACGAGCGTTGTATTGTCCGTCAACAACTTTTCAAATTCGACTTCGTCAATGCTTCCGTCAGTTTTTATGGGTGCAAACTTGACGTCGTAACCTTGCATTGCAAGTTCTTTTGCAGGATTGACGATTGCATCGTGTTCACCCTCACCCACGATAATTCTGCCGTTTTTGGCTTTTTTCGTGCAAAATAGCGACCAATTGTCGCTTTCAGTGCCACCCGACGTGAAATACAAATCCCCTTCGGGCGCACGCAAATATTTCAAAATCTCCGCGCGTTTATTCTTCAAAACCACGCTTGCGCTCACCGACTGTCCGTATAATGCGGACGGATTGAAATAGTCCTCGTTTGCTTTCAAATAGACGTCAAGGACTTCGGGATACGCTTTCGTGGTCGCTGCGTTGTCAAGATAGATGATTTTCATCTTTCTGCTCCAAGATTGTAGTTTTCGTTAATTAGTGCGTTCAAATAGTCGTCCGGCGCAAACAAAACTCTATGCATTTCTCCGTTTTCGAGATGAAATTCAAGTGCTTTCACGCCGTAATCGCGGGGATTTTCACACATAATAAAATCGCGCGGATCAATGACGTCGATGAAATTTTCGTAGCTATCTACGTCATTCCAAGTGATTTCGAGTTTTCTCTCTGTACGCCCAACGACATTCGTCGTTGAAAACGCTATTCTTTCATAGTTGTATGAGTAGGTATACTTCAACACGGTTTTATTGTATCCGTGCGTAACGACAACGCCCGCAACAACAAATACTCCCATAGGTATGAAGAAAAAGTAGTTGTAGAGCGACGCAAGCAATATAAAACCGAGTCCGAAAAGTATGAGCAAAACACCAATAATTTGCTTACTTCTAGCCGATTTCGGAAGGTCGATATTTACATTTTGTTCATAGTTATCCATCATTATTTCACCTTGTAGTAATCCCCTGATTTAACTTTTACGACGATTTTACCAAAGGCAACGTCCGCTTCGCCTCGTGAATTTTTCTTCACGAGTTTCCCCTTTTTGCCGAGTGATTTCACCCAGACATTATCCCCGTTTTTCAATTCTCCGTCTACGGGTGCATCTTCTATCACGCTCTCTTTGTCGTATTTTGCGGACAGATTTTCAAGTTGTTTTTTCGCTTTGCGGGCCTTGAACAAATCCGCATCCGTGATATCTTCATGCGGTTTTGCAAGGATAGCTTTGATTTCATCGATTAGGTCGTTTGCTTCGTCCACCGAATTTTCAATCAAATCTCTCGTCCCGCGCCTAATTGTTTCATCGAGTTTTTCGCGTTTTTGCACGATGACCGCTTTTTCTTTTTCCGCTTCTTTCAGTGCGTCCGCGGCTTTCATTCTGTCAACGCTTGCATCCGTCACCAGTTGCCATGCTTGACGACGAGTTTCTTCTGCAGCGTTGAGAACTTCGTCGAATTTGCGTTTTTCGGGAGAAACTTTGTTGCGTGCTCCGTCCACGATTTCGCGATTTAGTCCGAGTTTTGCGGCAATATCCAGTGCGTTAGAACACCCGATTGCGCCCATAACGAGTTTGTAAGTGGGCGACAAAGTTTCCACGTTAAATTCCATTGATGCGGTGACTACGTGCGGAGTCACAAGCGCAAACTCTTTCAAGTCGTTGAAGTGGGACGTCACGAGAGATTTCGCTCCCGTTTTCATAACCCATTCGCAAATTCCGACTGCAAGTGCAGAGCCTTCACCGGGATCCGTGCCTGCGCCCAACTCATCGAACAAAAGCAGTGATTTATCACTGATTTTGCCGAGAATTTCAATGATATTCTTGATATGTCCCGAAAAAGTTGACAAACTTTGCTCGATACTCTGCTCGTCGCCTATGTCGCTATACACTCCGTCAAACACCGAGACCCTCGCGCTTTTTGCAGGTATGAACATTCCGCTCATTGCAAGCAAAACAGATAGCCCTACGAGTTTCAACGTTACCGTTTTTCCTCCCGTGTTAGGTCCTGTGATCAACAACATTTTGTCGTCTTGTTTGAGTTCAAGGGTGATAGGCACGACTTTTTTCGCATCAATTAGCGGATGCCTGCCTTGTTTTATAGAAATTTCACCGCCCGACGTAAGTTCGGGGCGCACCGCTTTCCATTCGTGTGCAAGCCCTGCCTTTGCAAAGACCAAATCCATATTCACGATAATTTCGTATGAACGCGATATTGCCTTTGCAACACCCTGTATTGTGGCGGAATATCTTCTCAAAATCTTTTCAATCTCGTTTTGTTCTTCGATTTTGGCGGTTTTCAGGTCGTTGTTGAGTTCGACAATTGCCATAGGTTCGACGAAAAGCGTTGAGCCTGACGACGATTGGTCGTGTATCAACCCGGTTATCGTCCCCTTATACTCGCTTTTCAACGGAATGACGTATCTATCCCCACGCATAGTGATGATATTATCTTGCAAATACTTTTGGTAGGACGACGACGTGATATACCCTTGCAACTTGGTTTTCACGTTTTCGTTCAACTTTCTTATGCGGATTCTAATCGAACGAAGTTCGGGAGAAGCACTATCCGCAACTTCGGATTCGGATATAAAATCTTCAAATATCCGCTTTTCAAGCGTAGCGTCAAAATACAATCCACCCGCCATATCGAGCAAATTCGGAATGCCGTTGACGGTGTCGAGAGCCTTAGAAAGCCTGCGCGCGACTCGTAGCGAGCGACCGACTTTCAACACTTCGGAAATTGCAAGCACCGCACCTTTTTCCGCTTTCATCAAGATTTCTTCGATATCGTCTACGGAAAAGGACGGATTGACTGAAAAATCGAACAAAGTCCTATCCGCTTCCGCCGTCAAGTCAAGAGCAAAACTCGCTTCCCCTATACTCTCGCAAGGAGTAAGTGAAAGCGCCTTTGCCTTTCCGCCCTCCGACTGTGCGTGATCGGCAAGCAAGGATAGGATTTTATCGTATTCGAGAGTTTTCAGACTTTTTGAGTCGAACATTTTATCCTCTGATCTTTCCTCCGAATTTGCGTTTCATCAAGGAAAGGATTTTGTTCATCTCGACTGCGACTTCGTCGTCTTTGAGAGTGCCGTCTTGAGATGAGAAAGTGAAGTTCATTGCGACTGATTTTTTGCCTTCACCGATTTGTGCACTGCGATATACGTCGAATGCGGTTAATGCAGTTAGATGCTTGATTTTTGCATTTTTGACTGCGTCGAGCATATCGCCAACGGACACTTCGTCTTTGACGACTATAGCAAGGTCGCGTTCAACGGTCGGGAATTTGGAGAAGGTTGAGAATTTCTTCACACCGCTTCTCTTTTCAAACAGTTTGTCAACGGACAATTCCGCGACGTACAAACGAAGGTCAGTGTCGTATTTTGCACTCACGTCGGGATGCACTTCGCCAAGCACGCCTATAAGTGTGCCGTCAACGTAGAGTTCCGCACTTCTGCCGGGGTGCAAATAACTCACTTCCGCTTTTTCATATTTACCGCTCAAATGCAATGCGTCGAGAAGTCCTTCGACAACACCTTTTATCGAGAAAAAGTCTACCCCGCCGTACATACCGACGACGAGTCTTTCTTCTTCGATCGGCAATTCGGTGAGCGGTAGGGATTTGGGCAAATACACCTTCGCAACTTCAAATAACGTCGCTTCTTTGTTGAAGTGAGAAACGTTATAAGAAAGGGTTTCGAGCATACTGTGCACGAGAGTCGTGCGCATTACACTGAGCCCTTCGCCGAGCGGGTTGATAAGATTCACGGTATTTCTCTCTTTTGCGTCTACGGGCAGGCGGAGTATATCCGCAAACTTCGGTGACGTAAAGGAATAAGTCACGCATTCATTGAGTCCAAGTTCGGAAAGTGCGTTTTTGATTTCGTCCACGAACAACATTTTGTCGGGTTTACCGCCCTTGGTGAGCTTGGAGTATTCAAAGAGCGTGGGAGTAACGTGGGAGTAGCCGTACACGCGAATAAATTCTTCCGCAATATCGTTGACTCCGACGACGTCTTCTCTGTCTTCTTTGACGTGAGCGACGATTTGTTTGCCCTCGTCCGTGCATTCGATACCAAGGCGCGCAAGGATTGCAATCAAAGTTGCTTTGGGCACTTTGCAACCGACGATTTCTTGGATTTTCTTCGTGGTGAAAGGAATATCTCTGACCTTTTCAAAAGGCACTTTGACGTCAATTATGCCGTCCACTATATCACCGCTACCGCTTTGAGCGATCATGGTGAGAGCGCGTTTGATGCCGTATTCTTGAGAGGCAAAATCGATACCCTTTTCAAATCTTGCGGACGAATCGCTACGGAGAGTCAACGCTCTTGACGTTCTGCGAACGCTATCGCGTGCGAATTTTGCGGATTCAAATATAATCGCGGACGTATCGTCCTTGATTCCGCTATATTCTCCGCCCATAATGCCTGCGACTGCCACGGGTTTATTCTCGTCGCAGATGACGAGCATATTGTCTTTCAACTTGTTGAGCTTGCCGTCAAGGGACACGATTTCTTCACCGTCGTTTGCGGTGCGGACGACTATCTTATTGCCGTCTAACTCTCTCGAATCGAAAGCGTGCATAGGTTGACCGATTTCGGTGAGGACGTAGTTCGTTATATCGACAACGTTGTTGATAGGACGAATGCCTACCGCGTGCAAACGTTGTCTAATCTTGAACGACGACGGAAAAATACGCACGTTTTTGACGCCTGCCGCCATATATCTCGGACAGAGTTCGGGATTTTTGACTTCGACAGACACCATATCCGCAACGTTTTCACCTACGGTTTTATAGTCTATATCGGGCTCTCTGCAAGTGGTTTTGAGAGCAACCGCAACTTCTTTTGCAAGTTTATAAATACTGTTGCAATCGGGACGGTTTGCAGTCACGCCGACGTCGAGAATGACTTCGTCGAATCCCATTGCTTTGAGTGCGTTTCCGCCGAGAGGTGTTCCGTCCTTGAAGATGATGATGTCCCCTGCGGACTGATTTTCGACGTCGTCTACGGTTGCGCCGACTTCGTCGAGTCCGCAAAGCATACCTTCAGAAGTCACACCGCGAAGTTCCCCTTTCACGATTTTGTGACCGTCTGCAAGAACCGCTCCGTCGAGTGCAACTGCGATCGTTTCTCCTCCGACTACCGGCACGTTGGTGACGACTTGAATTGTCTTTCCGCCGATGTCAATTTGCGTAACGCGAAGTCTATCCGCATTGGGATGTTTTTCGACTTCGACGATTTTGCCGACGACGACTTTGGATGCGGTTTTTTCTTGGTAAATGATCTCCTCGACCTCGAAGCCTATCGCGACGAGTTTTTTTGCGAGGACTTCGGGAGAAACGTTGATATCTACGTAATCTTTAAGCCATGAAATAGGTGCTAACATATTCTCTCCCTCCTAATTGAATTGTTTCAAGAATCTAACGTCGTTCTCGTAGAAAAGTTTGATATTGGGGATTCCGTACTTGATCATAGCGATACGCTCGATGCCAAAGCCGAATGCAAAACCGCTATACTCTTTCGAGTCGATACCGCACATATCGAGGACGGCGGGATTGACTATGCCTGCGCCGAGGATTTCCACCCAACCAGTACCCTTGCAAACTCTGCAACCCTTACCGTGGCAGATAGCGCAAGTGACGTCCGCCTCAACGGACGGTTCGGTGAATGGGAAATATGACGGACGCAAACGGACTTTCGTATCCTTGTCAAACATCTTCTCCGCAAACGTTTGCAAACAACCTTGAAGGTCGCCGATAGTGATATGCTTGTCAACTGCAAGTCCTTCGATTTGGTTGAAAATCGGAGAGTGCGACGCATCGTCGTCACTGCGGTACACTTTGCCCGGAATGATGACTCTGATAGGCGGTTTTTGAGTGGTCATAATGCGCGCTTGCATAGGAGAAGTATGCGTGCGCAAAACGACGTCATCCGCCACGTAAAACGTGTCTTGCATATCGCGCGCCGGGTGGTCTTTCGGCACATTCAAGAGTTGGAAATTGTAAAGGTCGGTTTCGATTTCAGGACCTTCTGCAACCGAAAAACCCATTTGCAAAAAGATGTCAACGATTTCGTTTTTGACTTTGGTTATGGGGTGCAAAGTGCCGTTTTTGCCGTAGGATGCGGGGAAAGTCACGTCAACTGCTTCAGCTTTGAGTCTTGCGTTTTTTTCCTCCTCCGTCACTTTTGCGATTTTCTCGTCGAGAGCGGATTCGATTTCACTTCTAACCTCGTTGAGAAGTTTGCCCATAGCGGGTTTTTCTTCCTTGGGGACTTTGGCGAGCCCTTTCATAACCGAAGTGATTTCGCCGTTTTTGCCGAGGAAGCGCACTCTGACGTCATTCAATTCGACGGAAGTCGACGCCGCGGAAATAGCGGCGAGCGCGTCAGACTTGATTTTTTCCATTTGTTCTTTCATAAATGCTCCTATATTCGTGCATGCGCACGATAAAATACTTTTTACAGTTTAACAATAATTTAAATATAAGTCAACTATGTTTGGGACAATGAGTGCGCAATAACATGCCAAAATCTAACCAAACAGACGGAATTTCGGTTTTTAGGCGAAAGAAATCGAATATAAAACAAAAACCTACCGAAAAACGACACCTACAATTTGCTGCAAAATTTTCACAATTTATCCGTCCACAAGGATTTTTCGAGAGTTCTTCTCATCGAGAAGATATTGCGCATATAATTTAGCGTGTCGAAAATCAAAACCGTAATCAAACCGCGTTTTGTCCGCGTTACACTTGCTATCGTCATATTCGTGGCGGTTTTTGTGGTGTCTGCGACCTACTTCCGCTCTAATATCGTGCCGACGGTCGTCGAAAACTCGGATGCGACTGTGCGTGCCATAGGCACGAATGCGGTCAATCTTGCCGCAACTTCAGTGCTAAACGAAAATGTAACTTATGATGAATTGTTTACAGTCGAAAAAGACAACGACGGAAACGTTGCGATGATACAGGCAAACTCACCGAAAATCAACTCGATAGCAAGACAAATAGCAAATTTAGCACAAGCAAATCTCGATGCACTAGGCGTGCAGACGGTGGACATTGCTTTCGGCACGTTTACGGGACTAGCACTACTCACCGGACTCGGTCCCGACGTGAGTATCAATATTGTGCCTATAGGCACGGCATACTGCGATTTTGTGTCGTCATTCGTGTCTGCGGGAATAAACCAAACGGTACACAAAATCTATATTGACGTGTATGCAGACATTGACGTGATAACGCCGATTGCGGACCAAGTCATACAAGTGAAAGCGGAAGTTTTGGTGTGCGAAAACTTGATTGTAGGCAAAATTCCGTCCACCTATCTTGAAATGGACGGAAAACTTCTGAATTTATCCGCAAACTGAACGTCAAAAGTCAATTAACGCGGTTAGATTGATGATTTCTCAAGAAAATAATAATAGGCAAAACTAATGCTAAAACTGAACTTCAAAATTAAAATTCAATTTAAATTCGGTGCAAAAGTCAGAATTTCTTGCTCTTCGATTTGAATATGAGCGAAAAGAAGAATCCGAATACGATTGCAGACGTCAACCCTGCCGACACTGCCGTCATACCACCTTTTATCGCACCCAGTATTCCGTTTTCATGCGCACCTTTCAACGCCCCTTTTGCAAGGTTACTGCCAAATCCCATTATAGGGATAGTCACGCCCGCCCCTGCAAATTCTTCCATATATCGAAAAGCACCCGTGATTTCAAGCACTAAACCAAGAAGAAGAAAGGTCACGAGAATACGTGCGGAAGTCATTTTCGTCTTGTTGATGAGAATTTGACCGATCATGCAGACCGCACCGCCTACCGCAAACGTTTTTAGATAACTCAAAAAATATTCCATTGCCATGTTTCTATTCCAATTTTTGCCATTTTTGAGAATACTTTTCTCGATTTTTAGGCATTATTTCGCATTTTAGTGTTATTTTTCGCACCAAACAGTTTTCTTTTATGATTGCTTTCTTGGGCAATTTCTTCTTCACTTTCATCGTCAAAACTCTCGGTTTCCACCACGAAAGCGTGCGAAATCCCCGGTATCGTTTCCTTTTGGAGCGGAGTATTTTTGCTGAGTAACGCCCCCGTCGGCACAACAAGTATTCTCTTCAACGTGCCGTTTTCGAGTTTATTCAGGATATATCCGTTGAAAGCCGTGTTCACGCACCCCGCCCCCGATCCGCCTTGATAAGAGCGTTGTTCGGGTTTGAAATAGGACGCTCCGCAATCCATATATGTGTCCGGGAGCAAAATTCCTTCTCTTGCCAAAATAAATTCGAGCAATTCTTTTCCGTGTCGTCCTAGGTCGCCCGTGAAAATTGCGTCGTAATAGTCAACGTTTCTTCCAAAATCTTCAAGATGTCGCATTATCGTGTTGGCACAAGCGGGTGCCATAGCCGCACCCATATTGCTTTCGTCGTCCATTCCAAGATCTATCACCCTACCAAACGTACCTTCAACCACTTTTGCGACCTGCGTTTTCTCGTAAAAAATGCTTTCGTTTCCCGTATCTTCTATGAATTTCCGCTCGTCAGACTGCATATCTGCAAGATTTTGATCGGTTTTTCGCACTCCGTCTGACTTTTTTGGCTTTTCTTTCGTCAAAACAGTGCAACCCGCACCGGTAATAGTCCACTGCGCAGTAGGCGTACGTTGATTGCCAAGTTCAAGCGGGAAACGATATTGCCTCTCTGCAGACGAAAAATGACTTGAAGTCGAGCAAGTTACTATATCTGCAAAACCGCCATCAATGAGAATACTTCCGAGAATTATGCTTTCACTGAAAGTCGAACAAGCGTTATATAGTCCCAAAAACGGCGTAGGAAAATTGCGAGCAGCAAGGCTTGAGGCGGTTATTTCGTTGAGCAAATCCCCTGCAAGCATAATATCCACGTCGTCTCGCTCGATATTCGCCTTTGCGATTGCACCCGAAATCGCTTCTCGGTGCATTTTGCATTCCGCTTTTTCGTAGGATTTTTCACCCCAAAGATCGTCTGACAACACCAAATCGAAATTTCCACCGAAATTTCCGTCGTTTTCTTTTTCACCGACAACGGTATATCCGCTCTTTATATATACGGGATTATTGAGTCTGAAACTGTTTTTTCCTATCTTCATATCAAATAAACAAGCCGATTATGCCGACGATTACGCTACCTACCGTTCCAAAAACGATGATAGGTCCCGCAATTGTAAACATTTTCGAGCAAACTCCCAAGAAAACTCCTTCACGATTATATTCCATAGCGGGAGATACGATTGAATTTGCAAAACCCGTTATTGGCACAATCGAGCCTGCTCCCGCAAAATGCCCGATTTTATCGTATACGCCGATAGCAGTCAGGAGTGCGCCGAGAAAAATCATGCTCATAGACGTCCAACTGCCCACGTCTTCTTTCGGCATATTCGGTGAAATAACTTTGATAATATCGCCGATACCCTCACCGATACAACAAATAATTCCGCCCACGATAAAAGATGCGAGCAGACTTCTAAACATAGGCGATTTTGGAGCGACCGCTTTAACGTGTGCCTGATAATCTTCACGACTAATCATAGTTTTTCTCCTTCAAAACTTCATCGATAAGGGACTTTTCGATTTTGTCGAAAAAATCGTTTATCTCATCAAAAACTTTGTTTTCGGGAAAAACTCTTTCTTTCTCGTCAATAAATTCACTGAAATCGTTCATACTCGGATTTTGCGCAATCTGACCGCTTTTTATACCGCTCGTATATAAAAAATGCGCCCGATTTTTTCGGGCGCGATAAGGTTTAAGTGTGATTTTTTGATTTACAACCGTGAAAACTAGGCTTTTTAGAAATCAGAATGCCCAGTTTCCGTCACGGAAGATTGCAACAACTTTTCCCTCTTTCGTCACTGCGTCGATATTGAGGTCTGGAGATCCAATCATGAAGTCTACGTGAATGATCGAATCGTTGATGCCTTTTGCCTTGCATTCTTCAAACGTATACTTGCCGTAGTCTTTCAAACAAGCATTGAATCCCATGCCGAATGCCAAATGACAACATGCATTTTCGTCGAAGAGCGTATTGAAGAAAGTGATTTCTGAGTTGCGGATAGGAGAATCATAAGGCACAAGTGCGCATTCTCCCAAATACGCTGCGTTTTCGTCCATGGAAATCATCGTGCGCAAAAGTTCTTCGTTTTTGCCTGCATGCACGTCGACCGCCTTACCGTCTTTGAATATGACGTAGAAATCGTCGATGACTTCACCTCGGTAAGAAAGCGGACGAGTCGCAACAACTTTGCCCTCCGCCTTGCCTTTCATGGGCGAAGTGAAAACTTCTTCACTGGGAATATTGGGATTGTAGGTGATATTGCTTCCGAGAGTGTCTTCCGCACCACCGCAGAAAATGCCGTCGTCAATGAGTCCAACAGTGAAATCCGTGCCGTTAGATGACGTATAATGCAGTTCTTTTATGCCGAGCGAGTTGAGATATTGGCATCTTGACGACAAGTCGCGATTGTGGTCGTCCCACTGTTTTTCGGGATCGGACCCGTCCGCTCGCGAAGTGTACAAAATCGCTTCCCAAAGCTTCTCGATCGCTTGATTGACACGGAGTTCGGGAAACACTTTTTTCGCCCACGCTTTGCCAGGGACCGCACAAATACACCACTGATATTTGTCTTCCATTCTGTCGCGAATAGGCTTGATAATCGGGTATCTTGCCTGTTGCGCCTTTGCGACTTTGGTTTGATTTACCCCTTTGAGTCCGTCGGGATCGTCGGATTCGAGATAAATCATAGCGGGCAATGCGGCAGCGCGATGTTCAAGTTTCTCGACTTCCCACTTTTCCATGTGCGAAAGAGTCTTCAAACTGCGGTAGCGGTAGTTGAGTTTGACGATAGGTTGATAGTCAAATTCGACTATGACCTTACCTGCCCCCGCCTTATAGCACTCTTCCACGACCATTTTCACGAAGTCCGGCTGATCGAGTCCTGCAATGACGATAACTTCTTGACCTTTTTGCAC
>CAZWUI010000005.1:74151-93661 GCA_964637515.1 uncultured Bacteroidaceae bacterium | reverse complement strand
GCCGTATCACTAATCAGCTTGCGAAACGGCAAAAAATAATCTTTGTTATTTTTCATCGCAATGTGCGCTCAACGGTTGAACTTATTCTGAAAATGATCTATAATAACCAATCGAGCGCGCGGAAAGTGCAAACGAAAAAACAATATAATCGCTAAAACACTCACGGGCGCAATTCACTGAAATCGGAGCAACCAATGCTGGAATTATTTGAAGTCAAAGGCACAGATTACGAAATGGGTTTCCAAATCGGACGAAAGTTTAGAGAATATTTGCAAACGCGAATCACGTCTTTTGACGAAATGACGGCGGAGTATGCTACGGTTATCGATGCTTTGAAAAAAGAGCTCACCGCCCTTTTCCCCAACCTACTGCAAGAGATATTCGGCAGAGCGGACGGAGCGGAAATTTCAAGAGACGCTTATTTATTGATGCTTTTCCCCGAACTATATCGCAAGACGGAAGGTTGCACGACTCTAATTTTGAAGAAATCGGACGGTGAAGTTTTGTTCGCACACAACGATGACAACGAGTGTTTCGACCTGTCCAACACCGCCCTAATCAAGTATAACTACGGCGACGAATATATCATCTCGTACACTATGGTCGAAAGGCTTTCGGGCAGTGCGTTTTCATTCAATCGCGAAATGGTATTTTCGAGCAACTACATATTCGGAGATAACGTGGATCTGAACAGTCTGTCGAGATACGTAGCGGTCAGGGACGTCATCAACTCGAAGTCCATCGACGAAGCTCTTGACAAAATCCGTTCGATCACCGTCGCATCCCCTTTCAGTCTGAATATGCTCGAACTGAAAACGAACCGCATCGTGAACGTCGAAAAGGACGTGAAAGACGTGTATATCACCGAGATAACGGACAGATACGCAAGGTCAAACCACTTCCACACCAAGAAAGGCGACAGCTCGACTGCGACTGCGGATTCCAAATTCAGATACAAAAAAGCGAACGAATTGATTGCGAAACTCAACCCCTCAACCGCAAAAATAGACGACCTTGTCGAGATATTGAGATACACGACTGACGTCTACGACGAGAGCATCTACAAGCAGTACGGCAAATACCCGGGCGTATGGGTGACGGACGCCACGTTCGCAGTAGACACCGCCGCCGAAAACTACGTCGTCCACGACTATATGGGTGGTACTACCCTTGAAATAAACCAAGACGGCAACCTCGTCAGCCAAACGTCTCTCCGCTAAACCAAAAAAATCGACTCATTCGAGCCGATTTTTCATTTATAGTTTATTTTGTTTCCGCAGTTTTCTGATCGTTTTTTGATTTAGTCATTGATTAGGTTCAAAATGTTTTCTTGCTCTGCGCACTCCGAGACGGCGTAGAAATTTTGGTCGTAGTCGTATCTGACCTGACCGGACTTGATCCATAGTTGTCCCCAAGTCAAATCGCCGTTTGCAAGGGTGTCATCGTCGAATTTTGCGAAATACTTGCTCCCTTCTTTCATCGTTTCTGGCGATGCAGTGCCTTTCAAGTCGTAAATTCTTGCTTGTAAATCCGCTTCGAGTTTGTCGCAAAAGTACGCAAATTTTGCCTCGTCGGTTTTTTTGTCGTCAAATTCCACGATGAGTTTTTCATACTCGTCACCGTCGATCAATCCGTCGAAGATTTTTTTCACGGCGTCGTGCCCGATGATTTCCTTTTCGGTTTTGGATATTTCAAACATAGTGAGATCACCGATCAAAATCTCTTCGGTTTCGTGGACGGCGAGCATTTTCAAGACTTTTTCCAAATCAACTTCGTAGCCGTATTCGCTATTCATTGCGATTGCGAGCATTTGCGTGCTGTAAACGTGTTCGGCAACGCTTTCGAGTCTATCGGTATTGAGTTTGAAATTGAGCCAACCCGTCCTGACGATATTCTTCAACTTGTTGCATAGCACGTAATATCTTAAAACGTTTTTTGCTTTATCCATAATCATTCACCCTATTATTTGCTATCGGTTAGAATTTCGTGAGATGACCTTGTTCGAGAAGGTCTGCGCAGTCGTTTTGTCTGATCGCCTCGTAGACGACGATTGCGACTGAATTGCTGAGATTTAGACTTCTTGCATCCGCAATCATCGGAATGCGAACTGCACTGTCGTAGTTATCGTGCAAAAGTTCTTCGGGAAGTCCTTTCGTCTCCTTGCCGAAAACGAGATAATCGCCGTCCTTAAACTCCGCCTTATCGTATCTTTTCGCGCCTTTGGTCGTCAAAAACCACATTTTGCCGCCCTTATTCTTTTCGAGAAAGTCGGCAAGGTTTTCATAGACGGTGACGTCGAGAAGGTGCCAATAATCGAGTCCCGCTCTTTTCAAAGACTTGTCGTCGATTGAGAAACCCAAGGGTTTGACAAGGTGCAATTTCGATCCCGTAGCGGCGCAGGTGCGCGCAATATTGCCTGTATTTTGCGGGATTTCGGGTTCTACCAAAACAACGTTGAACATATCCGCCTCACTTGAAATATTCGTCTACGAGTGCAAACAAGTCTTCCGCACTCTTGACGGTTGAAATTGCGGTACGCACCGCTTTTGCATTGCCTGTGTTTTTGGCATAGTGGCAAAGTTGCAACTTCATGACGTTTGCGACGACCTTGTCGGGAAGATGATCGCGCAGAAGTCGGATATGCTCCGCGACCGCTTTTCTCGCGTCGAAATCGTAGTCATTGCCGCTCAATTCCGCAAAAATCCACGGTCTGCCGAGGGCGCCTCTTGCAATCATAAAGCCGTCCGCACCGCTGATTTTTCTGACTTCGTCAAGGGAAGATTTGTCCACAATATCCCCGTTTGCGACGACGGGTATGCCGACCGTTTTTTTGACTTCCGCGGTTATGGCGTGGTCCGCTTTCCCCGAATAAAACTGCTCGCGAAATCTGGGATGCACGGCAATCATATCCGCACCGCCCTTCTCTGCGGCAATCGCACAATCGACCGCAAGCACTTCCCCTTCTCTCACGCCCGCGCGTATTTTTACGGTTACGGGTTTACCTGAGCCTTCCTTAACCGCCTGCACGACTTCGGTGATGAGTGCGGGATTTTCCATGAGCGCACTACCGTCGCCGTTGCCCACGATTTTTTTGACGGGGCAACCCATGTTTATATCGACAATATCGAATTTTGCAAGACGTTCGTCCTTTGCCGCGCGGTACATAAATTCAGGCTCATGCCCGAAAATCTGCACTGCTATCGGGGTGTCGAATGAAGTGGTATAAAGCAGATCTTCGGTGCCTTTATTGCCGTAGCAAAGTCCCTTTGCACTGACCATTTCGGTGTAGACTAGACCTGCTCCGTAGCGGGCGCACAAAACCCTTGCGCCGACGTCCGAGAAACCTGCGATCGGTGCAAAGATCAAGTCTGATTTGAGTTTTATATCACCAATATGTAACATTAAACCACCTTTTCGGTTAGTTTTCCGACTTTTTTGCTTGATTCCAAAACTCAACGAGTTCGGGAAGCGAATAGTCTTTTATCTCTTTTCCGTCCTTTGTTGCGAGCCTTTCGACTTCGGCAAATCTCGTGCGGAATTTTCTGTTTGCATCGTGAAGAGCGACTTCGGGGTCTATCTTGAAAAAGCGCAAAACGGCAACCACGGCAAAGAGCAAATCGCCCGCCTCTTCAACCCTGTTTTCTTCGGTCGTAGCCGACAAAAGTTCGCTCAATTCTTCATTCACTTTCGCGACTGCGCCGTCCACGCTATCCCAATTGAAACCGCATTTTCTTGCGATTTTTTGGATTTTTTCGGAATATAGTAGTGCGGGAAAATTGACGGGGACTCTATCCATCGCGTCTGCATTGCTCTCATACTTTTTTTCTTTCTTTTTTGCTTCCGTCCAAAACGCAAGTGCTTCTTCCGCATTCGTTGCGTGGTCGGAGCCGAATATATGCGTGTGACGGTCGAGAAGTTTTCGACAAAGTGCGGTGAGCATATCCGTCCAATCGAATCGTCCGTCTTCTTCGCACATTTCGGCGACGAAAGCGGATTGCAAGGTCAAGTCCCCCGCCTCTTCCAAAATTTTGTCTCTGTCGTTTTGGTCAATGCCCTCGATAAGTTCGTACGCCTCTTCGACGATATTTGCACGAATACTTTCGCAAGTTTGCGCCTTATCCCATTCACAACCGTCGTCCGCGCGCAGTCTTTTCATGATTTCTTCAAGGTCGCTGAAATCAAATCTCTTGCGATTTACGACGTTTCTTTCCGCGGGTATAAGCACTCCGTCGAAATCGTCAAGGTCGACCGCCCTGCACTCAACCGCTTTGTCGTCGCCGAGTATGCGTTTGACGACTATATCCGCGCCGTAGACGTCGATGATTTTTCTCTTGACGAGAGATGAGTCCGCCCCGTCGCAATCCACGAAACAATCTATCCGTTTGTTAGGACGAGAAAACGGCAAGATAAAATCATCCGCCGTATAAAACTGAAAGGACCTTCCCGACTTGAAAACCTTATCCATCGTCGCACTCCCAAAATCTCAAAGATTTGTACAACTTCCCGATTGTCTTGCCGAAGGGCAAGGACTTCAACTCGTCGCCGTCTATGACTCCGAAAAGAAGGACCAACGAGAAGTATATAATATAGTTTAGCACAAAACCGACTATTAAGGCAACAATATCATTCACAATCAGGAAGTGCGGAATCAAACTTATCGCACCGCCTATTCCCCCTGCGATGAGAATACGTCCAACCTTGTCTTCAAGGCGCAAGGACGTGAGTTTTGAAAAGGACAGCTTGCAGCAAAAAAGCGCCGTTGCTCCGAACAAGACGGATGCGACCGCACCGCCGTTTATGCCGATTGTTCCAACGAGCAAGACGGTTGAAACGACTTTGACAATAATCGCACAAACGATACTTAAAACCACCGTTTTTGTTCTGTCAAGTGCTTGTAGCAGCGAAACGTAGATTTGCATTGCGGACAAAAACACCACGTTTGACGAACATATGACGAGCAAATTTTTTGCGATTGCAAGCTGCTCCAAGCTTAGTGCGGGATACAACACTCCTATGATTTCGCCCGAAAAAATCGTCATAAAAACTGCGGACGGCACCCCTATTCCATATGCAAGTTTCAACGACAATGCGCTCTTCGTCATGATAGCGGGCACGTCCCTATTCACTCTCGACACGGACACAGACGGCACGATTGCAACCGCAAGAGACATTATCGTAACAACAGGCAAATTGACTAGAGAATTTATCGGTCCCGACATCAAACCGTATCTTGCAGTAGCGACTGCGGTGTCAACACCTTTCCGTTTCAATACGTTGACGATTATCATACTGTCGAAGAAATTCGACAACGGCAACAACACCGCAACCAATGCGATAGGCAATGCAATGCGCAGCATTTCTTTTCTTTCGTCCTTGGTGATTTTCAGGTTTTCGCGCACCCCTTTTCTCTCTCTGACAAAATAGGTTGCCGCCATATAAACGAGCGTGATAAACTCCGAGGCGGTAACCCCCGCAATCGCCCCGCAAACGGCATAAATTACGCCGTATTTTGAAAGGTATATCGCAAGTCCGAGTCCGACGCCGAGTTTCACGGTTTGTTCGATGACGTTTGACAATGCGGTGGGGATCATATACATTTCCCCTTGAAACCACCCCCGAAAACCCGAAATTATTCCAACGAAGAAAATGCTTGGCGCAATCAACCTATATCCGTCCGCAACTTCACCGTTACCCTGCCAAGCAGATAACATGTCCGCAGAGAAAAACACCGCCACCGCGAAAATCAAGGACAACACCGACAATGCCGATATTGACAAAACCAGATATTTTTTCGTGTCGAGACTTAGCGCGCGCTTTTCCGCAACTATACGAGAAAGCGCGGTGGGTATACCAGCGCTTGACAAAACCATAAAAAGCGCAAAGACCGGAAATACGAGTTGATACATTCCCATGCCCTCTGCACCTAACACGTTAGTGAGCGGGACGCGGTAAACCGCACCGATTATTTTTGCGACAACGCTACCGACGGCAAGCACCATAGCGCCGCCGACAAGACGAGGCTTGTTTTTCTTCATCAATCCGAAATCACCGCCGTGAGAATGGCAGACGAAAAACGCACGTAACCGAGTTCGTTTTCATTGAGAGCCAAAGGGGAAGTCACGACGACCGCCCCGACCAAATCGCCTCTGACCAAGATAGGCTCTACGACGACAACCCCGTCGAAAGGCACGCCCGCAAAAAGACTTTCTTTTGTGTCGAGCACGACCGCACTTCTGCTCCCCACGATTTTTGAAAGGAAGTCGGAAATCTCCGCGCCTAGTCGCACGCTTTTTACGTTTCGAGAAAAAGCCACGACTTTATCGCGGTCAACAACGAAAGCGCACGCACCGCCGATATACTCCGCAACCATTTCAACCACACCGCCCGATGCGGTTTTCAAGTTTTCAAACGCACCGTATTTTTTGATGACAAGCTTTTCTCCGTCCCCTACGATTTCCATTTCGTCACCTACTCTCAAACGCATGGTACGACGCATTTCTTTTGGTATGACGATACGTCCGAGTTCGTCGATTCGTCTTACAATTCCGTTAGACATAAAAACCTCCTGTTTCGTTTAGTTTGCAAAACAAGAGGTTTATTATTCGTTTTCAGCGTTGTAAAAGTCGGTTTGCGCTATTTCTTCTCAATCACGAGTTCAAGTACAAGGCTTGTGAAATCCACTTCTTCAACAAAATCTCTGGGCAAAAATTTGATGCGATTGAAACGTTGGAAGTGCTTGTAGTGAGTGGGTAACACGACCGGTGTCGACGTGTCGAGCTTGTAACATATTTCTTGCAAGTCGCGTTTGAAATTCACAGGAGAAACCACGAGCGCGCTTTCATACAGCACGTCCTTAATCATCCTATCTCCCCTCATCAGTTTGCCCCAAATCTTCATCAATATTCCTCTATGATTTCACCGAAGTAGAAGTTGTGTTTGTCGCCTACGGGGAATTTTTCACTCGTCGGATACCACCTTTCGACAAGGCTCGTATCCATATCGCCCATGGGCAAAACGCCAACGACCTTGCATTCAAAATATCTTTCGCAACCTTTGACGACGACCGTATCGACGGATTTTGCGGATTGTTTTTCCATTCCCGTTTCCGCCCACTTGTCGAAGTCGCGACCGCTCTTCGTACCGCAGAAAGAGAGTTCGGATTTGAAAGTGCCTGCCGCCGGCACACTCACGGTAAACTCACCGCTTTCGTCGAGAAGTTGTTTTGTGTATCTGCTATCTCTTATGGGTGCAACAAAAACTTTCTTACCCCACATGACGCCGACGAAACCCCAACTTGCAACCATGGGGTTGTCCTTTGCAATCACGAACGCGCCCGTGTTGAACGAACTGTTCATAAAATCCATATTCTTAAATTCGTGCATAAGTCACTCCTTTTCTTTTTCTATAATATTACCACGACGGCGGAAAATTGAAAAGAGATTTATTCGTCTTTTTCATCTCTCTCGTCGGGAAGTATGCGACGATATAGGATTTCTTCCCGTCCGTCTATTATTCTCGTTCTTATGAAAGCACGGCGGAGAGCATAGCAAAGCGGTATGCCGATGACGCCCACCGTCAACGTTTCGGAGGCAAGGATTTCAAGGGCGGATATGATGTATATCGTATCGCTTCCGTCTATCACCCACACGACAGGCACGAGCAATGCGTTGAAGATTATCGGGGGCAAAGCGGATAGCGGAATGTTTTTTCTGAACAAATAAGTCCCGACCGCGCCGAGAAGAGTAGCAACTCCCCCAAAAATCATATCGTATATGCCATAGGGCGAGAATGCAAAATTCGCAAGCACGCAACCTACCGTCAGTCCGGGAATCCCTTCGGGGAAAAACACGACGAGCAAAACGAGCGCTTCGGACAGTCTGAACTGTAAAGGACCGAATGCGATAGGCGATACGACCGTGGACAAGACGAAATACAATGCGCCGATAAGGGCTGAACGTGTGATGAACTTCAAAGACTTTTTCAAGAGATTACCTCGGTTTTTTTTATTGATGGGTTTATCCGCTACCATCTAGTGAGATATTATCACTCTCGCGCCCGCAAGTCAAACGCAAATCGCAAGTTTTGGAAAATCGGTTGAAATCATCCCCCGCGCACCATATGTAGTAAAATGAAAAAAATCGAAAATTGTTTGTTCCATTTTCAAAGAAAATGTGTTAATCTCTATGCACACGAAAAATTGAGGTGAATAGTGGGATTCGCAAAGTTTTCAAGCGATTTTTTGATGGAAACCTTCACTCTCGTTGACAACTTGTTTATCAACGAGCATTTGCCGTACCTTGACGAAAAACAAATCAAGGTATACCTTTACGGTTTGTATCTCTGCACGTCCAACGAGCAGAACGACGTCGAAACACTTGGGGCTGTCCTTGACGTGACCGAAGAAGAACTCCTGTCCATATACGGCGAATTTGAAGATTTAGGACTAGTAAAAATCCTTTCGCGCCAACCTATCGAAGTCAAATACCTTTCCTTGAAACGCGGTCTGCAACCCCCGAAAAAATACAAGGCAGACAAGTGGACGGACTTCAATTCCGTGTTGCAATCCCTGTTCCCCGAGCGACTCATCACCCCCAACGAGTACAACGAATATTATTCTTTCATCGAATCCACGAAGATTGACACCGAAGTGCTTTTGATGATCGTGCAATACTCAATCAATGCGAAAGGTCAAAACGTGCGCTATCCTTATATTTTCACGGTCGCGCGCAGTTGGCTTGCGGACGGAGTGAAAACGGTCGCGGACGTCGAGAAAAAACTCACCGAATACGAAGCGCAAAACGAAGATATGCGCGAAGTCCTCGTTGCACTCGGCAGAAAGGGCGGAGCGGATATCGAAGACAAACAAGCACTTCTCAAGTGGCAACGCAGTTGGGGATTCGAGCAAAGTGCGATTCTCACCGCCGCCAAACTTCTTAAGGGTAGCAAAACTTTCAAACGTCTCGATCAAAAACTCGACGAATATTACCGCATGAACGTGTTCACGTCAGAGGAAATGGAAGATGCAAACGCACGCAGAGAAAAACTCGTCAATCTTGCTATCGAAATCAACAAGACTATGGGATTATATTACGAATCTCTCGACCACGTGCTCGAAACCTACACTATCCCTTGGACGGGCAAAGGTTTCACCGACGACGCTCTTCTCAAAATCGCGCACTACTGTTTCGTGAGCGGAATCCGCACCCTTGACGGACTGAACAACGTCATCAACAAATTCTATCAACAAGGCTACGTATCCGCGGAGAGTATCGACGAATTTATCTCGGCGGGTATCGCACAGGATAGCAAAATCAGAGCAATTCTCGAAAAGGCAGGCACGAGCAGAAACGTGTCCGCAAAGGACAGGGAATACTACCGCACTTGGACGACGCTTTGGGGTTTTGGCGACGATATGATAGAATACGCGTGCGAACTCGCATGCGGCAAACCCTACCCCGTCACCTATATCAATCAAGTTTTGTCGGGATGGAAGTCGTCGGGCATCAACACTCTTGACAAAGCGAAAGCACTCCCCGCCCCTACCGCAAGCAAGAAACCCGAATACACCGAACGCAACTACTCCGAGGACGAACTTCACACTTTGTTCAGTGGAATAGACCAATTCGACGATATTGACATATGATAACGCAGGACGCACTCAAAAAAGCATTCGCAATCAAAGCGGAACAAATCGAAAAAGAACGCAACCGTTGCTCGTCGCTACGTGCGCGTGCCTTTGCTATTCCCGAAATTTCGGATGCACAGGCGGAATACACCGTCGCAAAATTCGGCGCACTCAAAAGCGGAAAATCTCTTGACGAAGCGAACGAGAAAAAAGCGGTCTACGAAACCGCACTTGCAAAATACGGTTTCAAGGAAAGGGATTTCACCGTGGGCGTGATTTGCGAAAAATGCAACGACTCGGGTTACGCAGACGGCGCACTTTGCGACTGCGTGAAGAGTATTTATTTGGATACGCTCGCGCGTGCGTGCGAAATCGAAAAACGTGCCCCCTTCTCTTTTCAGGACAACTATCCCGAAAAAGCGGACGAAAGACAAAAAGACGCTCTCAACAAACTTTACTCTCTCATGTCCCTTTACGTCGACCGCTATCCGAGCGTCAACAAACACGTACTCGTATTCACGGGTGCAACAGGCACGGGCAAGAGTTGTTTGGCGTCCGCAATGGCAAGGAAAACCGTCCTTGAAAAAGGCAGAAGTGCACTCGTGCTTTCCGCCTACGAATATAATGCAAAAATGCTCGAAGCACACCTTGCACCCCTTGAAAAACGCACCGCACTTCTCGACGATATTTTGACGGCAGATATGCTCGTCATCGACGACCTTGGCACCGAGCCTATCTATAAAAACGTCACGATTGAATATCTTCAACTGACCTTGGACGAGCGACTTCGCGAAAAACGCACGACCGTCGTCACCACCAACCTTGACGAAAGCGCGTTGATGACAAGATATGGTGAGCGGATATTCTCTCGTCTTACGGATTTCGAGCATTCTCTCTACAAGCGTATCCCCGGGAAAGACCTGCGTTTAGGATAGAATTTGACAATAAAAAACACGCCGTTTCGGGCGTGTTTTTCATTTTGTTTTTTTCAGACGTTGAGTCCCATTTCGTATGCTTCTTTCATCGTGGGGGACGAGAGTATTTCACCCTTTTCGTATGCACCCGTGCCGTAAATCAAACCCTTTTCAACCGCACCTTCCACGCAATCCGCATATCCTCTGAAACAAGCAAACGTAGTCTCAACGGATGCGTTTTCTTCGTCCGCACAAGTCGCGATATAATAAAACTCTTTGTCGTGAACTTCGAGCCATCTTGCGACGGTCCTGTCGATGACCGCTTTCAGTTGTGCGTCAATGGAATAGAAGTAGACGGGGCTTGCAAGCACCAAAACGTCCGCGTCAATCATCTTTTGCAAAATGCCCGCCATATCGTCTTTGATTGCGCAATCGCCTTCGTGGTCGCGACAATAATAACACGCTCTGCAATAGCCGACTTTTTTCTCTGCGACTCTTATCTTTTCAACTTCGTTGCCTGCGTCGATTGCACCCTTTGCAAACTCGTCGCAGAGTATATCCGAGTTACCGCCCTTTCTGGGACTTCCTGACAAAATCAATACTTTTTTGCTCATTTTCACACCTCTAAACATTCGTTTTGTGCATTACCGCCGATTTTTCACAGCGATTAACGTCACCAATTTTTCTTTTCTTT
Organism: uncultured Bacteroidaceae bacterium; assembly: GCA_964637515.1. Lineage (GTDB taxonomy): Bacteria > Bacillota > Clostridia > Christensenellales > CAG-917 > RGIG4097. The sequence goes on along the minus strand of CAZWUI010000005.1, from coordinate 82,428 downwards.
TTTGTGATCGGAGTTGTGTTTTCTCTCCTCAACCATTCTTGCAAACCACTCCACCATATTGGGATCGGTGTGTGCAAAGAACGAGCTTTGTGCCTTGTCAAGCGTTGCGATTTTCACCATATCTTCGTCAGTCAGAGCAAAGTCGAAAACGTTGAAATTCTGCTCCATTCTGTCCTTATGGACGGACTTCGGAATGACAACTATCCCCCTTTGCAACGCCCAACGCAGCATAACTTGTGCGGTCGTTTTGCCGTATTTTGCACCGATAGCAGAAAGAGTTTCGTCCTCGAACAAACCGTTTCTGCCCTCGCCGAAAGGCGCCCACGCTTCGTGTTGCACTCCGTATTTTTCCATCCACTTATGTGCTTCGTTTTGTTGGTCGTGGGGGTGCGTTTCCACCTGATTGACCATGGGTTTGATACGTGCAAAACTGCATATATCGACAAGTCTGTCGGGATAGAAATTGCTCACGCCGATCGCCTTTATCACACTCTTTTCATAGAGTTCTTCAAGAGCGCGCCAAGCACCGTAGACATCCGCAAACGGTTGGTGCAAAAGCACCAAGTCAATATAATCCGTTTTGAGTTTTTCAAGGGATACCGCTATGGATTTTTTGGTTTCTTCATAGCCGTAATGTTCCACCCAAACTTTCGTCGTCAGGAAAATATCTTCACGTTTCACGCCCGATTTTGCGATGGCGTTTCCCACTTCTTCTTCGTTGAAATAACTTTGTGCGTTGTCGATATGACGATAGCCGACTTCGAGCGCGTCGAGCACGCACCTTTCGCACTCGTCTTTTGACACCTGATACACACCGTATCCAAGCATTGGCATTTTGACGCCGTTTGATAGTGTCGCGTATTCCATACTATATCTCCTCTATATTCCCTTATATAGATTTTCGACGTTTCCAAGAATGAAAACCGCTTGCAAGAAGTAGCCGAAATAGTTTTTTAACACGCTTCGACTCTCGCTTTGAATGGTCGAAATCAAACACTTATCTTCGTCGAACGAAATGCCGAAAACATCTAATACGCGGTTGATTTTGTCCGCGTATTTTTCGACGTCAATGTCCAAAAACTCCCAGTAGTCGTTTACAGAGTGGCAGTCGCTGAACGTATAACCGCAGTGGATTTTTTCAATCCTTATTGCGATACTCTCGTCGTGACCGCCGAAAAAGACGGGTATTGCGACGACTGCAAAATCGTCGTATTCTCGCACTTGAAAGTCGTTGACGTAATCAAAAAGCAGTTCCCTATATTCTCCCATTTTGAATCCTATTTAAAGAAAATGCTTACTATCATTTCGCGCGTTTTCATAATGTATTCGATTTCTTCTTCGGTCAAAGAACAGTAGATCGGTTCCGTGTGATCAAGTTCTATTAACCTTTTTTCGCAGACAAGATAGATAATGTATTCACCATTTATTCTCAAATCGCGCATCTTTTCTTCGTAGTTGGGCCCGAAAAAGTCGATGAGATCTCTTCTATCTGCGCAGTACTTTGCGCCTTTCAGGAGCTCAATCGGGCGCATGTCAATATTATTGTCCTTGACTGTGAGACATTTGCCGTGCATATTCATAAACTTGGCCGTTATATTGCGATGACGTCTAACGTGAAATTTAAGCGCGTCGGTGTTGAATTTTACTTCAAGGACAAGCGGTTCGCCCGCTTTAATCAACTCGTACACTTTTCTGATGGACACGTCCCTGAAATACGGATCGAAAGGCGGCAACATATACTTTTTCCCGTCCGTGACGAGTCCGATGGATTCGATTTCACCCCCTACGCCCACCCAATCTCTCAAATGCTCGTAGTCTTTTTTGTCATAACCGTCAAGGCCGACAAACTGCAATCCTTTCTTTGTCGACACGTGTTTGAAACACTCTTCAACAAGTTCGTTAGGGCTAAAGGTGGGGCGAATGCGCACGCAAATTTCCACTCCGTTGCTGTTCACCGAAACATCGAATTCATGCTTGTCAAATTCGTCAAGGTCGAATCCGACCTCATCGGGAGTGGCGGGGTCCATTCCAAATCTTTCACTGCATGCCTTTATGTTGCGGATTTCTTCTTCGCTCAGTCTTACAGGCACCCAATTATCGTCGTCATCGTCGTCGTCATCGTCGTCGTCATCGTCGTAGTATTCTTCTTCGTCGTCCATGCCGAAGTTACCCGACTCATCGTTATCGTTTTCGTCTTCTGCGTAGTCGTCGGATAAACAGTGAAACTCTTCCTTTTCTTCGCTCTCTTCGTCGTCATCATAGTCGTGCGCGTGCATTTCTTCGACCATTTTGTTGACGAATTTAGCGTCTTCGTCAAGTTCTTCTTCGTTTTCGTCGTATCTCTGAGCGACTTCCCACGGACTATGGAGAAATTTCAGCATTCTCTGATTCGCATTACCGCGAACGGCAACACTGCGAGTCAAGAGCTTTTTGAACCTATTCACGTCTTCTTCGGTCATGGCGATAAAATATTTCCCGTCGAACCAATTGACGAAACCAATCTTCACGAGATAGTCGAGCAGGTCATATCGCACCGCTTCGTGTACTTCGTTGTAGATTTCCTCGTAGGTTGCGCCCGGCTTTCTCAAAAGTACGCCGAGAATTATCAAGACTTCCATGGGCGCTTCGGTTGCTATTTCTGCAAATTCGTCGGTCGTGAACGGTGTTTTGCAATTCGCCACTTCGAGATAGACGTCATTCACGTCGTCGGGGGACAGGTGAATTTCAAAAACGCCCTTCCCTTTTTCAGAGATATAGCCTTTCGACACAAGGTATTTCATACATTCGTATGCGTCAATTACGCTATCGAAACTCCACCTAATCTCGTCAAAGGTCATAGTGTCCCGATTTATGAGTTTATCAAGTACGTCAAAGGGGATAATCATTTTTTTGGCATCTTCATCCGTTTTCATAATCCTTTCTGACACCGGGTATTCTTTTGCAATGATAATCGGCAATCGGTGCCATCTCCTACGAAAAAATATACCACACGCGCGCATTATAGTCAATACTGAAGCGCTATTACTATTGACAATACACCGAAAAAAAGTTATCATTTAAGTGAAGTATTACAGGAGATGAAACACATGAAATTGTTTTTCAAACATTACGAAGCATTTTACAACATGGTGCTATCGACGACTATCATGTCAAACGCACCTTGCACAAGCTTTATCGACGACTCGACGAGGATTATCGACTTCATTGGAAAGGCGTATCGTCTTGACGAAAACACCATAACCGAATACACCGATTTTATTCTCAACGACCTGACCGCTCTCGGTTTAGCGACCGACCAACTTGCCGTATACGGAAACAGACAATTCGGGGACGAATATGCGGATAGCGACGTGCTTTTCGACATAAAAGGGGACGTTCTCACAAAGTTGCAATTTATGTCCGAAAACGCTGTCGGCGACGTCAATAAGGGTTGGTTTGACTACACACACTACAAAACCTATCAAGCGGACGTGCGCTTTTCGAAGATCAACATTGCAAGTGCGTCGGGGGACGTCATTTGCACCCGTCAAATCGGTTTGTTGCGCGTTTTGGGAATTGGTTGCAACAAGGACGAAAAAGAGGGCATTATGCGCCTTTATCAATGCGTATGTTGGGGGGATATTCCGTCCGCATACTATCTCGGCTACGCCTACTCTCTCATCGGTGAAGAAAAGAAGTCCAAACTTTTCTACGAGATTGCGGAACTTTTCGAGAAGTATTTGAGATCGGGTTACACCGTCCTACCTACAGAAGCGGCGGAAAAATACTCGGAAATGGCGCGCATTTATTACGTGTACATTTCTTCGATCAAACAGGACGTCATCTACGCAAACAAAATCTACAACATAGATTTCTCGTTCGTCGAAGCGATCACTTCGCCGGGGCTCGACTACTACACGATCATGTATCACATCAACAACTACGCCCGTTTCGAATGGAAGGAGATCACCAATTCCTCCGCCAAACCCACCAATCAATTAGGATTTTAAGGAGAAACAAAGATGGAAAGAGGTTCAGCAACCGACAAAATTCGCGAGAAATATATAGAGAATTATCTCGAAAACTCGCAACGTATCAACTACACCGACCTGACTCCCGAAAAGGACGGCCTGGTCACCGTGCTATATAAGGATCTTCCGCACACCGTTATCGACGGCTACCCTATCGCAAGCGACTTCATCGGTCCCGACGGCAAGACCTATTCGATGAACGACGTCGAAAATCTCTCCCCCGAAGACAGAGCGAAATGCGAACTCCGCTACTACTATCTTCCCAATACCCACGAACTCTATATAGGCACTACGGGCAGTGGTAAAACGACGGGGTGCGTCGAACCGCAGTTACGCGCAATATCTTCGCAAAAGAACAAACCAAATCTTTTCATCACCGATCCGAAAGGGGAACTTTTCGACAGAAACGGTCAACACTTGAAAGACAACGGCTACGACACTTTCGTCATCAACTTCAAAGACTTGCTCCGCTCCGACAAGTGGAATCCCCTTCTCGAAATCTACGACTTGCAAATGTCCTTGAACGACGTAGGCACTAACGTCGTCATGCGCACGGGCAAAGTCAAAAAAAATCTCGAACTTTTCGCCAAGCGTTCGGAATATTCAACGGACGGCTATCTCGAATACAGGGGAATAGCATTCCCCAACGGCGAATATCTCGACCAATATTTGACGTTCGAGCGCGACTACATAACCACGTACGTATCGGATCTTGTCAATCAGTTTGCGCATATGATGATCATCCCCAAAAGCAAACACGATATGACTTGGGAACAGGGTGCACAAGAATTATTGAAAGGACTTATCTACTGCCTTCTCGAAGAATCACTCGAAACGCCCGATAAACTCAAGCTTACTCGCGACAGGATGAATTTAGCGACCTTGCACAAGTTTTATCTTGCCGTGAAAACCCCAATACTCGCATGTAAAATGACTCTCGGGGATCATCCGCTCACCAAAAACAAATCCGCTACTACCCGCGGACTTATGGCGACCTGTCTTTCAAACGCCGAGAACACTATGCGCAGTTATTGCGGCATATTCGACACGAGCATGCTCGACTGGTTCTGCGGTCATATCTTCGCGCTGACGGTGAACAATACGGTCAACCTTGAAAACAGTGAGAAAAAGCCTTTTGCTATCTTCCTTATCACTCGCGACTACGAAAAGAGCGATTTCCAAGTTGCAGGACTTTTCATCGACTGGGTGTATAGACAAATGCTCGAAAGAGCGGAAAAAGGCACGTCTACTCGCACCCTTCACTTCTTGCTCGACGAATTTGGCAATATCCCCGAAATCAAGGACTTTGAAAACAAAATTTCAACGTCGAGATCTCGTAATATTTGGTTCCACCTGTCCGTTCAATCGTATATGCAAATCGAAGCGGTCTACGGCAATACTCGCTCGGTCATCATCCGCGACAACTGCAACTCGCAAATATTCTTGGGCGCACAAAACAGACAGACGAAGGAAATTTTCTCGGCAGAATGCGGTCGTCGCAACGTGCCGTCCCTTGAATCGAAGCTCAATCCTACCATCAATTCGATAAAAGAAGTCCCGCTTATCCCGGTCAGCAGTCTCGACCTTATCAAGCCGGGCGAAATCTTTATCAAACGTCTGTATAAACCCGTCATCACCGCGCAGTATATTCGCAGTTACGTTTGCGCAGAGCAAGGTTCGTACACGAATTTCGGCGGCGGTTTGAAACATTGCACGCCAATCAGCGCAGAGTCATTCAAAAGCGAGAAATACATATATCCCGGTCTTGACAAGTATATCAAAATCGACCGCGGAAGCCCTGATTACGGCTGGTAAAATCTTCAATCAAAAAGCACGCCGAATCGGCGTGCTTTTTTCACTATTGTTTATTGATTTAATCTATCGTGAGCGCAATTTGATAGACGACGTTTTTTTGTTCTCCCCTTTCTGAAGCGACCTTTTTCACCGCTTCTTTTTTGTCCATACCAAGGGCAAGATACTCTTTCAAATGCTCTTCAATTGTCATGTCGAGATAATCGTTTTTGTCCTCACCCGCATCAACTATCATCACGATTTCTCCTCTCTCTTCGCATTCAAACGAGGCAAGGGAAGTGACGGTTACGCTTTCGTGCAACTTCGTGATTTCTCTCACGACGTACACCCGCCTATCTCCAAGATATTCGTTGAGTGCGGATGCGGTCTTTTTGAGGTCGTGCGGAGCGACGTAGATAACAAGGGGAAGCCCCGTGTTCTTCACTTTGTCGAGAGTGGATTTTCTATCCTTCGCCTTGTCGGGAAGAAATCCGAGAAAGATAAAACCGCTACTCTTTATTCCGCTCAAAGCGACTGCAGTTGCGACTGCGGTAGGACCGGGAACAGACTCCACTTCCACCCCTTCTTCCCTGCACTTTGCGACGAGAATTGCACCGGGATCGGACACGCAGGGCATACCCGCATCCGTGATAAGCGCAACGTTTTTGCCGTCCTTGATTTCCTGAATCAATTTCGGACCGCACTCCGCCTCGTTGAATTTGTGATATGCGACGAGTTTCGCCTTCACTTCGTAGCGATTCAAAAGCGCAAGAGAATGGCGCGTATCTTCACACGCGATTATATCCACACTCTTCAAAGTTTCGAGAGCGCGAAGGGTTATGTCGCCGAGATTGCCTATCGGCGTGCCTACAATATATAATTTTGCCATATCAGTCGTAGAGTTTTCTGACTTCGGGAGTGTATCTTCCCTCCTCGTCCATTACGACGAGAGTTTCGGGGACGAGTCCCGTCTTACCCCCCTTTCTTGCGGACACCAACACGGTATCAACGCCTTTTGAGAGTTTTGGATAGACGAGCACGATTTTTTTGGGTTCGAGTCCGTGAGTGCGCAATGATACGAACAAATCGCATAACCTATCAAACTTGTAGGACACGAACAAATCTCCGCCGTTTTTGAGTGCATATGCGGATGCGGATATGAAATCGTCGAGAGTTGCCTCGCATTCCTTTCTTGCTTTCGCTCTCACCCCGACGTTATCCGTGCCGTCCGACGAGAAATAATAAGGCGGATTGCAGATAGCCTTGTCAAATTCCCCGCTTTTCACGACTGCGGAGATTTCTCTGACGTCCCCTTGCAAAATTTCGATTTTGTTTTCCAAGCGGTTCATTTTCACGCTCCGCCTTGCCATGTCGCAAACTCCGCCGTCAAGTTCCACGCCCACTATTCTTTTTGCGTTTTTCTTGACCGCAAGCAAGGTCGCAAGCACACCGCTCCCGGTGCCCAAGTCGATAACGCAATCGTTTGCGCCGACTGATGACAAATTCGCAAGCAAAACGGAATCCGCCGAAAACAAATATTTGTCGTCGTCTTGCAGAATTTTATAATCTCCCGTCAGGAAGGTTACGAATTCACTCATGCTCTGACCACTCGGATTTTGAGGGTTTGCGCAATTCCTGCATATACGCGCACGATGACTTCAAAATCACCGAAATCACGAATGTTTTCTTTGAGTTCGATTTTCTTCTTGTCCACGTCATAGCCCTGCTCGGAGAGTGCTTTTGCAACGTCGTCGTTGGTCACACTGCCAAACATTTTGCCGTTGTTTTCACCGCCCCTTGCCTTGACTTCGATGGTTACGTTTTTGAGTTTTTCGGCAAGAGCCATCGCTTCCGCCTTTTCCGCCGCCGCCTTTGCTTCCGCGGACTTCTTGCGTTGCTCCGCTACGTAGAGATTTTGTGCGGTGCCTTCGAGTGCCAAGCCCTTTTTGAGCAAGCAGTTGCGCGCGTATCCGTCGTTGACGTTGATGATATCGCCTTTTTTGCCTTGACCTTTCACGTCTTGTAACAATATAACTTTCATAATAAACTCCTTTTCAACATTGTAACACATACGCACGCGTATTTCAATCTTAAAATGCGGTGATGATTATTTTTTGCAAATTCGGAAATACTACTAAAAAAGGAGGCAAGTATGAAAGAAATAAATTGCAAAACTTCAAACTGTGAGCACAACGTAAAATGCAAATGTCTTGCGGGTATCATCGCAGTCAACGAAGGCGGACGGTGTTTGAGTCGCATAAAACGGGACGGCGGTGCGCTTGCACAATCCTTTGCGGACGTCGAAGCGGGGGAAGAATTTTTCGGCGAAAATGTGGAAAGCATAGTGCAATGCTCCGCATCTTGCGCATTCAATTCGAGCGGAGTATGCTCCTGCGACAAAATCGTCGTGGACGACGCTATGCTCGGCACAAAATGCAAAACGAGAGTTTCCCCGAAAGAAAACGGCTAATTTTGC
>CAZWUI010000005.1:0-74051 GCA_964637515.1 uncultured Bacteroidaceae bacterium | reverse complement strand
TATCCGAAGAAAAAGCACACCGTGATTTCACGGTGTGCTTTTCATTGCTACTTGTTCAGTTTGACAATCTTGCACCCTCTCTTTTTCAAGAGCCACTCGACGTCATCGATGATTTGATAGTCATACTTGATGACGTCACAATCTTTGAGTCCTTTATTGACGGTTTCGCTCTTCAAAGTCTTGAAATCAATAAGTCCGTCGTAAGTTGTGAGATTGCCGTGTTTTCTGTAACTCTTTTCAAATTCGTCCTTGTTGTTTTCCAAAAGATAATCCTTGATTTCCGCTCTTGACGCAGGAATGAAACCGCAACAAATCATATAGGCATTCCAACGCTCATGCTCTTGCTTTGCAAGGTTGTTTCTGAGTGTATTCACGGGGAAAACACAGGTGCCGTAATCGACTTGCGGTTTGTCTTGCAACTTTTTGATTTGTTTCTTTTCATCGAGTTGATAGACGATTTCATCGCCCTGCTGATAAAATTCCATAAATTCTTTCGTCTTATCTTCAAGCGACGAACTAATCTTATCATAGTCGTAGCCCATGAGATTTAGTTTCATGCGCAGAGCCATACATGCGTACACGTTGCTTTCCCTCTTGTATTGAGCGTATACGCCATACCACTTATTGATCGCGTCCTTTTCGATTTTTTCTGCGGTACTTCCTTCTTTGGCATATTCACTTTCATAGCAGACGTGACGACGACGAGCGAGCACGTCAATCTCGTGATTTACCACCTTATCCACATTGTAGACGGTGTCTTTCTCACTGCCGAATACGATAAACTCACCGTTTTTCTCATAGTCTTCTTTTAGAACGTTGTTGTACAAATCGTCGTTGCGGATTTTGACGAAGATTTTTGTATTATTATCAAGTCCCCATTCCTTGACTTTGACTGCGATTTTCTCTGCAAGGTCGAGATTGTCAAGGTCGTTGCCGAACGCAATAATAACGCTGTTCACCGCTTTTTTCTTTTCTTTTTCGGCAGGATTTTCCTTTACGTCCTCATCGTCTGCGGCAGTATTTTTCTTGGCTTTCTCATCTTTCGGGACAAGATTTCCCTTTATCTCCTCGTAGAACTTCGTGTCGTTTATGTCGATTTTCTTGAAAGACACGTTTGCGGGATCGTCGGGTAAAGGCAAATAATTTTCTCTCGACTCCTTGCCTTCAAGTTTTGCAAAGATTTCCTCACTCCTACGATTATTCTCAATGCCGTCACCGGAAAACTTGCTCTTAAACTCCTTCGTGAAACGGTAGTAATTATGGTTGAGATTCTTATCGTTTTCGGATTCCAACTTGTCGTAGACGAAGTAGTTCACTTTCTTATGTTCGACTTTTTCGTCCTTGACCGTCATAAATTGATTGTTCTGGACGGATGTCAAAAACAGTTGTTGCCCCGTCTTTCCGAAACCTATCATCACGACGTTTACGTCAACGTCGGGACGAATAGTTGCGGTCGAATAGTCAAGATGTTCTTCGGTCATGAACTTCGTCAAAGGATACTTGTCAAGGAAATCCATAGCGACGAGCTTATACTTGTTGACATAGCGCACGCAACCGTTCGTTTTCTCGACAAGGCGTGTGAATGCATATTCGTTTTGCTCGTCCCCGAACACGTATGCAATTATACCTTTGGGGTTGTCGATAGACCAACTGTTGTAATCGGTGTTCGCAACGATTTTGCTGAGTTCTTCGCAATACACAAGGTTTAACGTATCGTTTTCAGCGTTTAAAATCACGTTTACGATTTTATTTTCAAATTTGCCGCACAACTTTTGAAGGGTGCCATACAAGCCGTTCTCATCAATCTGCTTGACCGCAACGCCCGCCGTGAACAACTCGTCCATGACGTCGCCGTCAACGGATCCGAGCAACACAACCTTGTTTTTTTTGCCCTTTGCGTTTTTGTTTTTCTCGACGATTGAATCAATGATCATTCTAGTTCTGTCGTTGTAGCCGACAAGCACGTAAACGTGTTTGCTGTTTCTGATGGATCCTAGTCTCACGGCGTTTATCGTTTTCTCCCCGAAGATTGCGAAAGTGAACATGCCCGCGTTGATTGCCACAAGCACGAAACACAAATACACCACGCCCATATAAAACGCATTCGCTTCCGCAAGCACGACGACCGCATCGTATTCGTATTTCAAGACGACGATTTCCACCGCGGATTTGACCGCATTCAAGAAAAGTCCGACTCCGTGTTGTCCGTTGAAATACATACCCAACATATACAGGGGAATTGCGACGAAATAGATCCAAACAAAATTGCCTTTCTTGAAGTTCTTGAAAAATCTAAATCTGTCAAGTTTGTCAAGCCTTATCGCATGAATAAATAACGCCACGACAAGTCCCGCCATATAGGCAAGGCACACTGCGGTTATGATATTTATTGTTCTCATATTCCCTCCCTTGCGACCGAAATCGCAACCTAAATCATTCTTCTTGGATGAGTCGTTCCCATTCTTCCGCAAACGGCTCCTGTTCTTTTTCGAGAGCGGAAATCTCGTTTTCGATTTCAGTGAGTTTTTTGTAGTCGCTGAAAACGTTGGCGTCCTCTGTCATCGTCTTTTTGAGTGCGGAGATTTTCTCGTCTATTGCGGACATTTTGCTCTCGAGCACTTCAATTCTATGTTGTCGTTTCGCTCTTTCTCTCTCAGCCGAAATCGGTTTACCCTTTTTTACGACGACTTTTTTATTGTCGTCCGAGTCGCTATCCTTTTCAGCGACCAGTCTTTCGTATTCAGAGTAACCACAATCGTATGCTTTCAGTCCGTCCTTTTCAAACACGAGAAGTCTTGAACACACCTTGTTCACGAAATATCTGTCATGGGACACCGTGATGACAGTCCCTTCGTATTCCGAGAGCATTTTTTCAAGGGTTTCCTTGCCGATAATATCCATATGGTTGGTCGGTTCGTCAAGAATGAGGACGTTTGGTCTGCGCTTGAAGATTTTGAGAAGAGCGAGTCGCACCTTTTCACCGCCCGACAAATCGCCTACCGTCTTGAAAACGTCGTCCCCCGAGAACAAAAACGCACCGAGTGCCGTCCTTGCCTCCCCGTCCGTATACGACGGAAAGTCGTTTTTGAAGTCTTCGAGCACGGTCAAAGGTGAAAAACTCTGCGTTTTCGTCTGGTCGAAGTAGCCGACTTCTGCGTGCAGTCCAAACCTTACGTGTCCGTCAAGCGGCGGGATGAGTTTCATAATCGTGCGGATGAGTGTTGATTTCCCGCAGCCGTTAGGTCCGATAATCCCGACCTTTTGCCCCTTTTCGACAATGGTATTTACCTCTCCGAGCGGTTGCCCGTAGCCGAAGGACAGGTGCTCCATAATCACCGTATTTCTCACGGTTTCGACGGTCGGTTGGAACATTCCTTTGAACGTGGATTTGTCGTATCCGACGGGAATATCCACTTTTCCTATCCTTTCGATTTGTTTGAGTTTTGCCTGCGCCATAGCCGCTTTATGCGCTTTGTAGCGAAATCTATCCACGACTTTTTGAAGTCGTTCGATCTCCTTTTTGCGTAGGAGTGCGTCTTTCAACGCCTTGTCATAGTTATCCTTTTTCTGCTCGACGAAAACGGAATAATTCCCGCTATATCTCGTTGTTTCGCCGTACTCGATTTCATAGACGACGTTGACGATTTTGTCAAGGAACATTCTGTCGTGGGACACGATAACGCAGGATTTTTTGTAGTCTGCAAGATATTTTTCAAGCCACTCTATCCCTTCGAGGTCCAAGTGGTTTGTAGGCTCGTCGAGAAGAAGGACGTCGGGTTTTGACAACAGAAGTTTCACGAGCGCGATTTTGGTACGTTGTCCGCCCGAAAAGCAAACGAGCGGTTTGTCAAGGTCGTCGTCCGAAAAACCAAACTTTCTGACTGCGGTGAGATATTCCTTTTTGTAGGTGTAACCGCCTTCCCTTTCAAACCTTTCGTGCAAGCGAGAATACGCCGCCGCATTTTTCTCGCTTCCGTCGTTTTGCAGGACTTGAAGAGCGTCGTCCATAGCCTTTTCCACCGCACGCAAATCCTGATATGCGGACAAAATCTCTTCACGCATGGTGCGTTTTTCGTCGTCGCGAGCTGTCTGTTTCAAAAAACCGACGACAGGATTCCCAACCATAGTGAATGATAGGTCGCTATCCCCGGTGCCCTTGACGAGATCGACTTCCCCCGTCAACGCTTTCAAAAGAGTGGTTTTCCCCGATCCATTGCGCCCGACGAGCGCGATTTTCTCGTTGTCGTTCACGACGAAATCCACCCGTTCGAGCACGGGTATTCCGTCGTATTCCACACTTCCGTTCGTGATAGCGATTCTCATAAATTTGATTTTAGCATTAAATGCGAAAAAAGACAATACGAAAGACGGCATTTGCCGTCTTTTTCGAATAATTAGCACATATTAAGCGTGAGCGCACGTGCAAAGAGCCCACATTGCACTTTGCCTACACGAAAACTTCACGATAACGCTCATCTAATGCTTTTTTGAAATCGTTATTCGTCTTTCCAAAGCGTTCGATTGCCTTTGCTCTCAAGCCGTACTTGAAATCCGTCATCGCATCGAGAGAATAAACGTATGCCGCCGCATGTTCAACGCCGTCGATTTCTTCTCCCATTTTCGCGCACGAGGCGTCGATACCGCGCATGAGTACGCTTTCAAAACACTCGTCGATATTGCAATGCTCACGCAAGTATTTTTGATACGCTTTCACACCGTCAACAAGGACTTTTGATTTTTCGCCGTAAAAGCACGGCGTGTAATACGGATACTCTTTGGATGCCACGTAGCCGTTCGGATAGGTCATATATTCCGCTATTCTTCTGACTTCGGATGCGCTCAAAGTCGAAACGTGGTTTTCGACGTCGATGATCGCAGTATCGTATTTATTCATGCGATCGAATGCTCCCACCGCCGCCAAAGCAAGAAAACCCCATGCGGAAAATTCTTTGTACAAATAATCGCGAAATTCGATTTTGTTCGGTTTGAGTTCGATTGCTCTCAAGAATACGTTCAAATAGTAAGTCGGTGCGCTCATCTTCTTTTCAAGCACAACTTCTGCGAGTTTCAGAGTGTATTCGTCTTCGTTGCTCTCGTCTGCGTATTCATTGACAAATTTTTTATATATGTACGGCTCGCGGACTACGTCGGCGATTTCCGCATAGAAGTCGGCGTCGTCTATATAGCCGAGCAATTGACCAACCACCTCGACGTCGAAATGTTTGCTCGCGTATTCCCTTGTGAAAGGCATGAGCATTTGAATTATACTTCCCTTTTCGCAGTCGGAATAATCGGCGATTGTACGAATAGGGAAAAACTCAACGCAGTTTTTGACGACGGCATAATCGCAGTCGCTATCATATTCGTCTACTGCTTGTTCGAATATTTCACTCGCAACGGGGAGCGAACAAACAAGGGGTGCAGTCGGAAATTCTCTTTCGCTTTCGGGTTTGTGATATATCTCGATCACTGGTTTTTTGCAGTTTTCATTGTCGGGATCGTTGATCATCGGGCGATGGACGACGTCGACGATAAAACGCAATCTTTCATCTTCGCAACGGAGAGTGAGAGAATCGTTGCCGCTTAAATATCTCAACTCGGGCAAATCCTCAAGATAAATGGGATTTTTCGTTTTTGCCGACTCGAACGTTTTCTTGTCCACCCTCACGTCGAAGTCTTCGACTTCGTATCCTTCCGCAATGAACGTATAGGGATCGAGTCCGTCTTGCGGGACACGGAGTTCTTCGGCAGAAACGTCATAGTGAAATGAGAACAAAGCATAATCCCACTCTCCCATTTGACCGTAGGCTTCCGCCATAATACCGCCCCAAAATCGACTTGAAAAAATACGTGCCTTGCCGTCACTCAAAACGGGGACACAGTTTTCATGCTCTTGATGATGCCAACCGCTGAAAAGATATTTATGTTTTCTGATTTCGTCGATGATTGCGTATTTTTCCGCATCGGTAACGTACGTATCAACGTAGGAAAAATCTCGCGAATCGTAATCGGTCCAACCGACAACTCTACATTTCATGATAAAAGCCTCCTTAATTTTCCAAGAAAATTATAGCAAATTCATTTGAATAGTTCAACATAAAATACGCACACAAAAAAATTACAATCAACAGTCAAAACCCTCGTACAACAAATCGTATCGCACGTGCCAAAATTCCGATTTAACATTCCGCAACAATTGTCGGTAGCACTAAATATTCATCCCCTGTATTCACAATACTACGTTCAGAGCCTTTATCTCTAAACGCTTTCACTATTTCATTCTCCCAATCGTATTTTTTTTCGACACGTAACTAAACAACTGTAAACCGCATTTTTGAGTTTCGCTCGAAATCATAATTTGTCCCATCTCAAAAATGAGGTGCTTTTTGTATTTGAACACTACTTTTTGAATTATTAATCGAGAATCCACTCAAAAAAATGCATTTTGTCTGTTTCAAACCGATTTTAACTTATTTTCTCGTGAGACAAGCGACAGATTCAACGTTTGAAGTTTGCGGAAACATATCATAGGGTTGAACAGATTTCAAGACATATCCGTTTTCGGTCAAGCGTTTTATATCCCTCGCAAGAGTTGCGGGGTTGCAAGACACGTAGGCAATGAGTTCAAACCCTGCGGATATAATTCCGTCAATGGTGTCTTGTGAGCAACCTTTTCTCGGCGGATCGAGCACAATAGCACGCTTTTCCGCCTTTTCGGAATGGGATTTCATAAACTCCCCTGCATCACCGAGTATGCAAGTTACCCTATCGTCCACGCCGAGTTTTTCCATAAGATTTTTTGCATCTTCGACCGCTTCGGGAACAATTTCGACGGACGTGATTTTTGCATCTTTCAATCTGACTGCGAGTTGAGCGGTCAAGATTCCGACACCCGAATAAAGTTCGACTATATCTCCGTCGAAGTCAGAAAGGGTGCTTGCGACGTCGTCGTAAATTGCATCTCTGATTTCGTCGTTGACTTGCAAAAAACTGCACGGTGAAACCTTTGCGTTGAATGCGCCGAGATTTTGTTCTTTCTCTTGTCCTGCAATCAGCGTTACTCCGTCCGTCATGATGACGTTCGTATTTTTTTTATTCACGGACACGTAGAGCGCAAAATTTTGGAAAGCGTCTTCGAGTCTTTTTGCAAGGTCGCTCGCATAGGGCAAATCATCACCGTTTATCACGACGACCGCAGACAAAAAGTTCGTCATTCTTGCGACGAGATGACGAAGAAGACCTTTTCCCGTTTTCTCGTCATAGACGGACAAACCGTGTTCGTTTGCCCAGTCGGTGACGACTGAAATGAGAGTTGCTGCGCTATCGCCGTTCAAAGCGCAGTGCTTGAGGGACACGACTTTGTGCGTGCGCTTTTCGAAAAACCCTAGCACGATTTTCTTTTCGCCGTTCACTCCAAAGGGAAGAGAAAGTTTGTTCCTATACCCCCACTCGTTCAAAGACTTGACAGGTGGGACGGGGAACTCAATACCGCCGTTTCGAGATAGACTTCTTTCGACAAACTGACGTTTAGTTTGCATCTGGAGAGCGTGGGACATATGTTGCAAGTCGCAACCGCCGCACTTGCCGAAATAGCAACAACGGGGTTTTACACGCTCGTTTGACGGTGATAAAACCTCGATTAAGTCACCAAACGCAACGTCTTTCTTCACGTAGTTGAGTCTGACTCTTACCTTTTCTCCTGGGAGTGCAAAGGGTACGAAAATAGGAAATGCGCCGTATTTTACGACGCCTTCTCCTTCTATTCCGAGGTCAACGACCTCGCATTCGATTATATCTCCGACAAGAAGATCAATCATTTGCTTTTGTGTTCGAGAGATTTTTTCACTCTCTCGAAATTCGCACTCATATCAACGCCCGCTTTTTCTTCCGAGCGACGATACCAATCCATAAGCAAGGTCATATCGTGACGTGCGGGTGCAAAGGGTGTGCGCAACACGTAGCAGTGCATATTGTTGAGAATATTCTTCCCGACTTTGTATTCGTTTTGAACACCCGCCGCAGTGAGTTTCTTCGCCATACGTTTCGCTTCGCCAAGGCACAAAAGATCGAGTCCGCCACCGTTGTTGTAGGATTCGGGAAACTCTTTGGTGAGATAGTTATACGGAATGGATTCCTTATAAAACTCCCAACTTCTAAATTCTTTTCTCGACTTTCTACCGCTGAAATATCTGACCATAAGGGTGTGCGTGCAAGGGATTCTGTACATGGTTTCAAAACTGAACGCACCGGATATGAAAATGCATCTTTTGATCTTGACTTTCATTTCGGGAAGGCCGAGTTTCTTGCCGTATTCGGGGACCGACGATGCACAACCTGCGCAAGCGGAAAGATGTCCGCCCGAGCTGTCGCCGGTGATTGTCACGTCGTTCAAGTCAAGGTTGAATTCGTCCTTTATAGTTTCAAGGAAGTTGAGTGCGTCGATGACGTCCTTCAAATTTTCGGGGAAGAAAACCTCCGGGGCGAGTCTATGGTCGATAACGCACACGACTGCGCCCATTGCGGCAAACAGTCTTGCATATCCGTCACGGCGCGGACGATTGTGAATAACCCAACCGCCACCCGGCACGTCCACGACAACGGGGTTTTTCTCCCCTACGGTGACGGACGGAAGATATATATCCATGACAAGTTGTTGTCCGTCGATTTCCTTGTAGACGACGTCCCTGACGATTTTGATTTCTTTGTTGAAAGCGGTTTTGGAGTTAGGGAGCGATCTGCTTTCTTCGGCGATATCGAAAATATCTGCCATAAGCGGATAGCGGAACATACCGAATTTTTTTCTGAACGCTTTGCATTGAGCCTTATCGTTCGCTTTCCATTCTTTGATTTTCTTGATTTCGTCGGGGGTTCCCGATTTCAAAACCTGCTTATACTTCTTTGAATTAGCGATATGGTCGTTCCAATAGACGTAATGTTCTTCAGTCGCATACTTTCTTTCCATATTTCCTCCAAAGCAAAATACGGCACATAGCCGTATTTCACCACTTATTTTTGTGCGTAAACTTTTTTGAGTTGAGAGAATCTCGGCAAACCGTCTTCGAGCGGTGCTTTTGCATCTCCTTGGATGAGCGGGAGCGCATACTTGACGTATTCTTCACTGACGCCCTTACCGTCGTTGGTTATCCAATTGAGAGGGACGGTTTTTTCGGTGTTGGCGGCAAGTTCGAGGGGCATAAGGACGGGTTTGCAAGAATATTCTTCGCTGGAATAATCTCTTTCAAAGATGACCATTTTGTCCGTTTCGCCCGCGACTGCGCTTCTGACTGCGAACGCACCTGCTTCAAACGCTTCTTCGACGTCAACTTTGCTTGCAAGGTGTGCTCCGCAACGTTGCATAAGACTGAGTTCGATAGGACGGACTTTCACGCCGAGTTCTTTCTTGATGAGTCCCGCAAGTTTTGCGGCAAGACCGCCGAGTTCCGCATGACCGAACAAATCGTTTGCACCGACTTTGCTTTCGGAAACATAGTTGCCGTCTTTGTCCTTGATGCCTTCGGAAACGACAACGATACATTTGTTATTGTTCTTTGCGCAAACTTCTCTGACGTCTTCGACGAATTGTTTGACGTCAAAGGGGACTTCGGGAAGATAGATAAGGTCAGCGCCGAGTCCTTTGTAATTTGCAAGTTCCGCCGCTGCAGTGAGCCAACCTGCATTTCTGCCCATCGCTTCGATGACGCAAACTAGACCGAAGTTGTAGACTTTCGCGTCGAGATTGCATTCCATGACGGTGGTTGCGATATATTTTGCCGCACTTGCATAGCCGGGGCAATGGTCGGTGCCGTAAAGGTCGTTGTCGATAGTTTTAGGCACGCCGATGACGTTGCAGTCGTAACCGACGGATTGCAAATATTTGCTTATCTTGTTGCAAGTGTCCATACTGTCGTTTCCGCCGTTGTAGAAGAAGTAGCGGATATTATATTTGCTGAACACTTCGAGAATGCGTTTATAATCGGTGTCGTCAACCGCCGCATCTTTGAGTTTGTATCTCGCAGAGCCGAGTGCGCTCGACGGAGTGTATTTGAGAAGTTCGATTTCTCTGGGGTCTTCTTTGCCCATATCGTAGAATTTCTCGTTGAGAATGCCGACGATGCCGTGTTCCGCACCATAAACCGCGGTGATATTGCCTTGTCTCAAAGCCTCGGTGAATACGCCTGCCGCGCTACTGTTGATGACGGAGGTAGGACCGCCGCTTTGTCCGAACATACATGCTCCAACCAAATTTTTCATATGAATCTCCTAAATTATACTGCGTGTTTATTATTTGCTGATGAGAGTCGAGATATTGTATATCTGCTCGTTGAAGGTTTTGGGGGTGTTGAGTGCTTCGCTGACGGTCATATCAATGAGGTTTCCGCCGCGAATGCCGACCACTCTACCGCTTTGTCCGTCGTCGATGAGGTCAACCGCTCTGACTGCAAGACGGGATGCAAGCACTCTGTCGCTCATCGTAGGAATACCGCCTCTTTGGATATAGCTGAGTGCGATATGGTTGATGGTTTTGCCGGTCGCTTCGCCGACTTTCTTCATAAGTTCGTCTTTGATGTCGTTTCTGCCTTCCGCAAGGACGATGATAGTGGAAGTCTTGCCTTTTTCAAAGCCTTCCTTGACGCTCTTTGCGATAGCGTCCACGTCCACGGGTGCTTCGGGAAGAATGACGTATTCCGCTCCGCCTGCGAGAGAAGTGTAGAGAGCGATGTCGCCGCAATGACGTCCCATAACTTCGAGGACCATTATTCTGTCGTGAGAAGTGATGGTGTCACGGAGTTTCAAAATCGCATCGAGAACGGTGTTGCAAGCGGTGTCGAAACCGATCGTGTAGTCCGTGTAACCCATATCGTTGTCGATAGTGCCGGGGATTCCGATGACTCTCAAATCCGTCATCTTGTGCAAGTCGCGCAAACCGCGGAAAGAACCGTCGCCACCAATGACGATAAGGGAATCACAACCGCGTTTGAGAAGATTGTTCGCAGCGGCTTTGAGCACTTCGGGATCTTTGAAATCACCGCTTCTACCCGTGCGGAGAATGGTACCGCCGGTATGAACGCAGTTTGAAACACTGCTATATTGCATCTCGAATATATCGTCGTTCACAAGACCTACGTAGCCGTGGCGAACACCGTAAACCGTGTAGCCCTTGGAAAGAGCGTATCTGACGGCGGCGCGGATACCCGCATTCATTCCGGAGGAATCACCACCGCTAGTAAGGATTGCTATTTTCTTTTCTTTTTGTGCCATAATACACCTCAAAAATGTTCACTGTTAAACATTCTAACACACGCACGCGTATAAATCAACAATGAATTTCTAAAATTATTAAATAAACTTGTAAAGACTGTGTAAATAAACTGCTTTTTCTCTTTTATAGAAAGCTATACTCGCAAGTATATCATTGAAAAAGCACTCCGCTCGGAGTGCTTTTTCATCATTTCATTACGTATTTCACGTTGTTTTCGCCGACGATGTTTTTCAGTTTTCTGATGAGTTCGTCGGTCACCTCCGCCCTTTGCGGAAATTCCATAAGGCAGTATTTGCCGTTTTTCTTGACTTGCGCTTGCACGGGTACGTTGCCTTTATGTATTGCAAGCACACCTGCGATGAGTTTCATTTCGTTGTCGTTGTTGATGAGCACGTAAAGCACACCGCCTGAGTCCTTCGTCGCGGCGTTCTCCCACGGCTCGATTTTCTCGACGTTGATTTTGGGATCGGACTCGTCGCGCAAGTCTATTTTGCCGTAGACTTTGACGGGTGCATCCCCTTCGAGAAGTTTGCCGTAACGTTCGTAGGCTCTTGCGAACATACTGAACGAAATCGCGCCCATTCTGTCTTCGAGTTTACCGACTGCGAAACGTCTTTGATCGGTCTTAGTAACCTTCCTTTCGTAAGATGCGACGATACACCCCATAGTAACGGGTTTGCCCGCAAGGTTTTTATCGACGACCATACCTGCGTTTTCGCTCTCGTCCTCGTCGTCGCCGACCTCTTCGGACTCAACGTAGAGCATGCCGGTATCGAAGTTAAACTCACCTTTGCGGACGACGTAATCGTCGAGGGGATGGCCGCTGACGTACATGCCGAGGACCTCTTTTTCTTCGGACAAAATCTGTTGTTTTGAGTATTCGGCAAGTTCGGTATATTTGACCTCAACATCCTCAATCAGCTCGTCGAACAGTGACATTTGACCCGATAAACTGCTTTTTCTGTCATTTGCGACCTGATTCATAATACTCTCGTAGGACGCCATCAAAGTGGAACGAGTCTTGCCGAAACAATCGAACGCACCGCCTTTGATCAGGTTTTCGACCATACGTTTATTGATCTGTCCAGTGCAACGAGAGATGAAATCTTTGAGATCCTTGAACTCACCGTTTTCACGCTCTTTGATGACAAATTCGATTGCGTTTTCGCCGACGTTTTTCACACCCATAAGACCGTAACGAACGTTGTTCCCTTCGATTGAGAAAAGTTGTTTGGAGCGGTTAATATCGGGGGCCAAAATCTTCACGCCTTGACGACGGAGATAGTTGATATAGTGAGTGACTTCTTCGGCGTTGGTTATTCTGTTGTTGATGACCGCCGCCAAAAAGTGAACCGGATAATAACACTTCAACCAAGCAGTTTGGTAGGTCAAGAAGGTGTATGCCGCCGCGTGCGATTTGTTGAATGCGTAGCTTGCGAATTTCAAAATCGAATCGAAAAGCGCACTTGCGACTTCTTCACTCACACCGTTTGCGACTGCGCCGATTATATATCTATGCGTAGCATCGTCCGCGAGGTAACCGCCGTGCAAGAAGATTTCCTTTTGCGCTTCGAGAACGGCAAGTTTTTTCTTGGAGATAGCACGTCTCATAATGTCCGCTCCGCCGAACGAATAACCCGCGACTTTCTGCGCAATCTGCATGACCTGTTCTTGATAAACGATACAACCGTAGGTGACTTCGAGCACTTCTTTGAGCAAGGGGTGAGCGTACACCACTTTATCGGGCTCGCGTTTACCCTTGATAAAATCGTCGATAAACTGCATAGGACCGGGACGATAAAGGGAAATACCTGCGATGACGTCTTCGATATTGGTGGGTTGGAGTTGACTCATAAACTTCTTCATACCACCGCTTTCGAGTTGGAATACCGCTTCGCAGTCCCCGGACGCGATAAGCTCGTAGATTTTGGGGTCTTCGTAGCCGATTTTATGGAAGTCCACGTCCACGCCCTTATCTTCCTTGATAAACTTACACGCTTCCGATATATCCGTCAAAGTCTTCAATCCAAGGAAGTCCATTTTGAGAAGTCCGATATGCTCGACGACGAGTTTGTCAAATTGCGTGACTATGTCGTCCTTATTTCTCGAAAGGGGTACGTGGTCAAGGAGCGGCTCACTGCAAATAACGACACCCGCCGCATGCTCTGACGTCTGTCGGGGCATACCTTCGAGGCGGATAGCTACGTCGATGACTTCTCTTGCCTGCGGATTGGTTTCGTAGAGCATTCTGAAATCCTCGGAATATCCTTCAGCGCCGGGAGTCAGGACCTGTCGCAACAAGTATTTACCGTTGGGAATATCTTTCACCCAGTTATTCGACTCGGTGTAAGGCACGTCGTAAACTCTCGCGACGTCTTTCACCGCCGCTTTCGCACTCATCGTGGAGTACGCAATAATCTGCGAAACCTTGTCCGCACCGTACTTTTTGACGACGTAATCTATGACTTCGGGACGGCGCACGAAACAAAAGTCCACGTCAAAGTCGGGCATCGTAACTCTTTCTTCGGACAAGAATCTCTCGAAAATGAGCTTGTAGCGCAAGGGATCCACGTCTGTGATTCCGATTGAATACGCAACCAAACTGCCGACACCGCTACCTCTGCCGGGACCTACTGAAATACCCATTTCCTTTGCGGCGTTGCAGTAGTCCCAAACGATAAGGAAATAGTCGTTGAAACCGCACTTGTTGATGACGCCGAGTTCGTAATCCAATCTCTGCTCGATTTCGGGGGTGATGACGTCGTAACGATTCTTTATTCTCTCCCACGCAAGATCGTGGAGATATTGAGCGGTCGTCCTGTCCCCTATCTCGTCGTTGGTGTAATGCGGAATGTAGAAAACGTGGTTTGTGTCCGCAACGAAATAGTCGGACACTTTGTCTGCGATTTCTTTCGTGTTGTCGATTGCTTCGGGACACCAAGAAAACAACTCTCTCATCTCTTCTTCGGATTTAAGATAGAAATTGTCGCTCTCAAAACGTATGCCGTTAACTTCGGTCTTTTTGCAACCTAGGTTGATACATTCCATAGTATCTTGCACGTCCGCATCCTCTCGTTCGATATAGTGAACGTCGTTCGTCGCAATGACTTTTACGCCGATCTCTTTTGCAAGTTTATAGAGTTGCGGAAGTATCTTCTTTTCTTCGGGGATACCGTGGTCTTGAAGTTCGATATAGTAGTCGCCGGGGGCGAACATATCTCTCATCTTCGTTGCGTATTCGACCGCGCCTTGATAGTCGTTATGCACGAGATACTGCGGCACTTGTCCGGCAAGACACGCCGAGCAACAAATAAGTCCGTCCGTGTGACCTTCCATAAGTTTCAAGTCTATTCTTGGTCTGGTGTAGAAACCGTCAACAAAAGACTTCGATGACAAATACATCAAATTTTTGTAGCCGATTTCGTTTTTTGCAAGCAGGATGAGATGTCGATTTTTGTAAAGGACTTCGGAAGTTTTCTGGTACATATCGTCGGCGACATAGAACTCACTGCCGATGATAGGTTTTATGCCGTTCGCTCTCATTTGCGAAACGAAAATATGCACGCCGTACATATTGCCGTGGTCGGTGATTGCGACCGAATCCATACCCCTTGCCTTCAAGGCATCTGCGAGCGGACAAGTCGTTGTGACCTTGTCGGGCTCGTCGGGATTTACGACCTGTTGAGAGAGCCTGACTGCGCCGTCAAGCAAACTGTATTCGGTGTGTAGATGAAGATGAACAAAATTTCCCATTTCCTTTTTCCCTGTCGTTATTCGTATTTTATACCGTTATTTTTGCACAATAAAGTGTCGCTTGTGTCAATTACCGCTTTCCGCAATCTCAACGAGTTTGCGAAGCCTATGGTTCAGGCAACTCTTGCTGACACCCAAAATGTCCGCAAGCTCTTGGAGCGTCGCCGTTTGATATTCGAGCCTTGCTTGCGCCGTTTCGTATAGCACTGCAGAGAGAGAATCAAGTCCGTCCCTTTCCTCGATGACACCGATTGCAAGCAGTTGCTTGTTGCACGCCTCATAAGTCTTGTCAAGGTTCGCCGTTTCGCATATGACCGCACGGTTGAGTGCGTTTGCGGTTTCTCTTTCTTCGATGATTTTGTTCAGTCTGCTTTGGCAGTCGTAGAGGTCGAGCACGCCGAGCATTTTCAACACGCTTTCCCTGTCCTTGACGTAGACGAGATGCACCGCACCCCTTTCACTGATTTTCGCTTGCACACCGTAACCCGCAAGCAAGTCCGCAATACTCTTTGCGCCGTCCTCTTCTTCTATGCGATATTCAAAATGGTAGCCGTCTTTTTTCTCGTCGCTATCAGAGATACTAGGGACGTACACTCCTCCGCATGCAAGGAACAATCCTTTGAGATACGCTTTGCCGAGGTTGTAATCCCTTGCAAATTCTTTTGGAACTTCGATTTCGATTCCGTCCACTTCATTCTCGTCCGCGATGTGCGTATCTTCGAGAAGTTGAGTGACGTACCCCGATTGCACCGCAACCGTAAACGCTCTTTCGCCCTTCTTCGAGCCCGACTTGATTTCGTCTGCGGAAATCTCAAATTCTGACGGATACAATTCCTTCAACACCGACACGAGATAAAGCGCTTCGTCGTAGCCGTCCACCGCTATTACGAAGTTTTTACGTTTGCCGTTGATATGGATATACCCCGCATTTTTTGCAACGGCGGATATGAAAGCGCAAGCCGCCCTGCCCGTAGGCACTGCGGATGTCGTCAATTCTCTGATTGCAGTTTCTCTAAAATTTTCTTTACTCATTTTTTGTAGTCCGATTTATCCTTGAACGTAGGCAATTTGTCCACGCCGTATATTCTGTCTTTAGGCACGCCGTGTTTTTCAACGAATTTCATCACCTTATCGAACTTGCCGATTTTGGCGGTTTCGTGAGCGTCCGAGCCGATTATGAAATTCACACCGCTCTCAATAAGCACGTCGATATCCTTTTCAAGAGTTGTAATGTGTTTCTCGTTGAGTTCGACGTAAATATTTTTCTCTTTTGCCTTTTTTGCAACAACCGCCACGTCCACGAGTGCGCGATGATTGAGATGCACAAGCACGTCTATCGGGTATCTGTCCATGGCGGACAAATACGCATTCGTGTTCACATCAACGAGAGTTTCTCTTTTCTTTCGCGGAGCAAATCCGTTGATGAAAACGAAAGACAAATTGCCTTTCAGGTGCTTTGGTTGCAAAAACCGGTGAAAGCCGAGTTGCAATATATCGCAATGCGGAACAACGCTATCAGGCACGTCCATATCTCCGTTAGGATTCAACAAATTGCCTTCCACCCCGACTAGCACGCGAATATCTCCGTCCCTGTTTTTCAACTCCTGACTGACCTTTTCAAAGTCGAATTTCGGGTAGGTTAAATGACAAAGGAGAGTGCCGAAACTATGTTCGGTTATTGCGACTTCTTTCAGACCGAGTTCGACGGCACGTTTGACGTTGTCTTTCATCGGACACTTTCCGTCGCTCGCATTTGTATGGGTATGGTAATCGCCCTTTATCATTCAAGCACCTCAAATTCTCTTTCGAGAGTGATTCCGAATTTTTCTTTCACCGAGTATTCTGCAAGGCGGACGAGAGAAAAAAAATCGCTTGCACTTCCACCGCCTACGTTGACGATGAAATTTGCGTGTAGCGCACTGATTTCCGCACCGCCTATTCTTTTCCCTTTCAGTCCGCAAAGTTCTATATACTTCCCGGCAGGCATGTCCGCATTTTTGAAAACGCTACCGACGGACGGCAAGCGCGGTTGAGTTTTGACTCTTGTTTCCACGCACCTTTTCGCCCTTGCTTTCGACTCGTCCACGGACAAGTTTTCAAGCCTAAATGCGACTTCGACAACCATGCCGTCCACACCGCTGCGGTATCCCCAAGGGATATCGCGCGCGTCTATCCATTTTGCAGAAACGCCACTTGACACTTTGATTTTGTCAACATAATCTTTCGTTTCGTGCAAGAACGCTCCTGCATTCATCTTCACGATTCCGCCAACAGTCGCAGGCACACCCGCCAAAAATTCAAGACCGCCCAATCCGTATTTTCTTGCCTCCGCCATGACTGACGACACCCTTGCGCCCGCCTGTGCGTGAATTTTTCCGTCGTCTATCCATACACGGTTTAGCAGTTTCGTAGATGCGACAGGTGTAGATATTTCCCCGTTCGCAACGATTACGTTTGAGCCTCCGCCCAAAATATACGCACCTTGAAGAGAACAAAACTCGTCTTCGGTTTCGGGCAGATATAGCGTTTTTATCACCCCACCGCCCTTGTAGGTTGACAGGGTATTCGCACTTGCGTTTTTTTCAATTCTCATATAATAATATATGAGCGTTAGAATATTATAGATTATTTTCCCCGTATTTTCAAGGGGTATTTACTCCCCTTTTCTGAGGGCGTCAAGAAGTTTCATTGCGCCATCTAGAGAAAAACCGTCCACCTTTGCGATTTCTTCCGCCGTAGCGTTTTTGACGTTTTCCGCCGAGCCGAATTTTTTGAGCAAAGCGGTAGCCTTTTTCGGGCCTATGCCGTCAATCTCTCTCAACTCACTCTCACTCATACGCTTGGAATGCAAATTGCGGTGGAAAGTGATTGCAAAGCGGTGCGCTTCGTCACGCACCCTTTGGAGCAGATACAACGCAACCGAATCTCTCGGGAGCAGTATGCTTTCTTTCGGCGCACTGCCAAGAAATACTTCTTCTTCTCTCTTTGCAAGAGAGAGAATTTCAAGGTCGGTGCGCCCTTCTTCCGCAAGAGCGTCGAGAGCGTAGGCAAGTTGTCCTTTCCCGCCGTCTATGAGAATGAGGTCGGGAGCGGTGGAGAAACTCTCGTCCGTTTCGCCGGGGGAATTGAGTCTTTCAAGTCGTCGGAGCAGAGTTTCACGCATGCACGCAAAGTCGTTATTTCCCTCAACTGTCTTGATTTTGAATTTTCTATAGTGTGATTTTTTCGGCTCACCGCCTTCAAAAACCACCATACTCGACACCTTATCCACCCCCGAAACGTGAGATATATCGTACGCTTCGATGCGGTTTGGCAAGGTTTTCAAATTGAGCAATTCGGCAAGTTGTTTGACTGCGCCAAGGGTGCGGAGTTCTTTTCTTTCTTCCACGGTGCCGTGTTTTTCGAGAGCATCGCGCGCATTTGTATGCGCAAGGTCAAGGAGTTGTTTTCGCACACCCTGTTTTGGTTCAAGTACGAGAATTTTTCTGCCCGCAATATCGGACACGCCGTCGGACAACACGTCCCTATCCGCAACACCGTCCGTCACTATTTCGTCCGCAACGGGTGGCGTAAACGTATAGAATTGATAAAGGTATGACGACAATTCTTCTTCCGCACCGACAAAGACGTTGTTTTCACCGCCGACTAGTTTTCCGCCACGCACGACGAGCATACTCACCGCAGAATTTACGCCGTTTGTTTCAAGTGCGAATATGTCGAGATTGAAGTCTTTAGGAAGTGCTGACACCTGTTTTCTGACGATTTTGTCAAGGACGGCGAGTTTTTCTTTATATCTTTGAGCGACTTCAAAGTTTTCTTCTTCTGCGAAGTGCATCATACGCTCTTTGAGCACCTTTTCGATTTCTCTATCGTTACCCTTCAAAAAGTTGACGACTTTCGCAATTTCCGCACGGTATTCTTCTTCCCCGACCTTCCCCGTACAAGGTGCAATGCACTTTCCAAGGTGCGCATTCAGGCAGGGGCGAGAGGGTTTTGACAAATCTCTGTGGCAGTCGCGGACGGGAAACGCGGTGTGGATAAGGTCGAAAATATCCTTGATATTCACCGACTGCATATACGGTCCGAAATATTTTGCACCGTCGTTTTTGAGAGTTCTGACAAGGTCGATAGTCGGGTAACTCTCTCTCAAATCTATCCTAACGAAAGGATAAGATTTGTCGTCTTTCAAGAGAATGTTATATTGCGGAGTATGTTTTTTGATGAGATTGTTTTCGGTGACGAGAGCGTCCACTTCGCTCGCACAAATGATATAGCGGAAATCTGCAACGTGGTCGAGCATCGCCATAACCTTGACGGTTTTCACGGAATCGACGAAATACTGGCGCAAGCGTTTGCGGAGATTTTTCGCCTTGCCGACGTAAATAATCTCACCGCTCTCGTCGAGCATCATATACACCCCGGGATTGTCGGGGACGTCTTTGAGTTTTGCTTTGAAATCGACCATAAAAAGATTATATCCCAAAAACGATTTTTAGTAAATATATAATCTATAAAGATTATAAGTCGGGAATATATTGTGTTGCAAACGGCGGACGGTTACAACGGCGGACGAAAAAGCGTAACCCCAAAAAACAGGTGCAAAATACTATCATATAGGCGTGAATTTGGCAAGAACTTTGTGTCTTGCGACAAAAAAAACCTTATCCTTTCAAATTTGTTTTTTTCGTTTCACGCCGGCGATTTCATCCTACCTACGAATTGCAGTTGCACCGATTTTCATTCTCATCGGGACAATTTGCAGTCATACAAAGTGCGAATAACACCGCTCCCATAACTGCGATTTCTCTCGACGACATATTGCCGTCCGACGAAAAGGCAAGGAATATCACGAGCAAAAACAAATACCAATTATCTTCAAACATAATTTGCTCCTATGACTTTTTATCACAATATGCGATGAGAAAAAACAAAGTTACGAAATTTTCGCTCCAATCGGGGAGTTATAATTAGCGTATGAAAATTCTTCTTGACGAAAACACCGCCAATCTTGTCAAAACGTATATTCCGCGGAATGCGGCGCTTTACGAATTGTCCGAATTTTTCTCGGTCTGCTCTGACGCGACGCGGACGAAAATCATATGTGCCCTGTCGATCAGCGAAATGTGCGTGACCGACCTATGCTCTCTACTCTCTCTCAATCAAACGACCTGCTCCCACCAACTGAAATATCTGAAATCGGCGGGGATTGTCGCAATGCGACGAGAAGGCAAAATCATTTTCTATTCCCTGAAAAATAAAAAAATCGAGGACGTACTCCTTGCGGGCGTTGAGTTTTTGAAAATAGGTAATTGACAAATCAAAATACAAAATTCATTGTCATCTGTCCACAGGCTTTCCCTTTGAAACGACGACTTATTCATCAATGCACGTCATTCAACTTGCCGTCTTTTGAAACAGTCTGCTATTCGTCAAACGGAGACTTTTCATCATCCGATTTTTCATCATCGTCTAAACCGCTCGACTTGTCGTCCTTGTCCGAAATAGACTCGTCGGCAGCACCGTCAAAAGTGCTTTCATCTCGGAAAACGACGTCCGTTTCGTCACCCATATCTTCAAACGGATTTCCGTCATCAACGACTTCGGTTTTCTTCTGCCGTTTTCTCAACACCTTTTCGGTGCGTTTTTTCACGTAGAGATAGACGTAACCGAGCAAAAAGTCAATCGCGATAAGCACGACAGTCCCCACTATCGCAATGGCATAGTACGGAATTTTGCCGATGACTTCCTCCGAAATCATAATGTTTCCCGCAACGAAATACAAAAACGCAAGCGCAAGATTGATATACACCGCTTTGACGGGCAGAGATATAAACCATTTGACGTGCTTTTCAACGAAAATCCCCGACAAAATCGCCATGGGCGCAAAGTATACGACGTACCCTGCCACCACAAAAAAATCCCCCGTGATTGCAAAGGAAATCAAGGAGGATGCAATATACGCCACTACGGACGAAAAGTAGTATTTTTGAGAGAGCGGAATCATAATCGCAACGCACGCCGCGACGAAAAATCCAATCGTGCCGTACTTGACGACGACGGAAAGGGACACAAGCAGAGTCGCAATCCCTGCCGCCACACCGCCTAACGCAACTTCATAGATAATCCGCTGTCTGTCTTTTTTCATTAAAAACGGCGTGTGCCTAACAACAACGTATAAGGTCGCCGCCCATACATTCGCAGCAGCAGTCCGCGCACCAAAGTGCTTGGCAAGCGGTGCAAATTCCGTCTGCAACGTCAGCGTTTTGGGAGTACGACTTTTGAGGCGCAGAATTGTTGTAGTAATTCGTACCGCTCTTTTCTTTTTGGAAGGCATTCGTGCCGTCGATTTTGCGTTTCAAATTGTCGAGCGCCCTTTTATATTTATCGTTATCGGGGTCTTCTGCGAGCGCCATTTCGAGTTGACGTTTGCTCTCGTTGAGCCAACTTTTCTCATAGAAGATTATGGCTTGATAGTAGTGCCATTCGCCGTCGCGGATAGACATATCGTCAAGACGACGTTGCGCCTCGTCGAACTTTTTATTTTTGATCAAAGTTTTGACGTCGGAATATCCGCCCGAATACTCTTCGTCACCGCTGACGGTGGCAGATTCGTGGGACATTTCCATAGCCTGTTGATACGCTTGGTCAAGCTCTTCGAGTTTTCTTGCGGCGGTTGCGCCTGCCTCACCCTCGTCGAAAACGTGAGCGGAATAGAAACTGCGTTTGGTTTTGTACGCTTCGAGGATTTCCGCTTGGGACGCACCGCGACCGAGTCCTAAAATTACATACGGATCTTGTGGCATTTATCTTCTCCTTTGAGTAGTCTTTTAATTTGCATATCAATGCCGAGGTAGACGGTGTTTGAGATGACTCCTTCCGCCACGACGACGTTCATTTTGTTGTAACTTTCAACGATACGGTTATATGCGGATTTGAGCAGAAACGCAAGTTCATCTGCGTTTTCTTTGAAATAAACTGCCTTTTCTGTGCATTTGCCGTAGTTGTTCACGACGACGTTATAAGTGCCTTTCTTGCTATCTTCTTCGACGTCGTCCACTGCGTCCATAAGGTATATGAGCCTGCCCATGTTGTAGGTGAACAAGTCGATATCGTCGTCCGTTTTCACAAGGAACCTCGTCATATCGCGCATAAGCACTGCGGTGCAATCCGCCACTTCGTCGATATTCGCACTGTTCTCTTTTTCGAGTTTTGCGAGTCGAGAAAACTCCCTTTTCATCAGTTTGTCAACGTCGGGCAAACGTCTTGCCGCGGCACGTTTTCGGAGATATAATCTCCACTTCGCAATCGCACGGATTTTCTTTCCGTCCGCCACATCGTCCGCAAGGTTGTAGTAGACGAGAAGCACGGATACGTCTGCCACTTTCATAGACAATTCATCGGGTGCGATGACGGGTTTTTTCTTGCCGTTCAAGGCACAAAACTTCCCTTCCGCAGTCACGGGGGTGTCGGTTACCGCATGCAGAAACGCATTATAAAAAGTGGTGTCGTAGTTCGTACAAAGACGAGTCAACGGACCGCCCGTTTTTGCAAGGGTTTTGCAAAGTCCGCAATAGAACCCCTGAAAGACGTTGAAGTCCTTAATATACATATTATTCTTGTCGGGAATTATATATCCAAACATATCACACTTGCGCAAAGCCGACTTTCTTGTAGACTTTGGAAAGAGTCCTGCGAGCAATACGACTTGCCTCTTCCGCGCCTTTTTTCATGATTTCCGCAAGCACTTCCTTGTGCTCCATATAGTATTTGTACTTCTCTTGAATGGGGCGGAGATATTCGACGACGGTTTCGCCGACTTTCAACTTGAAATCCGCGTAACTCGAACCCGCAAATTCCTTTTCCGCATCTTCGATAGACACGTTTTTGAACACGGAATAGATTGTGAGCAAGTTGCTGATACCGGGTTTGTCTTCCCTATAGACGATTTCGTTTCCGCAGTCGGTTACCGCACGTTTGAATTTACGCATAATCGTATCGGGGTCGTCGAGCAAGAAAACTACGCCTGCGGTATTGTCGTCCGTTTTTCCCATTTTGGTGGTCGGGTCGAGAAGGTTATAAATCTTCGCACCCGTCTTCGGATAGATGCCTTCGGGAATGGTGAAGGTCGGTGAGAATTTGGAATTGAATCTTCCCGCAATATCTCTCGTGAGTTCGAGATGTTGTTGTTGATCCTTGCCGATAGGCACGTAGTCGGTCTGATACAAGAGAATATCTGCCGCCATAAGCGTGGGATAAGAGAAAAGTCCGACGTTGACGTTGTCCGGATTTTTCTTGCTCTTGTCCTTGAATTGAGTCATTCTGCTTGCTTCGCCGAATTGGGTGTAGCAGTTCATAACCCAAGCAAGTTGTGCGTGCTCGGGGACGTGCGACTGCACTGCGATGATACTCTTTTCAGGATCGAGACCGATTGCAAGGAAGAGTGCCATAAACTCATAGGTGCGACGACGAAGTTCTGCGGGAACGACGTCAACGGTTATGCTGTGCAAGTCTGCGACCATATAGACGCACTTGTATTCGTCTTGCATTTTGACCATATTTCTGAGTGCGCCAATATAGTTGCCGAGTTGCAAATCGCCCGTCGGTTTCAACGCACTGTAAACTGTTTTTTGTTTCACAATCGAGTTTTTATCGTTGTTATTTTCCATGATAAACTCCTGTTTATGCACATTCACGCATTCATAATTTCAAGGACGGTTTGTTTTGTGTTTCCTTTTTCTATGACTTTGTCGTGAAGTATTTTCTTGTTTTTAAGACTCAACAATCCAGCGGGGCATTCGAGTCCGGAAGCGAATTGAAGTTTTTCAACCGCCTTGTCAACGTCTTGTTCCTTGCCGTCTGCGACTGCATTATAAACGTCTACTGCGAATTTATAGGGGCTTGCCGTAGACACGATGACTGCGGGGGTATCGTCTTCGGTCTCTCCCTGATAGTCGGTATACACGCTTGCCGCCACTGCGGTGTGAGTGTCGAGAATGCAATCGTCAAGGTCGAAGAAATTACGGATTGCGTCTTTTGTGTCGTCTTCGTCCGCCCACCCTGCTTCAAAGATACTGCTCTTGATCAAGGACAAATCAATCTCAAACTTGCCGTCCTTTTTCAAAGCGGAATAGAGTTTTGACACTTTCTCATCATCCCTACCCGTGAGTTCGAATATGAAACGCTCAAGGTTAGACGACACGAGAATATCCATAGACGGCGACGAGGTCTTATAGAATTTTCTATCAAGGCTATATACGCCCGTGCCGAAAAATTCGGTCAATACGTTGTTTTCGTTGCTTGCGACGATGAGTTTATTTACGGGAAGTCCCATTCTGTACGCATAGTAACCCGCAAGGATATTACCGAAATTTCCGGTCGGCACGCAGAAGTTGACCTTATCTCCGTTTTCGATTTCTCCGCTTGCTACAAGGTCTGCGTATGCGGAGATATAGTAGACGATTTGAGGAACGAGTCGTCCCCAGTTGATTGAGTTTGCAGACGACATAGTCACGCCGATTTTTTCAAGGCGCTCATTTGTTTCATTGTCGTTGAAAATCTCTTTGACTGCGGTTTGTGCATCATCGAAATTGCCTTTGATTGCGACGACATGCACGTTTTTCCCTTCTTGAGTGAGCATTTGCAACTTTTGCATTTTGCTGACTCCTTGGCTCGGGAAAAAGACTATGATTTCGGTGCCGTCCACGTCCTTGAAACCTTCGAGTGCGGCTTTGCCCGTATCCCCGCTCGTCGCAACGAGAATGAGCGTCTTGTCCTCTCGTCCAAGTTTACGCTTGCTTGCGGTGAGAAGGTAAGGAAGAAGGGTGAGCGCCATATCCTTGAATGCGAAAGTCGGTCCGTGCCATAGTTCGAGCACGAAAAGTCCGTCTTCGATTTTGGTGACGGGACAAGGATCGCCGTCAAAGCGCGAATACGCCTTTTTCGCATACGAGAGAAGTTCGTCATACGAAAACTCGTCCATATAGGAATGCAGGACGGTCGCCACTCTTTCGGGGTAATCGAGAGTGCCGAAATTCTCTATGAAATCCTTGTCAATAGCGGGAAAAGACGACGGAACGATAAGTCCGCCGTCATCGGAAATCCCTTTGACTATTGCTTCGCTTGCGGAGTAGACTCGCGAAGCGTTTCTTGTGCTGATATAATTCATTTGTTATCCTGATATTTTTTTAGGAAATCGGGGAAATTCTCCTCGTTTTCGCTGACGGTCAAGTAGAAAGTCGTTTCGGTTTCCTTCGCGACCTTGTATATATCCGTGAAGAAGTCCTCCATTTCCTGAACGGTTCTGCCGAGCATACGGTGTGCGCCGTCGATATAGAAACTTTCGATGTCGTGATTGCCTGCGAGAATGCCTTTGATGAAACCGATGAGGGCGTCTTCACGGACGTTGGACTCGTTGTCGTATTTTAGCACTGCGGTATTTATGACTCTCACTTGATAGCGGATCGAATACATATATCTATCCGTATCGGTGACGAATACGATATCGCCTTTTGCGACGTCGACGTTATCGTTTGCCATATCGATGATTTTCTTTGTTTTTCCGCTTCCTTTTGCTCCGGTAATAAGTTGTATCATTTTACACCTCCGATTATATTTTATAAAAAATATAACCGAAATACAAGTCCTAATTTTATTTTAGTCGTTTTCGTCGAAATTTGAGTGGTAATCGTTCTCGTATGCGACAAATTCCGCATATCTCGTGCTATCCACTCGTTTGATGAATTTATCGAGTTCGATATCCGACATACTTGCCGTTCTGCCCTTATTGTAAAGGGAGTCCACGTAGTCCTTCATGATTGCGACGAGCGGATCCTGTTTGGTGACTTTTACGCCTTCGGGCAGAGAGTAGTAACTGTTGATCCAGAATGCAAGTCCCGCAAGTCCGCTGAAACGGTCGATGATGACGCGCGGTGAACGGTTGAGAATTTTTTCGGTGTCGAATATATTGTAGATTTCTTGGTCCTTGAGCATACCGTCTGCGTGAATACCCGCCTTGGTGACGTTGAAGTTTCTGCCGACGAAAGGAGTTCTTTCGGGAATAGAAATGCCCATTTCATGCTCGAAGTAGTCCGCAATTTCGGTGATGACGGAAAGGTCCATACCGCCGCTGTTACCACGCAAAGACGTATACTCTATCGCCATTGCTTCAAGCGGAGTATTTCCCGTTCTTTCCCCTATTCCGAGAAGAGTCGTATTGACCGAGCCGCAACCGTGAAGCCACGCCGTAGCGGAGTTGGTGACCGCCTTATAAAAGTCGTTATGACCGTGCCATTCAAGTCGTTCGGACGGAAATTCTGCGTAGTAGCGGAAACCGTAGATGATACCCTGTACGCTTCGGGGAAGTGCGGTGCCGGGATAGGACACGCCGTAACCCATCGTATCGCACGCGCGAATTTTAATAGGAATACCGCTTTCTTCGCTGAGTTTCATCAATTCGATTGCGAAAGGCACGACGAATCCGAAGTAGTCCGCTCTCGTGATATCCTCGAAGTGACAACGTGGGACTATTCCTCTTTCGAGTGCCATTTTGACTATGGAAAGATATTTATCCATCGCCTGCGCACGCGTCATATTCATCTTCTTAAAAATGTGGTAGTCCGAGCAACTGACGAGAACGCCCGTTTCCTTTATGCCGAATTGTTTGACGAGTTCAAAGTCTTTTTCGTTCGCTCTTATCCAAGAAGTTATTTGCGGAAATTCATAGCCGAGATCAAGACATTTTTCCACTGCTTTCTTGTCGTTTTCGCTGTAAAGGAAAAATTCGCTTTGTCTGATAATTCCGTTCGGACCGCTCATTTTGTGGAGCAGTTTATAGAGATTGACTATATCCTTGACCGCAAAAGGTTCGCAGGATTGTTGTCCGTCGCGGAAGGTGGTGTCCGTGATATAAATATCCTTCGGACACTCCATAGGAACGTGGCGCATATTGAAGGTAGTCTTCGGAACTTCGCCGAAAGAGAAAACCTTTCTGTGCAAATTAGGGTTTGCGACGTCCTGCAAATTCGGCTTATATGCGTGTTCCTCGATGACGTGGTGCGTCTTGTTGTACTTAACTATCATAGCCTGCCCTCCTTACTCTTCGATATTTTCAAGCAGTTTGTTCTGCACCGCGATTTGAAGCGCGGAAATCATCTCGTCCATATCCCCCAACATAAACTTGTCGAGAGAATAGAGCGTGAAACCTATTCTGTGATCGGTAACTCTCCCCTGAGGGAAGTTATACGTGCGGATTCTTTCGCTTCTGTCCCCGGTGCCTACCTGCGCACGACGGGTTTCTGCATACTCCTTATCCGCTTGCGACTGGAAGAAATCGTACAAACGCGACTTCATGACTTTCATCGCTTTTTCTCTGTTTTTGATCTGACTGCGCTCGTCCTGACATTCGACGACGATACCCGTCGGAATATGCGTCATACGGATTGCGGATTCCGTTTTATTAACGTGTTGTCCGCCCGCACCCGAGCTTCTATACGTATCTATTTTGAGATCGCTTTCCTTGATTTCGACTTCCACGTCCTCCGCTTCGGGCAGGACCGCTACAGTCACCGTAGACGTATGGATTCTACCTTGCGACTCCGTTTCCGGCACTCTTTGCACGCGATGCACTCCGCTTTCAAATTTAAGTTTGCCGTATGCACCCTTGCCCGCGATCATAAACACCGCTTCTTTGACTCCGCCGAGTTCGGTCATATTGATATTTATATCTTCCACTTTCCAGCGATTCAAGTCGGCGTAATGACGATACATGCGCATGAGTTCGGTGCCGAAAAGGCTCGCTTCTTCCCCGCCTGCGCCCCCGCGTATTTCGATAATGACGTTGTTATCTTCGTTGGGGTCTTTGGGGAGCATTGCGATTTTCAACGCTTTGCCGTCCTCGTCGAGAGCGGTTCTGAGATCGTCAAGCTCACTCTTGATGAGTTCTCTCATCTCCGCATCCGTTTCACCTGCGAGTTCTCTTTCGCAGTCGTCGAATTGCTTTTTGTGTTCACTATATGCGTCGTAGCACTCCACGATAGGAGTGAGCCCGGCAAGTTCCTTGCCGAGTTCGCGGAATTTATTTTGGTCTGCGATGACTTCGCTCTTTGAAAGGAGTTCACCTATTTCGTGATAGCGCGCCTTGATTTTCTCAAGTTTTGCCACCATTGCTTCTGAAACTTTCATATTACACCTTGATGATAAACGATTAAGTTTAAGTATTTGTTAAAGAGTTTGATGAGCGGATTTTCTGCGGACTACTGCAATGCGGTCGAGTCCTTCCATATCCTTGAATACTTCCACGTCGTAACCTGCGAAAATCTCTTTGATATTATCCGTTTGGCCTATTCCGAATTCGAGCAAAAGCACGCCGTTTTCTTCGAGATGCTCGTCGAGTCCGTCCGCAATAATGCGGTAGAATTTCAAGCCGTCCTTGTCGCCGTCGAGAGCGAGAGTCGGTTCAAAATCTTTCACTTTGACGTCGAGTTTCGACACGTCGTCCGTCGGGATATACGGAGGATTTGACACGATGACGTCGAAACGTTTGTGCGCCACCGCTCCCCACATATCGCCGTTTGAGAAGTCCACTCTGACACCGGTATTCACGGAGTTTGCAAGAGCGACGTCCACCGCGCCTACGCTCACGTCGCAAGCACTGACGTTTGCGTTCGTATTTTTGGCGATAGCGACTGCGATAGCACCGCTCCCCGTACACAAATCGAGCACGCCGACTTTTCCGTTTTCGCTCTTTTCCTTGACGACCGCAATTGCCTTTTCGACGAGTTCTTCGGTCTCGGGACGGGGGATAAGCACGGATGAATTGACAACGATTTTGATTCCGTAAAATTCGGTGTAGCCGAGTGCGTATTGCAAGGGTGCGCCGTCCTTCATCTTCTCCGCAATTTTCATAGCGTTTTCGTATTCGGTGGCGGATATATGGGACAGATTTTGCACTTCACCGCGTTTTTTGCCGGTGACTTCCACCAAAATCCAATCAATATCGCTTTCGTCCGCAGTAGGTGCGGTTTCCGCAATTCTCTTTCTTGCAACGGGAACGGGCATTTTTATGTCGAATTTTCTCGTGGGATAGGACGGATCCGCATCCATTGCCTGCACCGTCTTGAACGCAGTCAGACTGACTTCGAGCATACTGTCGTCGGGTTCGCGCGTGGTGAGGAGTTGGAGTGCCATACCGGGTGAGCGAAGTATACGCACGGGAAGAGCGTCGGATTTTGCAAGAAGTTTCAATATCTCGTAGGATATGCCCGCTACGACAGGGATAAACAAAAGTTTGATAGGCACTCTGACGAGTCCCTGTACGCCCTTGCTTTGAGAAGTGAACCACTCTCCGATTTCGGGCAAGTCGCTGAGTCCCCAGTTGACGAATGCAAACACGATTATGCTGACCATGATGACCAAGAACATAAACGTCGTCCCGCAACGGCTGTGTTGACGGCTCATTTTTTTTGCATTCTCGACGGTGAGGTCGAGACCGTGTTCGTAACAGTTGATGACTTTGTGCTCCGCGCCGTGATACATGAAGACTCTGCGTATGTCTTTCATGATACTGACGAGGACTATGTACAAGGTAAAAATGACGAGCATAACCGCACTTTCAATGAGGCTATACCACAGGCTCGACAACGACGAATTTGCAAGTGCGTCGATCTTGAAAAGAGCGGATGCGACCACGTTGGGAAGCACCACG
Organism: uncultured Bacteroidaceae bacterium; assembly: GCA_964637515.1. Lineage (GTDB taxonomy): Bacteria > Bacillota > Clostridia > Christensenellales > CAG-917 > RGIG4097. The sequence goes on along the minus strand of CAZWUI010000005.1, from coordinate 44,337 downwards.
AAAAGACCTACCGCAAGCACGATGCCGAGAATGAGCGAAAAACCCATAAGAATATTCATGGGGTTGATTTTGAACTTTTTTGCGACTTGTTTCTCGAACTCGCTCGGCTCTGCGAAATCGCCGTAGACCTCTGCGGAGCGCATCAAAATGCCCATACCCTCGTAGAGTTGAGTGCAGAGATTGACCACCCCTCTCACGAAGGGAAGTTTTGCAAACGCGCTTTTGTCCTTTGCGGATTTGGTGCGCACGCTTTCGACGGTGATATCTCCCGACTCGGTGCGGACTGCGGTCGCGATAGCGGTCGCGCCCTTCATCATAACGCCTTCGAGGACGGCTTGACCGCCGATTGAAGTTCTTTTGACAGCCTTATTTTTCTTGCTCATTTTCTCACTGAAACGCTCGTTTTACCCTAAAAAAGCAAAAATGCAGTTCCGACTACGGCAACTGCATTTCGATTCCAAACTAATCGAGATTGTATCTCTTTTTGAACTTGTCCACACGGCCACCGGTGTCAACCAGCTTTTGTTTGCCGGTGAAGTAAGGATGGCATTTGGAGCAAATTTCTACTCTGAGTTCGTCGCACTTTTTGGTGGTGCCGGTTTGGAATGTGTGACCGCAAGCGCAGATGACGTTCACGGTGTGGTACTCGGGATGGATACCTTCTTTCATTTTTGTTCTCCGAATTTTGATTTTTACACCCACACGCGCCGATTGCGCGTATATGACATAAAGTTTCTTTATTATAACACATTTTTCCCCAATGTCAAGCAAATATACGCCTATGCGCGCTAATATTGCTCACGAATAGTTTTGTGATAGAAAAATCCCCGCCAAAAGCGAGGACGATGAGGATGAGATTTAGCAATTTTCAAGGGCGACGAGCAAGTCTTTTCTGACTGCGGACAACTCATCATCTGACAGCGACCTATCCTTTGCGGGTTTTTCAATCCGCCCTTCGAGAATTATATTTGCAGGTTTCCCGCCAAGCACTATAAACTTGTCCGCACAAAGCAAACATTCGTCTATTGCGTGAGTGACGAAAAGTATCGTCCTAGGGGACTCCGCATTTAGCGCAATCAAGTTTTTGACAAGACGAGATTTGAGCGCGGTATCGAGTGCTTTGAACGGCTCGTCCATTATCAAAATTTCGGACGGAAAGAGATAGGCACGAGCAAGAGAAACTCTTTGCGCCTGTCCCCCGCTTATCTCGGTCGGACGCTTGTCGGTGACGTCCAAAATTTCAAGCACGTCAAGCATTTTTTCAATCCTTGACTTTCTCTCCGCCTTATCCTTGCAAACGCTCTTTAATATCAAATCAAGGTTTTTATATACCGAAATCGTAGGGATTAACCTGTCTTTTTGAAAAATGTACGACTTTTTCACGTCCGCACCAAAGACCTTTCCGTCGTAGTTTACAATGCCCGCAACTGCGTTCACAAGGGTTGTTTTTCCAACCCCCGAGCCACCAAGAATGACGTTGATTTTTCCGCTTTCAAACTCCGTCGAGAAGTCCGAAAACACCGGTTTGTCGCCGTATGCAACTTTCAAATTTTCGATTTTTATGTTCGTCATCGCACTCTCTCCCATATGGCTTTCATGATCGCTACGACACCCTCCAAAACAAAACTGAAGGTTATTGCGACAAGCGTCCAAGCAAGCAAATACGCAACGTCGAAAGTCGCGTATGCGGTCTGAATTTTGTCCCCTATCGTGTTTGCAACAGAGCATAGAATCTCCGCCGCCACCACCACTTTCAAGGTCAGTGAAATCGTGGATTTGCTCGTGTCGAAAAGCACCGTCGCTATGCAAGGCAGATATATGGATTTCACCTTGTCTACCGTGCGCACGCCGTACAAGTCCGCCATTTCGATAAGGTCCTTATCAACCCCCGTTATAGCGGTGTAGAAAGCGGAGTACATCACAGGAAACGCAATCAAAAATCCGACGACTACGCTCATCGCTTTGTTGGACATAACCGCATACAACACGAGAATGACCGCCACCGTCGGAGCGGAGCGTAGGAATGCAACTATCGGGGATACGACTTTGTGCAGTGGTCTGAAAATTCCGCCGAGTGCGGCAAGGAGCAGAGCAAATGCAAAGGACAAGGCGAAACTCTCGATCGTGCGCAAAATCGTCCAACCTACGCTCTCCCAAAATCCCTGCGACGAGCCGAGCGTGAAGAATTTTTCAAGCACTACGCTTGGCATAGGAAGGACGAAAGGATTATTTTTCACCTTCCCGACGATAGCCCAAATCCCCAAGATTAGCCCGCAGGCAATCAAGGGGTACAAGACGTTTTCTGCGATTTTTTTCACCACTTCTCTTTTCATTTAGTCAATATCTTCAAGGGTGATACCGTTTGCTTTCATCACGTAGCGGAATACAAGACCGGGGGTTGCGGATTTGCCGATACAAGCAATCTTCTTCCCGACAAGGTCGCCGAAAGAGATTTCACCGCCGTCCGCCGTGTTGCCGACCATATAAAGACTTCCGTCCACCGCCACGCTGACGAGTTTGTAATCTTTGCCTTGACGGATCAAGTTTGCACCCGCATTGACGGGCATGATGACTATATCGCTCTTTCCCGCCGCCATTTCGCTTGCGATATTGGACGGAGAAACCACTTCGTATTCAACGGTTTTGCCGTCTATTTTTTGGTTGTTGGTCGCAAGTGTTAGCATTGCAAGTGCGGGGGTGCCTTCGGGTGCGGTGAAACGAAGATTATCGTTTGCGGTAGACAGCACTACGTCGAAGAGTTTATCACTGCAAGCATCCCAATCTATAGCGTTGTTTTCTGCATCTTTGGGCATAACGTTTTTCAAGAAAGTAAGCACGTCCGCGCGACCGTTTTCATCAAGTTTAGTTCCGTTGATTGCGCAGCGTGGCACCGCTACCGCAGGGAAAACCGCGCTTTCATACAACTTTTTCGCCTCCGCCGTAACGTTTGCTTTGTTGTCCGCCACCCAGTTTTTATTTTGTTGGAGAGCAGTGAAGAGAGCGCTCATAAAACTTTCGTCCCCTGCAAGAGCGGACTTGACGAATATACCCGCTTGCGGATAGTTGCTAGCACCGCTTTTTTCTGCGTATGCCGTTTGCATATTGAGCTCCGCGTTGAGAGATAGTCTGTTTTTCTGCGCGCTTGCCGCAGGCTCACCGACTACGATAAAATCGACCTTCCCGCTAGAAAGCAAGGTTGCCGCTTGATTGCCGTCCGCAACATACTGCACGTATGCATTGCCGATAGAGTTTTCGGGTTGTCCAGAGTTGCCGTCGTTGCAAGCGACGAAACTTATCGCGCACGCACACAGCACGAGCGCAAGAATTATGGATAAAAATTTTTTCATATTGTTCTCCTATTCGATTTCAATCGAAGTCACGGCGGATTTCACCGACACTTCGGGAAATTTTCCGAGTCTACCCGTGAGTGCCGAGATGCGTTCCACACTCCCTTCGACGATGAGCGCAATGGTATTGACACCGCCGCGAGGCACGCCCATTCTGCCGACGATAATATCACCGAATTCACTCAACACTTTTTGCAGTTCGACAGACACGCTTCTGTCCCCCGAAACAACCATACCTACAACACCTATTCTTTTCATAAATACCTCACTTAAAACAAAAGCCACCGCGTAAAACGGTGGCATAGAAAAATCGTAATCATTCTTATTCACGCCGTCTTACACTCCGAATGCTCATCGTTTGGGATTGCGTATATATGATATTATACTATTGCGATATTGTCAAGCGAACGACGTCGGACTCACCAAGCGTTAGACTCCGTCACGCAGTGTTGGTGCATAGGTGCTTCGACGAAAAATCCTTCCGCCTGCTTGACGCCGGCCTGTGCGCCCATACGATTTGCACGAAGCGCAAGATAGAGCGCCTGTCCTTCCGCAAGTGCGGGAGACATTTGCGACGCATGGCATTTCATGAGTTCGATTTGTTTGAGTTGGTCGTCGTCGGTGAATTCCACAAAGGTATTCGCACGGTGGGTGTAGTAGTATGCAATCACGTGATTTGCCTTGATCTTTTCGGGATCGAGTTTCAGTCCGTTGCGCTCTGCGACGATACGATAACTAGAGATGAAAAGAGCGGTATTCGTTGCACGTCCGCACTTCAAGTGGTCGGGGTGCGTTTCGGTGGGGAGATGGGGGTCGGGACAGAAAATGACGTCGGGAGCGTATTCGTAAATAACTCTGCCGATTTCGACCGCAAGATCTTGTTCGGAGTAGGGCCCGCCGTCCTCGAAGTTAAGGCGTTCAAATTCAACGTTTCCGTTCGTATTCAAGGATGAAACCGCATTTTTGCACTCATTAAGTCTTGTTTGAGCGACTTGCTCTGCGGTTATCGCAGGATCGGCAGTGCCTGCTCCGCCGTCCGTGCAAACGAGCATTTTGATGTTTTTGCCCATGCGTGCAAGTTTGACGAGAGTTGCACCTGCGCCTATTTCTATATCGTCGGGGTGCGGTCCGATAAACAAAAACTTCTTGCCCTTTTCGACGTCGGGAAGGGGTGCGATGAGTTGCAACAATCTGTCGTCTTTGAGCATTTTGTCAATGCCTTCTACGACCTTCTTTTTGAGTTTGAAGAGTGCCATAATTTATCTCCTATTCCGCCTGCGGAGTCATAAGACTTGCGGCGTTTTCGATTTTCTCAACGAGTGCATTATAATTCTCGTCTGCAAGTTTGACAGGGCTTTCGACGGCCACGTCCACGAGTGCATCGAATGCGTTTTCAAACAAGAAGTCGATATACCAATTTTTGAGATCCGCTTTCACTGCGGGCAACACGAGCGCAAATTCTTCTTGCATCTTTTCTTTGGTGCCTTTCACGACTTCACCATACCAAGCAGAAGTGAGCGTATCGGGCAAAATTGCGTTTTCATCCCCCGTATAATATTTTACGAGAGTTCTTGCGGAGTCGCGGACGGTGTTGTATGCAGTTTTATCCCCCGCAGAATACTTTTTATAAGCGTTTTTGAATATGGTGAGTGCCAAGTCTTTTTGGAGCAACTCCCCAACTTTTTTGACGGTTACGCCGTCACCAAGCACTTTTTCTAAGTCTTTTTGATTGACCGCACCGCTCAAATAGATGAAGATGATTTCTTTCTCGTATGCGCCGTCACTCTTGCTTGCAAACTCATCAAAAAGTTCTTTTGCTTTATTCTTTGCCGCCACGACTTGCTCGCTATATTTCGTCGGATTGCTATCTTTAAGATAGGGGTTCACGCCGAGTGCGAAAAGCATCGCACGGATTGCAAGCACGTTGTTGTTTGCCTCGTTATCTTTTACCGCATACTCTTCCCCGGAATTGACGGTGATGAAGTCCGCGATTGTCTGATATTCTTTTGTCGTACCTTCGAGATTTTTGGTCAGGACGGTTTCTGACACCACGTCGAACAAGTCGCAAATCGTAGGCAAATAGCCTGCCGCCATATAAGCGGTATTCAAGCCGCCAACGAAAGAATTAACGGTATCGTTTGCGAAAATTGCAACGCTCAAATTGTCGTTGACGAGTTTGAGAGCGGAATTGATTTTGCCGACTTCCGAGTCGGTCAAAACGCTTTCGAGTTCTTGCACGGACGAATTTACACCGTTGAGATATGTCACGATTTCGTCCATAGACACACCGCTCAAAGTGCCTGAAGAGATTTTGTTCACGAAATTTTCGTCCCCTGCGAGCAAATCCGCCGCCTTGTAGGCAAATGCGAACAACGCTTTGAGTCCGTTCGACGCATTGTCAAGAGAAGTCGCAATTTCATTCTTTTTCGAGGTCACAGACGACAAAGACGAAAGACTATTGTTGCATTCTTCTTTGACTTCGACAGCGTTTGCACGTGCGGTCGCACTGACCGGAATTGTATCTATTCTCTCAATCGTTCTCGCGAAAACTCCGTCCGAGTCGGTGACGAGAGAGCGGGACAGGTCGAATGCGATATTCTTCGCGTCGTCCGAAGTCACGCCGATTTCGCGCATGAGTTTTGCAATGGCATTCACGTCAAGTTCGTCCGCAAAGATTTTCGCACCGTCATCGGATTTAATGAAGTCGGTTGCTTTCGTGATTTTTGCAGTCTGCACTCCGCTTGACTTCACCGCACCCACGAAGAAATTCGTCCATTCGTAAGACAAAATATAATCCCCGCCGTTTTTGAGTGCGTGTATCTGCTCGTCGTTAAGAAGTCCGCCCCAGTTTGAATCCAGTCTGCCCAGAATAGCGACGGTCAGGTCGATGCAAGCGGAATTTCTCAACTCCTGCTCGGAGGGTCCCTCCTCTTTTTTATCCTTGTTGCAAGCGGAAAATCCCACCGCAAAAGTGGCTATCAAAAGGGCGCATAGGAAAATGATAAGCAGTTTTTTTGTTTTCATATTACTTTCTCAACATATTATATTTTCGCTTATATCCGAGCATCACGGGGAGCAAGACGTAGGCTACGGCAAGCACACCACCCGTCAGGGCGACCATGCCCGCATCGTACATAAATTCAAAGTACAAGTCGAAGAGTCGGAGTGCGTTGATGAGAGATACTGTTATCGCAAGACTCATCGCGAAGGTCAACATATAGGACGTGATCGCAGTGAAAGCACTCTTGCCCACTTCAAGACCGAGCAATCCGTTTTTGGACATACCGGCGGAGAGCATTGACGAGCGAGTTTTTTCGTCGTTCGGGAAGGACACGACCGCAGATGCAATCAACACGAGATAGGTGAGAATCATGAGTATGACCGCAAGCACCCCCACCAAGTCGAACACCGCCGCCATAGACTCCGCATCCCATTGATACATGACGAGTGCTTCGACGACGTAGTAATTCTTTTGCGAATATACCTTTCTGATTTCGGTCGCAGTTTTTGCGGTGTCGTCGGAAATTGCGATGACCGTATCCGCATCCGTATCAAAATAGGTTTTGAGATTGTCGAGGGAGATGACGACGTAGTTACCGCTGAAAAGCACGTGATGCACGATACCGCCCACGACGAGATTCGCTTTTTTCCCGTCCACGTCGAAGGATATGACGTCCCCGACCTTGTAGCCGTAAAGTTCGGAATACGCCTTGTCGATGACGACGTAGCCGTCCTCGTTCACGACTCTTCTGACGGTCGCCTCGTCGGTGATATATTCAAAATCGACGATGTCGAGCGTTTCGGACGAGCCGAGAAGATTGACTTGTCTGACTTTATCCTGCGCCACGTTTACGTTGATTTGTTTCCAAACCATAGGAACGACCTTATTCACGCCGTCTACGTTTGCGATACCGTCCGCACCTTCGCTATTCGCAATATCGGCAGGCACGTTTGTGACGAAGATTTTGTTTTCAAATTCCGAAAGATACCCGGTGAAAATCTCCGTCGTCAAAGACCACGCCATAAACATTAAGGTAACGACCGCCATACCCGCCGTCAAAATCTGCAAGCCAAAATGGCGATGACTTCTATTCTCGAATTTACCGAGCAAGGACACTTTTGCGGTTTTCGCGCGGGATATAAGTTTCGCAATTCCGCGATAGATGAAAGGAATATCGATGACGAGCGCGATGAGAAGCAAGGGTACGTTGACGATAGACAACACCCCTTTCGCCGCAGGTACGGTATGCTCGACTATCACTGCAATAGCGGTGATGAGAGTCAAAACGATGGGGAATATGATTTTTGCAAGTCCGCTCTTGCCGACCGCAAATTCGTTTTCTCTGACGGACGAGCGGAATGCAAAGGACACAGGGAGCATAACGCCGAGCACCGCAAGCACGAATCCAATCGCCGCCGAGCCGAACAAGTTGAGCGGAGATACGCTGAATGACACAAGCGACGAGAGAATGAGTTTTGCAAGGAGTGTAAAAAGTCCGCCCGCGAACAACGAGCCGACCACCGCACCGATAAACGCAACGAACAAAACTTCCGCAAAGAACACGGCAAAGATTTGACGTTTGGTTGCGCCGACGACGGCGAGTTTTGCAATATACTTACGTCTGTCCGCCACGGTCGTGAGAGAGATGAACGCTATGCACGCAACGGCAAGGAGCACGACTCCGAGCCCCGCCACCACGACGGGTGCGGCAAGCGAACTTGCCTGTGTTTCGATATATTGCATATCTTTTGCGTAGTCAACGATGAAGTCCTTATATTCGTTCATACCCTTCAAGGTAGCGATGACCTCATCCGGAGTTGCGGTTTTGATATAGACTTCGTTGTAGACGACGAATTCACCGCCGAGAAGACGAGCGACGCCCTCTGCTCTACAAAGAATAATTTGCGGATCGGAATTCAAAAAATATCCGTCGTTTTCAGCGATAGCGGAAACGTAGAAAGTCATTTTGCGATTGCCGTTTTCAAACTCCACCGCCTGACCGACTTTCAAACTGTTCTCGTCCGCAAAGGTACGAGACACGACTACGTTGTCTACGTTGTTTTCAAGAAGGGTTATATCGCCGTCGATAACGTTGATTTTTTGAAGTGTTTCCGCGCACCCCTTATCAAACCCGCGCAAGCGCACGTACTCACCGTTATAAAGGCTATATAGCGACAAGGTCGGAACGACTTCGTCAACACCCTGTACGTCTTCGATTCCGCCCGCATTCATAATTCTACCGCCCGACGAACTCGTGTTGATAATCACGGTGCTTTCGCCCATATCGGCAGTTTTTATTGCGAAAATGTATTCATAAACCAGCGATTTGAACGAGAACATACAGAACAAAAGCGCAACCGCTATCGCAACGACGAGTATCGTAGCAGTGGTGCGCAAAGGTCTTGTCTTTATATTTCGTAACGCTAATTTGATTGCCATACTATTTGATGAGTCCGTCTTCTATTCTGACTATTCTTGTCGCATATTTGGAGTGAGATTCGGAGTGAGTGACCATAACAAGAGCAACTTTTCTGGTTGCATTGATGTCTTTCAAAAGCTCCATAACCCCGGTGCCGCGCTCACGGTCAAGGCTACCCGTAGGCTCGTCAAGGAAAATCACTTCGGGGTTTGTCGCAAGGGCTCTTGCAATCGCAACTCGTTGTTGCTCACCGCCCGAGAGTTGAGAGGGATAGTTTCCGAGCCTTGAAGTTATGCCGAGATATTCCGCAAGGTCTTTCACTCTGCCCGAGTATTCGCTTTCTTTTTGTTTGTCGAGCATAAGGGGAAGGACAATATTCTCGTACGCCGTCAAATTGGGCACGAGATTATCGTATTGATAAACAAATGAAATCTTTCTCCTGCGCATGCCGGCAAGCACGTCGTCGGATACGTTTGCAAGATTTACGCCGTCGATTTCGACGGTGCCGTCAGTGGGTTTGTCTATCCCTGCGAGCAGGTAAAGGAGAGTGGATTTGCCACTTCCCGACTCACCGACTATCGCAAGAAATTCACCTTCCGCGACTTCGATATCTATGCCTTTCAGCACGTCGGTTTCAACGCCGTCGTTGACGAATTTTTTCTTGATACCGTCACCTTTTACGACTATGCGACCTGTGGAGTTGGTTTCGCTCAAAATATCCATTGTTACCTCAAATCGTGCGGACGAGACGCACGCGCGCCTGCACGACGACAAAAAAACCGCCGCACAAACGAGTTTTCTCCCCTGTATTATATCATACATATCCGCCACTCTCAAGAACTAATTTATTTATATTAAAAAATAATATTGCCCGCACGCGTACGTGATGGTATAATGTTTGCGGGTGATAATATGAAAACTGCAGCAATTACGATTTCGGCAATAACCGCAATATTCGTCGTTTTGACTCTCGTCTACGACAACAAAGGCGACGTCAACAAAAAGACCGTCTTCAAAAGCATAGCAAGTTTATGTTTTGTCGTGAGCGGAGCAATTGCGTACTCCACCAATCCGACGGACACGTCCACGCTGATTTTCTGCGCACTCATCGCGGGGCTTATCGGGGACGTACTTCTCAGCTATCGCTCCAAAAACGCAAAAATCCAAATGGCACTGGATGCGGGCGGTATGCTTGCGTTTATCGCAGGACACGTGCTTTTCATCACGGCATTCATTTTGCGCACGACGACTTTCAACTACGCACTTCTTGTTCTCGTCTTCGGGCTTCCGGTCGTGGTCGTGATTTTGTTCATCGCAAAACTTCTCACCGCAGACAAACCTATTATGGCGATAGGCGCACTTCTCTATTCCGCAGTTGCGGGCACCTTCCTTGCAAGTGCGTGCAACCTATATATGAGCGGAGCGACCGCCGTCACCAAAATGATACTGGCGGGAACGGTGCTGTTTGCGGCAAGCGATTTAATACTTGCGTTTCTCAACTACAACAAGACCGTCAATCGCAAAGCGGTATTCCCCTTCGTGCTTGTATTCTACTACGTAGGACAAAACCTTATTGCACTCTCGATGATGATATGACGATAAACGATTTTCTCAACACAAACGAAAAACCTCGCCTACTTCTGCACGTATGTTGCGCGCCGTGTTTTTGCGGTTCGATCGAAAAACTGACCGAACATTTCGACGTCACGGCTTTTTTCTACAATCCGAACATTCAACCGAAAGAAGAGTTTATAAAGCGTGAAAATACACTTAAAACATTGATTGAGCATTTTCCGTCCGTTAAATTGATTGTCCCCGAACAAGACGAAAGTGAATTCTTGACGGCAAGCAAAGGGCTTGAGAAAGAGCGTGAAGGTGGTTTGAGATGCCCCGAATGTTTCAAATTGCGCCTATACAAAACGGCGGAATTTTTGGCGGAACACAAAGACGAATACGACTATTTCGCAACCACTCTGACCGTCAGTCCGCACAAAAACGCACCCCTTATCAACGAGATAGGTCGTGCCGCCGCAAAGGAATTTTCAGTCGAATATCTCGACTCCGACTTCAAAAAACAAAACGGTTTTCTCCGCTCCGTCACCCTTGCAAAAGAACTCGAAATCTACCGCCAAAACTTCTGCGGCTGCACTTTTTCAAGAGTTTGAACAACATTGTGTATTATTACTTCCGCAAGGAACTAGCATTAAAAAATCCGCTTATAGCGGATTTTTCACTCTTGTTTGTTTTCAATCATCGACTTGACTTTCATGATTCGAATTGTCGAACTGCGTTCGTTTTCGTCAAGTTTCATCGTGATATATTTTATCGTTTCTTCGAGTTGCGGTATCATCACGTATTCGAGAGCGTTGACTCTTCTGCGGTTTTTCTCGATTTCGTCGGCAAGCATATTGCACGACTTTTCCACTTCGGCAAGTTTCAAAAGGTCGCCGAGAAGCCCCGAAAGAGTCGCTATCGAGTCGTCCAACTCTGCAGTAACTCCCGCAAAGGAATAGGGATAAAGTTCCTTGCTCTCCCCTTCTTCGATTTCAAACGCAGGGACGTCAACTCCCATAAGGTTTTTTTCAGACAATACGAGATTTACGGATGCGGACGGCATGGCTATAGCTTCTTCGATGGTCGCATCGCTTGAAACCGCGCGAGCGAGCATGAAGTTTTTGAGCGCATCCGAAAGTTTGCCTTCCACTTCTTCGCGTAGGCGCTTGTTTTCTCTGACGAGCATCATAAATTGACGTATCATTTCATCCGATTTATCTTTCAGGAGTTTATGTCCGCGCGCAGCGGTTTTCAGACGGTTTTTAAGCCGTCTCAACTCCATTCTCGTCGGATTTACGTTCAATCTTGCCATAACTGATTAGTCCTTATTTTCGGGGAGATACTTGTCAAGGTAGGCATCGCGGATACGTTTCAACTCACCGCGAGGGAGCATACCGAGGAGTTCCCAACCGATATTGAGAGTTTCTTCAATAGTACGGTTTGTGGAAAAGCCTTGAGATACGTAGCGTTTTTCGAACTCTTCTGCAAACCTTGCAAACTTTTTATCCACTTCGGTGAGTGCCGCTTCGCCGAGAATGGAGCTCAATTCTTTTGCTTCTTTACCCTGCGCATACGCACTGAACAGTTGATTCATCGTATCTGCGTGGTCTTCTCTCGTCTTGCCCGCGCCTATGCCCTTATCTTTCAAACGGGACAGGGACGGCAACACGTCGATAGGGGGATTGAGCCCTTTCTTGTAGAGTTCTCTCGACAAGATGATTTGCCCTTCGGTGATGTAGCCGGTAAGGTCGGGAATGGGGTGTGTTTTGTCGTCTTCGGGCATGGTCAGGATAGGAATTTGGGTGATAGAGCCCTTCTTCCCCACTATTCTGCCCGCGCGCTCGTACATAGTCGCAAGGTTGGTGTAGAGATAACCGGGGTAACCGCGACGACCGGGGACTTCTTTTCTTGCAGCGGAAACTTCACGGAGAGCCTCTGCATAGTTGGTTATATCGGTGGTGATGACAAGGACGTGCATATCCTTTTCATATGCGAGGTATTCCGCCGCCGTGAGAGCCATACGCGGAGTTGCGATACGTTCGATTGCGGGGTCGTTTGCGAGATTGACAAAGACGACCGCTCTTTCGATTGCGCCCGTTTTTCTGAAGTCTGAGATGAAGAAGTCCGCCTCTTCAAAGGTTATGCCGACTGCCGCAAAAACGACTGCGAATTTGCTATCCGAGCCAAGCACTTTTGCTTGACGTGCGATTTGTGCCGCAAGTTCAGCGTGCGGCAAACCCGACATAGAGAATACGGGGAGTTTTTGTCCTCTGACAAGGGTGTTGAGTCCGTCTATCGCACTCACGCCCGTCTGAATAAATTCGTTGGGATAGTCGCGTGCGACCGGGTTTATAGGTTGCCCGTTGATATCCATTTTCATTTCGGGGATGATAGGCGCACCGCCGTCGCGGGGGTTGCCCATACCGTCGAAAACTCTGCCGAGCATTTCTTCGGACACGCCGAGCTCCATACTTCTGCCAAGAAATCTTGCCTTTGACGTGGACATTTTCAAGCCTTGAGACGGTTCAAAGAGTTGGACGAGTGCCTTATCGCGATTGACTTCAAGCACTTTACCGCGTCTGACGTCCCCGTTTTCCTGTCTAATCTCCACGAGTTCGTCGTATTTTGCGCCGTCCACGCCCTCGACGAGCATAAGCGGACCGACGATTTCTCTTATGGTCTTATATTCTTTAAGCATTGATTCCTCCTTCGCCTGAAAGAGCAAGCATTTGTTTCTTGAGTTCCTGTTCGAGCAGGTCGAATTTGCCCATTTCATCTTCGGGAATATACTTCGCTCTGCCGATTTGGTCCTTTATTTTGAGTTCGAGAATATCTTCGATATCCACGTTTTTATCGAGAGCGTCGTTGCCCTGACGGTAAAATTCAAGGATGAGTTTCAACATACTGCACTGCTTGTCAAGGGATGCGTAAGTGTCCACCTCGTGGAAAGCGTTTTGGTGCAGGTAGTCTTCACGCAAAGATTTTGCGGTTTCCATAGTCAACCTATCCTTTGGTGAAAGTGCGTCCATACCGACGAGTTGCACGATTTCATTGAGCGACGCTTCTTCTTGCAATATTCTCATTGCGGTCGTGCGCAAGCTCACCCATTCGTCCCCGACGTTATCCTGATACCATTCGCCGAGTTTATCCGCATAGAGAGAGTAGCTCGTGAGCCAATCTACCGCAGGGAAATGCCGTTTGTATGCAAGAGATGCGGACAACCCCCAGAACACTTTGACGATACGCAGTGTGCTTTGAGATACGGGTTCACTCAAATCTCCGCCCGGAGGCGATACCGCACCTATTGCGGTAATCGAGCCGATTTCGCCGTTTCCGCCGAGCACTTTGACAAGCCCCGCTCTTTCGTAAAATTCTGCAAGACGAGAACTGAGATATGCGGGATAGCCTTCTTCACCGGGCATTTCTTCAAGACGACCGCTCATTTCACGCAACGCCTCCGCCCAACGAGATGTTGAGTCCGCCATGATTGCGACAGAGTATCCCATATCACGGAAATATTCCGCAATCGTGATACCGGTATAAATGGACGCTTCACGCGCCGCGACGGGCATATCCGACGTGTTTGCGATAAGCACCGTTCTTTTCATCAAAGGTTCACCGCTGCGGGGGTCTTTGAGTTCGGGAAATTCGTTCAAAACGTCCGTCATTTCGTTGCCGCGCTCACCGCAACCGACGTATACGATAATATCCGCATCCGCCCATTTTGCAAGTTGGTGTTGAACGACGGTTTTTCCGCTTCCGAAAGGTCCGGGGACTGCCGCCACACCGCCTTTAGCGATAGGGAACAAAGTGTCAATGACGCGTTGTCCGGTGATAAGCGGGGTTTTCGGGGAGAGTTTTTCAAGGTACGGTCTGCCTTTACGGACAGGCCAACGTTGCAACATGCAAACGTTCACGTCCCCTTTGTCCGTTTCGACGACCGCAACGGTTTCATCCACAGTGAAAGCGCCCGATTTTATCTCTTTCAGGGTGCCTTTCACGCCGTAAGGAATCATAATCTTGTGGAGGACGAGCACGTTTTCCTGCACCGTGCCGACGACGCAACCTGCACTCACGCTATCTCCGACTTTTGCGACGGGGGTAAATTCCCACTTTTTCTCGTGGTCGACAGCAGGGACGTAAACTCCCCTTGCGATTCTGTCTCCCGACACTTCGTAGAGCTTTTTCAGCGGTCTTTGTATGCCGTCGTAGATACCCTCGATAAGTCCGGGGGCAAGTTCGACGGACAGGGGCATACCCGTAGATACGACCTCTTCACCGGGACCGAGTCCGCTAGTTTCTTCGTAGACCTGAATTGAGGCTTTATCCCCTCTCAATTCGATGATTTCGCCGATGAGTTGCTTGTCGCTGACTCTGACGACGTCGTACATCTTGCTATCCGCCATATTTTCTGCGATGATCAACGGTCCGGAAACCTTAACGATTCTTCCTGTTTCCATTATTTATCCTCTCTGTTGTCAAACAAAATATCCGAGCCTATAGCCTTTTCCACGTCGCTTTGTATACCACGCATACCGAAACCGCTATTGCCTTCAGCGGACGGAATGGGGACGACGACGGGATAAGGTCTTGACTTATACCGTTTGAGCAAACTTTCAATACTTATTGCTATTTTATCCGTGATGAAGATTACGGAATAAGTTCTTGCGACCTGCTTGACGATTTCTCTTGCATCGCTTTCGTCGTCAACGGGAAAAACGTCAAGACCGATTGCCTTGAATGCAAGGACGGAATCCTTATCACCTACGACCGCAATACCGTTACGCTCCATAAATTTCACGAGTCCTTTCTTTTATAAGTGACGGATTAACGTGGTTTTTGATACCCGCCACGATGAGTTTTGCAACCTTGATTTCGGTGCGTTTTGCAAGGTAGTAATACACGATTGGGGAGGGAGATTCAAGGTCGTTGAATTCCTTTTTCCAACCGCCGAGAATGGCGTTGTCCACTTCGGTCTCAAACTGCGCCAAACTTCCGCCGTCCGCAAGAAGAGCGAACAAATCGTGATATTCGGTGTTTTTGAGTTCGTTTTTGAGTGCCTCGTTTGAGCCGAAACATCTTTCAAAAACATCGAGTGAAATCTTTCCGCCGTCTATGAAGTTTTCCTTGAAAAAGTCAACGTCCGCGCCGATTTTCTCCGTGCGATAAAACGAGGAAACGTTTGCCGCGTCAATCTTGAAAACGAAGTGCGAAACGAGTTTTTTACCACCCTTTTTCGCTCTTTCGAGTTGTTCGCGGAAAGTTGCTCTGTCAAGGGTTATATCAATATAGCGCGAAGTTATCTCGCCGTCCGCTATCTTTTTGGATATATCCGCGAGTGCATCGGAAAGAACCAAGCTCACTCCGTCATAGTCCCCGTCAATCGCGGATTTGATATTCTCGACGCTCGTCAAACCTTCAGGCATGAGGGAGGGTTTATCCCCGGTGATTTCCGCTTTCACGAGTGCTTTTGCGTTGTGGAAATCCGCATCGAGCAAGAGTGCGTCGAGAGCACCGCCCACGTTGAACGCGCGTAGCAAGGATAATGCATTCTCTTCTTCCTTTTCGATGAGAGTGTCGAAATCACCTTGCGATACGGTTTGTCCTTGTCCGAAACCGAGTTCGAGCATAACCTTAAACGCCTCGTCCGTAGACGAGCATTCGGCGAGCCTTTGCATATGCTGTGAAGTCAGCAATTTGCTCTCCATGGCTTTTATTCGAGCGTTTTCAAACAAAAACTTGTCGGACATCAGTCGAACAACTCCTTCGCGACTTTTCCTTCGGTATCCTCTCTCAACACGTCGAGCTCCGCTTCAAAAGTCAGATTTTTATCCACGCCTGCGCCTGCAAGCACCATACCGCCGTCGAAATCCCCGAACGTTTTTGACAAAGTCAGGGTTATACCCTTTTTCTTTGCGACGTCGGCGACGACTTTTTCGGTCACTATACCCTTTTCGTTTTCGGATATAATCACGACGTCGCCGTCTTCCGCCTTGTCGAGCATACCGAGAAGAAGTGCTTTCAAGGTTTTTTTGTCGAGATTATTCAGTTTCTCAAGCACGCGAGCATAGGTCAAATCGAGTGCTTGTGATTTTGCACCCAGACCGAGTTTTCTTGCGTCGAGTTCGGCAACGGTTTCGCTCCTCTTTGCGATTTCTGCAACCGCAACGTCGATTTCGTGCTTATTCTTCGCAAGATACTCTTTGCATTCACTTGCGGCGGTAGCGATGATTTCGTCCGCTTTTATGCGGGCTTCTTCAAGCACCGCGCTTGCGCGCACTTCCGCATCCGAAATAATCTTTTCGATGATTGCTTCTTTGCTCATTTTGTCCTCTTATTACGCTACCGTAGTGACCGCAGGCATCATAACCGCAAGGAAGGATACGAGCAATGCAAGAACTGCATAGGTTTCGACCATTGCAGTCAAGATGATTGCTTTACCGCTTTCTTCGGGGCGTTTTGCCACAAGTGCGATACCACTGCAAGCGACTTTGGATTGGTAGAGTGCGGAAAGAAGTCCTACGATTGCCATAGGCATACAACCTGCAAACAGAGTCAAGCCCGATTCAACGGTGAGTCCAAGGATTCCGCCGAACAAGTCGATCTTGATGAACACGATGAACGCGATCAACAAACCGTAAATGCCCTGCGTACCGGGGAGCAGTTGAAGAACAAGACACTTCGAGAATTTGTCAGGATCTTCTGCGGTAACGCCCGCCGCCGCTTTACCTGCCATACCGACGCCGACTGCCGAGCCGATACCGGCGAAAATTGCCGCGCATGCTGCGCCGAGAACTGCGATAAATGTTCCGAGAGTCATATATTACCTCCTGCACAAACCGTGCATTTTTTACGCCCGAACCGCGACATCCGTCGCGTCAGTCAGCGAATTGTATTCTTTTTGAGAGTCTATATAGGTATATTTTGTCTTCGTTGCGAACGGAATAAACTGATGTCCGCCGCCCAAATAGAACTTTCCGAAAAATTCGATGTATTGCAAACGGCAGTTATGCACGTACGCACCCAGTGCCGAAATCGCAATGTTGAACGTATGCCCGATGATATATACGGGTATGCAAATGATATAGCCGACGAATTGTATATCCGCAGGGAAGAATCCCGCCACTATCGAACAAATCATGTTGACGACCATTGCAACAACACCGCCCGACAACGCAAGTCCGAAAAGTCGAGAGTAGCTCAACACGTCGGATAGCACGTTGACTATGTCGTAGAGTTTGCCGACTCTGCCAATCATGCCCTTTATCGGACCTTTCTTGCTCTTGACGCCGCCTACAAGTATCAAAATCACGCCGACGACCGCCAGTGCTATTGCGACATATTTCAAGAAAGACGGTGCGTTTTCGATGAGAAGTCCCACCGCAAGACACCCTATCGCCGCAAATATGAAGTACCAAGACAACACGTCCGACACCACCGCAAGATAGTCTTTATGTCTGATGAGATTGAGCGCATTGACGAACATACCCACGATTATCTGCACAAATCCGAGCGCAAAGCACATAACGAGCATTTTTAGCGGTTCGTCAAGGGGATTGAATAGCAGTGCGTAAGACACGTTCATATCGGGTGTCGGGAAGCCTAGATAACTTCCGAACAACATACCCCATATAGCGGTACTCACTCCGCCCATAGCGATGATGAGCATAAGTCTGCCCTTGCCCGGGACGGGTTTTGAAATTTTGTAAAGCACGAAACCGGCAACGGCAAATATCACACCGTACACCGCATCCGCGACCATTATTCCAAAGAATAGGAAATAGAAGAACGTCATTATCGGATTCGGGTCTATATCCTCGCCGTACTTTGGCACGGAGAACATATTCGTAATGTCCTCGTAAGGCTCGACGATTTTGTTCGAGCGCACGAGAGTAGGCACGATTTCCCCGTCTTCGGGCTCGCGGAATTCATAGACCAATCTATCCGAAACTTTGTCGAGAATTTTTTTCAGGTCGTTTTCTTTATCTTTAGGATACCAACCTTCGAGGACGAAGGAGCGATCCGTCGTTGCAAATCCGTCGAGAGCGTCGAGTTTCGCTTTTTCGACGAGATAGTAGTCGTAAAGAGTTTTGAGTTTTCTGACGACCTTTTCTTTTTCGAGAGCGCGCACCATCAAATCAAACTTCTCTTTTTCGATACTATCTATACGCGCGTTATTTTGAGAGATTTTTTCGCGAGCGGTGACGTCAAACGAGAACGGACACTTCGCGTAGTCCGCAGATTGCAAAACCGCGCTCAATTCGCTTTCCTTTTCGTTCAGGCAGACCGCGACGAACGCAGTCGCTTTTTGACCGATGAAAGTTTCGACGTACACGCCGTCTATATCGTTCGCACTGCGCACTATATCCGCCTTTGAGCCGATGACCGAGCCGACGACCACTTGCACGTTTTTGCTTCCGACAAAAGATGAAAACGATGTTTCAAGGTTTTCATAGACGGCAAGCGCTTCGTTTTCCGCAAGTATTTTTTGCTTTTCGGAGTCAAGTTCCTGACGGGTGTTTTTTATGGTTTCAAGTTCTTCCACGTCGCAAAGAAGTTCATATTCTTCCGCACTTATCATTGCGAAATCTTCATAGTCCATTCTTGCGATAGACGTGAAAGGAGGCTCTTTTACGGGAGTGTAAACGTAGGGATTTTCTGAATTTTTGCTATCCTTTTGCGCTTTCTCTGCAAGTTTCTTTTGAGCGCGCAAGAAATCAAAGGCGGACGATATGCGGAACGTTTTTCCCTCTATCTCCTCCTTCGTGCGCGAATTGTCAAGACGTGAAGTGTTTTCCAAATCTTCAGTCGCGACGATTTCCACCAACTTGCTCTGGTGCAGCGCCTTGAAAAGATTGAATCTGTCCGACCGATGCCCGATGAGCACCAGTTTTTTCATTTCAACAATCATTTGATATACTTATCCAGCAAAACACCTACGAGTTCATCCGCCTTTTCGTCGATTTTCGCACTCTTGCTTTCGACGTATTCTTTTGCGGAAATCTCTCCGTTTTCAATGATTTTCGTGCGCCTTGCGTTTGCGGTTTCTTCCGCTTCGGCAATAGCACGTCTAAAATCCGCTTTGCATTGCAAAACGGTTTCTTTTCTTTCTTTTTCCGCTTTCAATTCGGCGTCAAGGACGATTTGCTTGCCCTCTTGAAACGCTTTTGATTGCATTTCGGACGCCGTTTCTTCTGCGGATTTGATCTCTTTGAGAACTTCTTCGATCATCTTACTTATTGTACTTCTTCTCGATATCGGTGATCATATCAAGACGACGTTGATGTCTTCCGCCCTCGTACTCTGCGGTGTACCAAGCGGTGACTATGTCTTTCGCTTCTTCGGGGGTGATGACTCTGCCTCCGAGTGCGATGATATTTGCGTTGTTGTGATTTTTGGTGAGTTGCGCCATATAGGTATTCGTCACGACTGCCGCTCTGATGCCGGGGACTTTGTTTGCGGATATGGAAATGCCGATACCCGTACCGCACATAAGCACGCCTGCATCGCATTCTCCGCTTGCCACTGCCTCTGCAACTTTCAAACCGTAGGTGGGATAATCCACGGAATCCGTGTTGTAAGTGCCAAGGTCGACGACTTCTGCGCCGAGAGATTGAAGCGTATTCACAACGCTTTCTTTGAGAACGATACCGCCGTGGTCACATCCGATTGCAATTTTTTTCATAATAATAACTCCCTTATTTTGATATATAAATTATATTCCTTACCAGTTCAATTGTAAAGAAAAAATTTTTTTGCTTGCCGCCCGTATAATATTAGTTTAACATTAAACCAATATGAAATCGGTTTAATTTATGCCAAAACCTATTTATCCGTCGCTTTTTTGTAATTACTTCCAAACAAAAAACGCAAGGATTTTCCTTGCGTTTTTGTTTTTTTGTTAGTCTTTCTTTCCGACTACGGGAGGTTTCTTGCCCACAACGGGAGGCACTTTGCCTGTGTCCGCCGCCGCTTCGGGTGCGACTTCGGGAGCGGGCTCTGCCGTTCCGGGTGTCGCGATTTCGGGTGCGGAAATCGATCTTGCGTTGACATCCGCGCCTTCTTTAACACCGATGACAGGAGGTTTCTTCTTGCCAACGTGAGTGGGTTTTGCAGGTCTGACCCTCACAGGTGCAGGCTCGGGAGTCGGCTCGGGAGTGGGTTCGGGAGTCGGCTCTGCGACAGGTTCGGGAGTGGGTTCAGGCGTGGGTTCCGCTACGGGTTCGGGTTTCGGCTCGGGAGTGGGTTCAGGAGTCGGCTCGGGGGTGGATTCCGCCGCGTCGGGAGTTGCGACGTCCATAGTCATTCCAGTGCCTGCGAGTGCCGCTTTTTTCTTCTTCTTGGACAAGCCGATTCCAAGGCCGAGTGCAAGTGCGATGATTGCCGCCGCACCGCAACCGACTGCTATCCAAACCCACATAGGAATTTCCGTTGTAGTCACGTCGACTTTGACGGGGACTGCGTTGACGTAGACCAACCAACCGAGTTTGTCGGTGTTGAAGGTTACGTATGTGTTTTCGTACTCTACTCCGCCGATGTCTTCAACTTTGATTTCGGAAGTATAGTCGGTGATTTCCTTGAAGCTACCGTCGTTATAAACCATGATGAGTTTATAGTTGTTGAGGTTATCCAAGTAGGTGTTGACTGTGATAGTCATATCGGTGCTACCGTGGTTGACGTCGCTGATCGATTCGCCGGAGCCGGTAATGATTCTGATATGCGACAATTGATAGATCGAAGACTTGTAGCCATAGGAATCGATATAAGGCACCAAGGTGTCGTATGCATCATAGAACAAGTCGACGTCGTATTGATAGATCGCATTATTAGTGGGATCTGCCTCCGAAGATTCATCGACGTAGTTGACGATGAGTTGAATTGTCGAATCGGAGATTTGCTTATCGTTGAACTTGATGGTTGCAAGCGACGAATATTTGAGTTCATCAGTCGTGAGTTCAAAGTCGCCCGTCGTGAAACCGATGACCTTGTAGTTGGAGTCTTCATCGCCGTAGTAGTATTCTTCATCTTCGCCGATTCCGCAGATAGAGATATAACCGTCGCTTTCCTCTTTGACGACAGACGATTCGTCGGTGCAGTAGCTAATCGTGTAGCTGTAACGTCCGGGAGCGGCTGCGATTTCTTGGATGACGCCTTCTTTGGACATGCTCTTGTATTGAATCATGAAGTAGGTTTCATCGATGTCGCTATCGGACAGACCGTGGCTTGCGGACTTGGGCGAGAATTCGTACTTGAACACAATACCTTTATTGGTTGCATTGCCGTCTTCGTCGTAAGTCGTCTTTTGTTGTTTACTGCTTTCAAGCACGGTAACGACGATTTCCGCGGGAAGAACGGTGATCGTGTAGGTCTTTTCAAAGCTGTTGTAGTTTGCGATTTGGATATTGGATGCAGACGTCGGATTTTCGGGAGAAGTGAACTTGACTGCCACTTTATAGGTGCCTGCATTGATGATTTCTCTGCCATCCACGGAGATCTTGACTGCTTTCTTGACTGCCGCCAAATCGTTTGCCGCAACGCCTGCGATAGATTTTTGGATTGCGCTCTTGACGTCGTCGAAGTGGTCGTAATCATAATAGTCAAGACTATAAGGCGTATAGCCGAGAGAGATATCCGCCTTGGTGATGGTCAACGTGGATCTGAGTTCCGCAGTGCTGCTGAATTCATCGTCGATGACTCTGGTGAGATTTGCGACGACTAAGTAAGAGCCGACGTTGATGAGATCCGCACCGTTCACGAGATTTTCGGGAGCGACCACGCCGTTCTTGTAGTAGGAGTAGACCACGTCGATACCGCTCACGCTACCCTTCACGCTCATCTTGTCCGACTTGGAGTTGCCGTCGTAGACAACGGAGGTATTGGACATTCTGACGCCGGAGATAGGAGCGATGGTGACGTTGAGTTTTGCCACCTTATCCGCATCCCAAACGATGACGTAGTTGTTTGCGAGAGCGGAAGAGGTTTCGATATAGACCGCATAGTAGCCGCCGTCGAGAGAGGAAACGGGTTTGACGTTTTCATCAATATCACTCCAAGCACTGCCGTCGTAATATTTGAAGGATGCGACGGGAGCGGTCAAGACTGCGGAAAGATTGTCGCCGTTGACAAGACCGGTGTAGGTGAGTTTGATTTCAGGCAAACCGCCTTCCTTGTAGAGTTTGCTATAGCTATAACCTTCTTCAACGGTTGCGGCGTGGACTTTGAGGATTGCCTTTTCGACCACGATTTCACTGCTCGTGAGCGTGGTATCCGCAACGATATTGCCGTCCGCGTCGAACTTGGTGTATGCAAACTTGAAGGTGTAGTTGGTGGAAGAACCGCCGCTTATGGTTGCGGGATAGGTGCCGACGGGATAGGTTGCGACGAGTTTGCCGTTGACGTCGACGGAAGGTTCGACGAACGTACCGTCCATACGCACGTATGCGCCGTCGTTTGCTTGCACGAACGCACCGTCCACAAGGTTATAACGGTATGCACTGATACCTTCGCCGAGTTCTGCGTAGCGTTCTGCGAATGCGACTTGGTAATCCGCGACGGTCATATAACCGTAGTTGCTCGAAACAATGACTTCGCCTTCCCCTGCCTTGTAGCCGAGTTTGCCATCGAAGTTAGGCGCCTTGCCGTAGGTGGACTTGACAGCATCGAGTTGAGCGGTGATGACGCGAGGTTTGATTTCCGCGACGATAGAAGCGGTCGAACCGACGGTCGTGTAGTTTCTGTAGACGTTTGCATATTCTGCGGCGACACCTTCTTTTGCTTTGAGTGCGTTACCGGTGAAGGTGAACACGACGGAAGTGCTGCCGACGGAAGACGTTTTGTATGCGATAGTCACGTCGTCGGATCCGACGTTGAGTGCGATATAATCCGCATCGTCCGCCATAAATCCGCTATTGCCGATGGAGTAGTCGGAGTCATTGCCGTAGAACTTGTTGGTTGCATCGTACTCTTTGGAGAAAGCGGTGCTTTCGGGAGTTGCGACGACGGAAACCTTGATGTTCTTGGGATTGATAGTACCCTTTGCGTTATCGACGTACGCGACGGATTCGACGGTCTTGCCTGCAATTGCGGAAGAAGCGTCGACGATATAGTACTTCGTATAGGACTTCGTGTACGAGCCGAGGACTTCGGGCTTGACGGAGAGACTATCGTATTCCGCCTTGGTGATATTGTACACGTTGACGGTATCGAGATTGTAGTAGTAGATTGCATTGCCGTCCGCATCGGTGTCGGTAAGGACAGAGCCGAGCGCATCGGATGCGACAGCGGTCTTGCCTGCGATTTCGACGGAAGACGATATGACGGGATAGTAGTTGATGACGTTTTCGGTGTTACAACTGAGAGCCACGCCGTAGACGAATGCGTTCTTTGCGACGACTGCCCCGCTCTCATCGACTGCTACGTTCTTATCTGCGTACTTGGAGAAGTAGCTCTTGACGTAGTATCTACCGGTTTCGGTAGGCATAAGGCCGGACATGGTGTAGGACGTCTTATCAACTGAAGTGGTGCCGTCGTATTCCTTATCGGAGACGGTGAAGTTGACAACGACGGGAGCCTTGGATATGGTCGCGCGACCGACTGCGGAAACGTCTTTTTGGATCTTGTAGTTCTTTGCGTAATCGACCTCGGTGGAAGTGCTCTTGACGCCGGTGATTCTGACGTTGACGCTCTTATTTTCACCGCTATTCTTATCGCTGAATTCGCCCGAAACGTCGAGAGTTACATAGTCTTTTTCTTCGGGAACAACACCGAATCCGGTTACGTCGTAGGTACCCTTGATAGCGACGTTTGCGTTCTTGGTGCCGTCGTAAACCTTATTCGAGATGATGATGCCGTCGGTTTGGACGGAAAGGACTTTTTGATCGAGGGTTGCGACCGCGATATTTTCGAAGTCGGAAATGGTGGTTTCAGCGACGAGTGCCCTATTGTTTGCGACGTAACTGCCGTCCACGAAGTCGTATGCGACGAGTTCATAGTTTGCAAGGACTGCGTTGACGTCGTCCGAAGTCTTGCCGGCGGGAACGATGAAGGAAAGTCCGCTGATAAGGATATTGTGTTTGATGACGTTGCCGTCTGCATCGAAAGCGACGGAAGCATCCGCGACGCCGTTGATGCTATACTTGAAGGTCACGTCTGCAAACACGTAGCCGATGAATGCGCTATCGTTTGCCCAAGCGGATTCGTCGAAACCTATCGCATCTTCGGGGATGAGGGTGACGGCGGATTCTGCGGCGGAGTTGGACACGTCGGTGCCTTTGTCGAGAATCTTATTGGCATCGGTATTGCCTTCGTACTGCTTGTTGTTGTCGTAATCGACGGCGAGTTGGACTCTGGCGGGAGAGATTTCGACGATGAGCGAAGAGATCTTCTCATTGAGTTCGTCCGCAGTGAAGTTGAGAGCGTAGTTGGAATTTGCTTTTACGCCGACTGACGAAACGGTGACTCTATGCGTGCCCGCGCTCGCGCTAATAATATTGTTATCGCACGCGTGCGCGAGGAGTTCGAGACCGACGTTTGCGAAACTATCGCCTGTTGCATAGACGCTGTTCAAGAAGACGAGGCCGAGATCGACGAGAGAAGAACCGTTGTATCTGCGATCTGCGACGGAGTATTCAATGACGTCGTCGATATCGATTTGTTTAGGAGTGATGGAACCGCTGAGGTTTCTGACGGTAAGGACCATGCCTTCGTCGGTGAAAGCGATTTCGATACCTTCTTCCTTGACGTCGATATTGATATCGCTTGCTCTAAGTCCGGGGAAGAGCAATACGACGTCGGTTGCGTAGTTGGACGTGACGTTAGCGGACGGGAAGATAATGGATGACATAAGTTGCATATTATCGCCGAGGCTGACGCTGATGAGCACGTTATTTGCCGAGAATTCGGGGCTACCGTCGTAGACTTTGGTCAAGGTGAAGTTGAGTTTGGTGAGTTCGATAGGCTCGTCCTTGATGTAGCAGATTTGAGTGAGGACGTAGCTTTCGGGTGCGCCGACGAGAGTATAGTTACCTGCGGCACCGCCTGCGAGAGCGAATGCTGCAAAGAGAACGTGTTTCTCACCGATAGACGCATCGGGCTCGTGGGTATCGACGTTGACGTAATTTGCGGTGAAGTTGATATAGACGTCATCGGTATTACGTTTCAACTGCGAGTAGATTGCGAGCATAGCTTTCTTTTGATCGACGGAGAATTCGGGGAGCTCTGTGGAGTTGTTCATTGCTCTATCGACGCCGAAGAAAGCGGGAGTGATTTGGCTATAATCAATGGTTGCGGGAGTGATGACGAGACGAGCCTCTGCGAGAGCGGTTTCGTCGACCACTACGACGTAGTTGCTATCCGAGCTGACGAATTCCGAAGAGATTGCGTAGCCGTAGTAGAAATCCTGACCGTTGTAGGTGATAGAGCCGTCCGCATTGCTGACGTTATCGTAGCGTTCACCGAAACGGTAGAAGGAGCCGTCAGCGTGGTAAGCGACTCTGACGAAAGAACCGCTGACCTTACTTGCAAGAGATTCTTGACCTTCCGCGACGGAGAAACCGATACCGTAAACGCTATCGAGATCGCCGTAGACCTTGGAATTATTGGTAGCGGACGGATAGACGGTAATCGTTGCGGGGTTGATAGTGATATAGTAGCTATCGACGAGCAAGATATAATCGGTATCTGCGCCGTTGTTATCGAGGACGGAAGCGGATCCTTCTTCGATGATGACGGAACGCAAACCGACGTTGAGACTGGTAAGGTGTGCGGTCCACTTGAGGGAGTAACCTTCGGGGAGCGTGGAGCCGTCCGAGAGAGCGATCGAATAATCGGTGCTATCTGCGGTGATGGTAACGTTGCTGAAGTAGGTATTATCGCCGTAGGTCAAGACGTAAGGAGTAACGCGGGTGACGGTAACGACGACGTTCGTCGCACTTGCGATGATTTCGCGGATGATGATAGCGTGATCGCCTGCCGCGATGACGAACTTGACGTTTGCGGAGCTAGACGAGAACGAACCGACAAGAGTGTAAGAAGTTTCGGTATAACCTAGAACGGGGCTAGAAGCGCCTGCAACGCCGAGAGACCAAGAGGCGGTGAGATATTCTGCAAATCTCTGGTCGTTTGCGGCGAGAGTGTACGCAACGTCATAGGAATTCGTCTCGTTCTTGATGAAGCTTTGACCTGCGACGGGAGTAACGCTCACAGATCTTTGAGTGATTTCGTATTTAACGCCGCTTGCGTCGACGGTGATCGAGTAGTTGCTATTGACGTCGAAATAAGCGGTGCTGGTGGAGTAGTTATATTCACCGACGTTCTCACCGAATTCACGGGAGATGAGTTGAGTGCCGTCCACGTAGAAGTAGACGATATTGCCGACAGTAGAAGATTCTTGAGCGCCGTTGAAGATATCGCCGATGAGTTTCCCGGTGGGGAGCGTAGTCTTATCTACGCCGACGAGGATAGTGCCGTCCGCATCGCCGTAGACTTTGCCTTGACCGGCCTTGACAATGACGGTGATAGCCTTTTGAGTGACGATATGGGTTGCGGTGACGTAGGAGACGTTGTAGTTATCTCCGAGATCCGCAGTTACGTCTGTCGAGAAAGTGATCGCGTAGTTGCCGACATTGAGATTGCCGAAACCGCTACCGTCCGCAACGAGAATGCCGTCCACTTTGAGCCAGTTGCTTGCGGTGGGCAGGAAGAGTTCGGAGCCGGTGAAGGTGTAAGTAGCGGGATCCCACGCTGCGAGATCTGCACCGACAAGACCGTCCACGACGTAACCGATATTTTGATTGTCGCCGTATTCACCGACGGAAGAATTGATCTTTATCGTGACATCCTTCTTGAGAATGTTATACGCGGGAATTCTGACGGTTTGAGTGACGTAGTTATCGTTATCGATAGACATTGCGACCGAATATTCACCGACGTTGGAAGGAGCGGATTCGAGATCCGTATAGATAGGTTCGTTGAATGTGTCGACCGCACCCGTATTTTGTTTCCAATCGTAGACGATTTGGCTCTTTGCGATTTCGGGGAAGACGGTCATGGGGATTTCGGTAGGAGCGCCTGCGTAGCTGACGTTGGTACCGGTGACGGTGACAGTGACGAGTCTGCGATAGCGGAAGATGAGTTCGATATTACCGTTATTGCTGGGGATATTGCCGAGATTGCCGAGATCGGTATTTTCGAGCAAGAGATTGAATTCGAGACCGTCGAGAGAAATGCTGCCGTTGGGATCCGCGTAGGATTGAGACGGAGAGAGCGGATCGTCGGTGGTCCACTTATTCTTGATATCTTCTGCGCCGTTGCCGAACTTATAGTCGAGTTTATAGGCGACGTAGCCGTCTTCGAGAGCGAAGTTGAGAGTGATGATATCCCCTCTCTTATAGACGGTGGACTTACCGCCTTCGAGGACGGAAGCGACGTTGAGATCTGCGAAGATGCTATCCTTATCCACCGAGCCGACGACCTTATAGTCGTTTGCATCGACGAAGAAGGTATATCCGACGAGATCACTGACGTTACCCGCTTGGTCGACCGCCCAGAAGTAGTAGACGCGCATACCTGCGCCGAGTGCGCTATTGAAGTTGAGTTTGATTTCGTTGATACTATTGAGTTTAGTGCCGAGGGTTTCGTAGACTGCGTCGAAGTTGTAGTCTGCGGGATCGATCGCACCGCTACCGAAAGCAGAAAGGAAGGCGCTGATCGAGAGTTTCTCGCCCGCGGCGTCGAAGTCATTGATATTTTGAATATTCTTCATTGCGTAGTAGACTTTGATACCGTCGCCGTACTGCGCAAGGAGAGAGTCCTCGAACGCGTAGAACGCATCGAGAGACCAACCGCTCGTGAACCACTTTCTATCCGTTGCATCGGGGATAGAGGGAGTGTAGATCTGATCGATTTCGGAATAGTCCTTATCTTCGGACTCTTGGTCGAGAGTGGGAGCGTGGGGTTTGTTTCTATCCACGAGAATATACACGCCGTTGACGTACTTTTTTCCGACAAGGACCTGCCATTGACGGTGCGTTACGCCGTCCGTTTGCATGGTGTTACCGGTGGCAACGTACTTGACGGGAGTTTCGTTTTCGGGATCGTCGCCGACCATAATTTCAAAGGTGGTATAGTAAGAGAAGTCGAAATAGGTGTAACCGCTGGTGTCTTGAGCGCTGTGATCTCTGCCGAACACGATAGTCCAAGTCGCAACGCCGGTGGACGACACGCTATAAGTCACGTAAATTCTCGTACCGGGCTCGCCACCGCCGAAGTTTGCAGACTTGCCGTCCGTCGCGATAGTGGCAGTGCTATCCACTGCGGTATCGAGATAGATATTCTTGATAACGCCGTTGAGAACAGCGATATATCTGGTGTTATCTTCTGCGTCCGTGAAGCTCAAGTTATTGCCCGAAATGGACGCCTTGTCTTGAACGAGAGTGACAGTGAGTTCGCTCGTTGCCCAATCGGTATTTGCGAGATTATTGCCGTTTGCGGACTTGGTGAGAGTATAAGTCGGGGTTTCGTAGTCCGCTCTGACGTAGTACGAGATTTGGTTTTCGGTGGTATATCTGCCCGACATATCCATACAGTAGAACGTGAAGAGATAATACCCTACCCCCGTTGCACTCATGCTTGATTGACCGTCAAGACCGGTGGTGACGTTGCCGGCGGTATCGTAAACCGCACTTGCATAGCCGGTTGTGAAGTCGTATTTGAAGCTCGAAGTCGCTCCGACTGCGAAAGGCACTTTCGTGAGAAGTTGTTCTCTCGACCAGTTTGCCGAAGTGAGCGTGCCTGTCGGTGCGTTCACTTTCACGACCGAATAGAACCACATATAAGGAGTGATTTCAAGGTCGTCCGTAGACGGACTTTCTTCGTTCATGTTGAGATCGAGAGAAAGAGTGCTGTTGTTGTACCATCTGAGGTTGTCCCAACCGCTGAAAAGGGATGCCTCTTTGGTGTATCCGTCCATATCGTCAACGGTGAGAGTTCCGTTAGGATTGGTGTTGTCTATACCCTTGACGTTTATGGTCTTGGAAACGCTTGCGTCACCGTAGTCCGAAACGCTAACGTTAAGACCGGTGATATTTTCTTTGAAGTAGAATGAGATTTTGATTTGTGCACGGTTATCGGCTGCCTTATCGACTTTGAACCAACCGTAGACGGTTGCATCGTCAGTCTTTTTGATTTCTTTATAACCGCTATCCGTTGCAACGGTATAAGTCGTTGCGCCGATTGTTACCGATTTAATACCTGATGCGAAATATTGGAAACCCTTGTTACTGTTTGCGACAGTAACAAGAACGTTTTTATCGTCCGCTCCTTTGTAATCGTAAGAATATCTATCGTTGACTGTAAGTTCTGCACTCTTGTAATAAGTTTTGCCACTATCAACCGTTTTTCCGTCCGTTGAGGTGTTGACGTAACTGTAAAGGTTGATCATTGCGTTGTCGGCAGACACGCTGTCTTGTGCGTATTCGTACTTGCTCCAAGCATTGTTCGCAAAGGGGCTTGCAGGATTGCTTTCCGCTTTGGTGACGTTGTAATTCCAACTATCCCCTTTCCAAGTATCGTTTTCCAAGTATCTGTTAGGAGTTGCGGTTGCATTCGTGACGATAGGTGCGGCGCCGTCCCAAATGCTCATAGTTGCCGAGTCTGCAAAGGTCGCGTTCGATGCACCGCCTGCAATTTTAACGGTGAAATCGAAATACAAGTTGGTGACGTCGAAATCGCATTGACCCCAGTTACCGGTCTGATCGTAATAACCGATAAGAATGTTGTTCTTGCCCTTGGTTATATTGGAAGATGCCGTTTTGGTGTTATCATTCTTGAAGTTTTGGAACTTGGTGAATCCTTTTCCCGTGATAGCACTTGCTTTCATTGCGCTATCAGTCGCTTCAACGTAGTAACCGCTGTTGTCGCTACCAAACGCCATATTGGATTCGTATCTATGTATCGTTGACGTTACAGCTACTGTGATTTCAAAATTTGAATTCCCCGAAATTTTTCTAATAAAATCAGGAACGGCAAAGTTGACTGCAACAAACAATTCAGGTGCTGAAACACTGTGTGCTTCGCTTTCTTTGATTTTGAAACCGTTCGTTATTGTAGAAACGTTGTAGGTCGTATCTGCACCTGAATTTGTATACACACTGGTGTTGATTGTCGAGAAGACTGTATTTTTCGTCGTCACTCGATATGTCCAAGTACGCTTGCTTGCGTCGTTGCCGGGGAACCCGATCGAATTTGCCGTCAATTCGTTATCGACAACAATCGAAACCGCGTTACCGTCAGAATCTTCTGCAAACGCTACGTCGCTCATCACACTGTTTTCAGTCGTGGTCATCGTGAGCATTGCGAATGCGAACACGAACACAAAACACAGTGCAAGCACAACGAGTCTTGTGATTGAAAGCGTCTGTCTGATAGTGTTGTTTCTCATAATTTCACCTCAAGTTAGCCTAAGCCGTTCTGCCGCCCGACCTCAGCCCTATAAGTTGTGTGTCATTTTGTAGCGCCCTATCTTCGCGCCCCGCGCCATGCCCACATACATATATGCATACACACGCGCCCGCGTCCCGTTCGGGCATTATACAACGATATAATATATCACATTATCCCTATTTGTCAATACCATTTTTTCATTCCCCCCTCACTTTATCCCACAATTTTCCCCCTTCGATTTCCTCTTGGGGACGGAGCAAAAAGCGGAAAAGCTTTCCTCTTTTGCTCCGTCCCCAAGAGGAAAAGTCCCTTGACATTCTCGCCCCATCGTTGTATACTATTCTCATCAAAGGAGATACCGCTATGAGTAGAATCGCTAGAGCTTGTTCAGATACAAATTGTTTTCACGTTATGGTGCAGGGCATCGCAAAAGAATACATCTTCGACACCGACGAAATGAAGAACACTTACCTCTTCAATCTCAACCATTACAAAGAGGACGACGGCATCAAAATCCTTGCCTATTGCATTATGGGCAATCACTGTCATCTGCTCCTCTATGCCCCCAATCCCGACAAGTTAGGTCGCTATATGCGCCGTGTCAACACGAGGTATGCGCAGTACTACAATTTTAAGACGGAACGCGTCGGCTACGTGTTTAGAGACAGATACAAAAGCCAAGCCATTTACGACACAAAATATGTCGGAAACTGCCTTTGTTATATCCATAACAACCCGATAAACGCTGGAATTGCGCAAAAACCTACCGATTACGACTATTCGAGTTACAACTGCTATATGCAACGCATGGGCATTGTTGACTTTGATTTCGCAGGAGAGTTTTTCAACACCGAGCCGTCGAACATAATCGCCATTGCGCGTGAATGCGGAACGGACGCGGACTGCCCGGAATGGATTGAAATCAAAGATAATGCGAAGACGGTCGATGACAAGGCATACGAAATTCTTGCGAAGTACGGCATGCCCCCGAAGTTCTTGAAACTCGACAGGCCGAAGATGGTAGAATGCATGCGCAAACTTCAAGAGATAGGAATGACGCAAAAAGAGATAGCAAAAATTTTCGAGTTCAGCGACGCAAGGTCGGTGCGATACGTTTTAAAATAGGCGCAAAAGCGCTTATTTTTTTACCCATTCTTTTCCTCTTGGGGACGGAGCAAAAGAGGAAATCTTTTCCGCTTTTTGCTCCGTCCCCAAGAGGAAAAGATTAGCCGAAAAAAGGCAAAGAAAAAAGCGCTTTCGCGCTTACTTTCTTAATTCGGTGCGGCGGATTTTGCCGCTTATCGTTTTCGGGAGCTCGTCTACAAAATCTATTATCCTTGGATATTTGTACGGTGCCGTTGCGTGTTTCACGTATTGTTGGATTTCTTTTTTCAGGTCATCGCTCGGCTCCACCCCTTTCACGAGGACGATAGTTGCTTTGACCACTTGTCCTCTGACGGGATCTGGCACGCCCGTAACCGCGCATTCCACCACGGATGGATGTTCCATTATGACGCTTTCGATTTCAAACGGTCCGATACGGTATCCGCTCGACTTAATAATATCGTCCGTTCTGCCCACGAAGAACAGATTTCCGTCCTCATCTTTCCAAGCGGTATCGCCTGTATGATAGAGTCCGTCGTGCATAGCGTCGGCGGTCTGTTCGGGGCTACCGTAATACTCTCTGAACAATCCGTACGGTCTACCCTCGCTTATATCAACGCAGATCTCCCCTGCCTCACCCATAGGGACGTCGTTTCCGTCGTAGTCGACAAGGCGGAGTTTATAGATTGGCGTAGGCAAGCCCATACTACCCGCCTTAGGCGTCGCGCCTGTAAGGTTTGCGATAGTAAGGGTAGTTTCCGTCTGTCCGAACCCTTCCATAATGGAAAGTCCGGTGCTTGCTTTTAGCTGATTGAACACTTCGGGATTGAGAGCTTCGCCGGCGGTGGTCAGGTACTTCAACGACGACAAGTCGTACTTGCTCAAATCCGCCTTAATCATAAAGCGGTAGATAGTCGGCGGGGCGCAGAAAGTCGTGATGCCGTACTTCGCGAACATTGACAACACCTTATCCTGATCGAACTTGTCGAAATCGTAGGTGAACACGCATGCGCCAAGTAGCCATTGACCGTAGAGTTTGCCCCATACGGCTTTACCCCACCCTGTTTCTGCGACGGTAAAATGCACTCCGTCCTTTTCGACGTTATGCCACCACTTTGCAGTGACGAAATGCGCAAGCGAATAGGTATGTTCGTGAGCGGCGATTTTGGGATAAGCGGTGGTGCCTGACGTGAAATACATGAGCATCAACTCATCCCTCATAGGTGCGCTATCGTCGGTAGGACGAGGATAAACGTCGGAGTAATTTTCAAACTCCGAAAAACTGATCCAACCGTCTTTCGTACCGTTAGATACCACTTTTATGCTAACGTTAGGGCATTTTTCGCAAGCGGTTTCCGCCTCATCGAGAACGTTCCCGGTCGCGGTGCAAACGATAGCCTTAACCCCTGCGGAATTGAATCTATACACGAAATCTTTATCCTTGAGCTGATCGGTAGCGGGGATGACTATTGCGCCGATTTTGTGGAGTGCGACGATCGCAGGCCAAAATTCCCAGTGACGACGGAGGACGAGCATTACTCTATCCCCCTTTTGAATGCCGAGTTTTCTAAAGAAATTGGCGCATTTCGCACTCAGACGCATCATATCACCGAACGTGAAAACGCGGGACTGCATATCGTTTGACACCCAAATCATCGCCCTTCTATCGGGCTCGACGGTGCCGAAGTAGTCCACGACGTCAAAGCCGAAATTGTAGGTATCGGGAACGTGCCAATCCACGCCGGTCAGCCTACCGTTTTCGTCGATTTGCTCTGTTAGAAATCTTTCGTACAGTTCCATAATTATATGCATAAATCCTATGCGAATACTCGATAGGATTTAAGTGGGGTTATCGTATTATCGCATTCGCTCCCGCATCGCAGGAGCGAAGACGAGATTTTTATTACTTAAGGTTATTTTCGAGAGTGTCGAGTTCTTCTTTCAAGGTTTCGGGGAGCTTGTCGCCGAACTTGGTGTAGAATTCCTTGATACCATCCGCATCCTTTCTCCACAAATCCTTATCGACAGTGAGAAGGTCTGCAATTTGTTCTTCGGTGAGGTCGGAACCGCTGAGGTCGATATCCGCGGGATCGGGAACGTAACCGATAGGAGTTTCGACTGCGTCGACGGTTTCTTCGCAACGGCGGAGGATCCAATCGAGGACTCTCATATTATCGCCGAATCCCGGCCACAAGAACTTGCCGTTTTCGTCCGTTCTAAACCAGTTGACGTTGAAGATTTTGGGTTGATGTTTGATCTTCTTGCCCATTTCGATCCAATGCGCAAAGTAGTCACCCATATGGTATCCGCAGAAAGGAAGCATTGCCATAGGATCGCGTCTGACGACACCGACCGCACCGCTTGCCGCAGCAGTGGTTTCGGATGCCATGATCGAACCTACGAACACACCGTGATCCCAATCTCTCGATTGATACACGAGCGGAGTGGTTTGAGCGCGTCTACCACCGAAGATGATTGCGCTGATAGGAACGCCGTTGGGTGCTTCAAATTCGCTGGAAATGCAGGGGCAATTCTTTGCGGGAGCGGTGAAACGGCTATTGGGATGCGCCGCTTTGACGGGTTTGCCGTCCGCGTCGACCATACCGGGATGCCACGGATTGCCCTTCCAATCAATGAGTTCTTCGGGTGCTTCCTTGGTGAGACCTTCCCACCAAACGGTGTTATCCGCGGGATTGATTGCGACGTTGGTGAAAATCGTACCCTTTTGCGTGGATGCAAGTGCGTTGGGGTTGGATTTTTTGTTTGTGCCGGGAGCGACTCCGAAGAATCCTGCTTCGGGATTGATTGCATAAAGTCTTCCGTCCGCGCCTACTCTAAGCCATGCAATGTCGTCGCCGACCGTGAACACTTTGTAACCTTTCTTGGTGTAGGTTTCAGGGGGAATGAGCATAGCGAGGTTAGTCTTTCCGCAAGCGGAGGGGAATGCCGCCGTCACGTACTTGGTTTCGCCGTTGGGTTTTTGGATGCCGAGGATGAGCATATGTTCTGCCATCCAGCCTTCCTTCCAGCCTTGGTAGGATGCTATACGAAGTGCAAAGCACTTTTTGCCGAGAAGAACGTTTCCGCCATATGCGCTATTGACAGACCAAATTGCGTTGTCTTCGGGGAATTGGACGATATAACGATTGTTTTCGTCGACGTCGCACTTTGCGTGGAAACCGCGAACGAAGTCGTCGTTGTCACCGAGAGTGTCAAGGACTTTTTGTCCGACTCTGGTCATGATAGCCATATTGAGCACGACGTAAATGCTGTCCGTGACTTCGATGCCGATTTTGGAGAAAGGAGATCCGACCGCGCCCATAGAGAAAGGAATGACGTACATCGTGCGACCTTTCATACTGTCGCGAGCGATGTCTTTGAGCATTGCGTACATTTCTTTGGGATCTTTCCAGTTGTTGGTGGGACCTGCGTTTTCTTTTTCTCTGGTGCAGATAAAGGTTCTGCCCTCCACTCTTGCAACGTCGTTGGGTTTAGTGCGATGATAGTAGCAACCGGGGAGAAGGTCTTGATTGAGTTTGATCATTTCGCCGGTAGCGACAGCCTCTGCACGAAGAGCCTCGAGTTGATCTTCTTCGCCCGTGATAAGGACGACGTTTTCAGGCTTGCAGAGAGCGATGCTTTCTTCTACGAATTTCTCAACGCCTATGTTTTGAAATTTCATATATACCTCCGCTGTGGCAACGCCACAAATTTATTACAAAGTTTCGGGAGCAACGCTCGCGAACTGTAAAATAGTATACTATTTTGTAGTCAAATTGTCAACGAAAGGTTTTCTAATATAAGTATATGCGCGCACGCATCATGTGCTTGACTCTTGCCGCTCAAAAACTCGTTTGTTATATTGTTTGCAAAACAAGCTGTTTATATCATCATTTTCCATATATAAAATGCCGTTTTGACCAAAATAAAACTTTTATCCGTAAAATTCTTGAAAAAAAATCAATATGGATATATAATCTATATAGTAATTTTTTTTAGAGGTGCATTATGTCAATTGGTGCAATAGTCGGTATTGCGATAGCGGCAGCAGTCGTTCTTTTCGTACTTGTTCTCGTCATTCGTACCGCCCTGAACAAACCCACTCACAAACCCGTAGAACTTGCAACCCCCGCAGCAGTCGACAAAGACAGAGCGGTCAAACACTTGCAAGAAGCAATCCGCATCCCCACCGTGTCCATGGTGGACGACTATATCGACAACACCCAAGCATTCGTCGATTATAGAGATTGGCTTGAAAAAACCTATCCCCTTCTCAATGCGAAAGCGGAACGCACCATCATTGCGGACTACTCCGTCATCTATCATCTGAAAGGCAAAAATCCCGCGCTCAAAGGCGGTTGCTATCTCAGCCATATCGACGTCGTTCCCGCTCCCATAGACGGTTGGGAATACGATCCGTTCAGCGGTCATCTCACCGAAGACGGCTATATCTACGGCAGAGGCGCGCAGGATATGAAGAGCCATATGATCGCTCTTCTCGAAGCGGTGGAATATCATCTCGAACACGGCAAGGAATTTGAAAGAGATTTGTATCTCTGTTTCGGACACGACGAAGAACCCGGCCAATCCATAGTCGGCGCATCTAGCATCGTCAAATATCTCAAAGACAAGGGTGTTGAAATGGAATTCGTCGTAGACGAAGGCGGCACCGTCCTTGACGGAAATCTTCTCGGCATCCCCCACACCGTAGCACTCATCGGCGCGGCGGAAAAAGGCAGCGGAGATCTCGAACTCGTCGTCAACAAACAAGGCGGTCACGCATCCAACCCCAATCCTCCCACGGCAGACGGCGTACTTGCAAAAGCGGTCGCAAAGGTTGAATCTCACCCCATGAAGACTCGTTGGACCGAACTCACCAAAGAAACCTTCAGAGAACTCGCTCCCTACTGCGGTGGCGGTGCGCTCGGCAAATTGTTCAAATTCTTGTTCACCAACCGCGACGTATTCTCTCCCCTTCTCAAGTTTGCATTCACTCTCGTCATGCCTATGACCAACGCACTCGTGCGCACCACGTTTGCACCCACTATGCTCTGGGGTAGCGACGCAAGAAACGTCATCCCTAAAGAAGCAAGAGCGAATATCAACTACCGTATGATCACCGGTGAAACCGCAGACGACGTGAAAGCATATCTCGAAAAACTTCTCAAGAAAGACGTGAAGAAAGGCGTGTTGAAAGTCAATATGCTCCAATACTCCAATCCTTCTGCGGAAGCGGACGTCCACTGCGATGCGTACGAGAATATCCGCACGTCAATTCTCGAGACCTTCGACGACGTGGTCGTCGCACCTTATATGTTCATCGCGGCAAGCGACGCGCGCTTCTACAACCCGCTCACGGACAACGTGTTCCGTTTCGGTCCGTTCATCAACTCTCTCGACGACCAAGCGCGTATCCACGGCATCAACGAGCGTCTGCATGTAGACCAACTCGAAAAGGCAACTCAATTCTTCGTGCGTTGCCTTGAAAACACTCTCGGCTAAAATCTCATAAGCCATATACGGAAACCGTCCGAAAGGGCGGTTTTCTTGTGGGCAAAAAAACTCGGTGCACTACATTTTGTCAAACGAATATTTTTTTGCATAAAGTCTTGTTTTTTTTCGGGGTTTGGTGCTACAATGGCAATTCGATTAAACAAAGGAGGAGATAAAATGGACTTCGATCAAGCCCCTATTCGTCTGGATAGCAAAATTCAAAAATTAATAATTTTGTTCGTCTTTGAAAAGATGGCGATACCGCTTGCCGAATCCACCATTCTCGACATCTGCTCCTCGGACAACGACTGGCTCACCTATATGGAATGCAAACAGTATCTCGGTGAACTTCTCGAAACCAACCTTGTCTATAAGGTCCCCAAAAGCGAGAATTACAATATCACCCAAGACGGCACCAGTTGTTTGGCGCTTTTCTACACGCGCATACCCGCATCCATCCGCGACAATATCACCACGTACGCAAGGGATAACCGTATGCGTTACAAGAAACGCCAATCCTATTTCTGCGACTACTCCAAAAACGCAGACGGCACCTACACGGTCATTCTCAAAATCAACAACGACACCACCACCCTTATGGAACTGAAAATGGTCGTTGCCAATCGCCAACTTGCGAAATATCTCTACAAAAGTTGGGTGGACAAAGCATCCCAAACCTACGCCCTAATCCACGACACCCTTCTCGACTGACAAAACGCACCGCACTGGCGCGTTTTTTATTTGGTTTTTATAATTACAATACGCGCCATATTAAAATGCAAGTGCGGCTTGAGGGCGGAGCACAAAGCGGAAAGGTTTTCCTCTTGGGGACAGGGATAAAAACTAATTTCACAATTTTTCGCTACAGAAACTGTTTTCGAAATTTCCCTATAAACAGCGATTTTTCTTCTTCGTTTTCCTCTTGGGGACGGAGCAAAAAGCGGAAAACTTTTCCGCTTTTGCTCCGTCCCCAAGAGGAAAAATAGGTGCTGTCGTTGGACAAAAAATAAAGGCGCTCGGTTGAGTGCCTTTTGGTTGGTTTTGGGGATTTGTCAGTCGACGTTGATAAGGATTTTGTTGTGTTGGTAGGGGTATTCCGCGCATTCTCTTACCATCTCGGGGACTTCGTCGAAGTAGATACGTTTCGTGATGAGGCCGTCCGTTTTGATGATTTTATTTGCGAGCAGGTTGATCGCGGACGACATTTCGCCGTAGCCGTTGCCGACACCTTTTATGGTAAGTTGTTTTCCAAGAACGGTGTCCATATCGAGTTGGTGTTTTGCGTGAGCGGAATAGCCTGCGATGATGACTACGCCCTTATCTTGCACAAGGCGGACGGTATTAGTGAAAGGAAGACCTTCCCCGGCAAACACGGAAAATTCACTCATTCTACCGCCGGTGATTTCTTCCACTCTACGCTCAAGGTTATCGTAGGTGGGGTTCAAGGTGTAATACACACCCCAATGCTCTGCAATGCGGAGCTTTTCCGCATCCAAATCGACGAGAATAGGCACGAGTTGGTAGTATAAAGCGAGTTGCGACAAGACAAGGCCAAGAGTGCTTGCGCCGACGATGACGACGTAATCACCCTTTTCGTAGTCCATATTTTCAAAGACGTTGTTGCCGAGCGCTATATACTCCGCAAAAATCGCATCGTCGTCGGGGATGCCGTCGGGAAGAAGATAGACGTTTTCGGACGGCACGCAGACAAAGTCGGAAAGAAGTCCGTCTGTATCAACGCCCATAACCTTGACTTTTTTTACGCCGTGGCTTTCGTAAGGGATGAAAGGGCTGACCACCACGCGAGAGCCGAGTTTGAGTCCCAAGGATTCGTCCGCTTCGCTGACGAGGGCGATACCGCTATGCCCGGGGACAAGAGTGCCTTCGTGGTCACCCGCAAAGTAGGCGACGTCGGTTGACGAAAGCGCCACTTTACTCATCTTGATTTTGACTTCGTTTTCAGCCCTGGTGAGAGTGGATTCTTTGACTCTGATGCAATTTAGATTTTCGATTTGCCAAGTTTTCATAATTTCCTCTTGCGGTCTATGATAGCACAACTACGCCGCTAATGCAATACCCTACGCACCGAAAGCGTAAACGTCAACGTATTTCGCTTCCTTTGGAAGCGCGTCCACCGAATCGACGCCGACGATTTCGAACTTATCGTGTTTGCAATCATGGTCTGCGTAGAAGTATATTTTCTTGCCTTTCCACACTCTCAAGACTTCGCGCGGCAGGTAGTGCACGTCGAAGAGAGTGTCAAAAACTCTCGGATTGACCTTGATGAGAGCGATAGGCTTGTTTTTCTCGCGGAGCGCAAACTCCACAAACTCGTCGCGAATGACGAAAAGCATTTGCATTTCGGACACGGTATGTCCGTCCATGCAGTCGGGACAGTCGGACAACATGAAATTATCCACGGGTAGTTTTGCCTTTTTTCTCGTCAACTCAACAAGTCCAAGCGCAGTCATTTCGACGGCGGAAGTTTTGAGTCTATCCTTTTTGAGCGCCTGTTTCAATCTGTCCATGACGGCATCTTTGTGCTCGTCTACGGTCATATCGATAAAGTCGATGACGACGATACCGCTGATATTTCTCACTCTCAACTGTTTTGCGATTTCGTCCGCGGCAACCATATTGGTTTTGTAGACGGTATCTTCAAGGTCCTTGCCCCCGACAAAGTGTCCCGTATTCACGTCGATGACGGTGAGTGCTTCGGTTTTGTCGATGATGAGATACGCACCGTTTTCAAGGTTTACGCGCCTGTCCGCAAGTCGATTGATTTGCTCTGCGATGCCGTAGTGGCGGAAGATATTTCTTTGTCCGTCATATACGCTGACCTTGACTTTGCCCGCCTTTTCGCGGAGTTGCTCTGCAAGTTCGGGCTCGTTGACGACGACACTTTCGACGTCTTCGCTATATGTGTCGCGGATAGCGCGTTCAAGGAGTTCCGCCTCTTTGAAAACGAGGGTTTTCGGTTGTGCTTTTTGGTAGTCTTCTTCCACCTTTTTCCATAACTCGATGAGACTCTTCGCTTCTGCGATAATATCCTCATCCGTGGCTTTATCTGCCGCAGAACGTATGATAAACCCCATATTCTGCGGACAAATGGATTTTACAAACTCTTCAAGGTAGGTTCGTCTTTCGACGTTTTCGATCTTTCTCGACACCCCGAAAAACGTGCTGTTGGGAAGCAATACAAGGAAGTATCCGGGGAGAGTGATATCCGTCGTGAGTCTTGCGCCTTTCGTGCCAAATTCGTCTTTCACGACTTGGCACATAATGACGTCGCCGGGACTTACGTTGATTGCGGTCAACTCTCTGCCCTCTTTGAGTTTTCCGGCATCAACGAGAGATTCGCCAACGTAAAGAAAACCGTTTCTTTCAAGTCCGATATTCACGAAGGACGCTTTCATGCCCGATACGACGTTTTCGACTTTACCTTTGTAGATATTGCCGACGATACCGCGCATCGCGTTGTGCTCAACGTGAAATTCCACGAGGTCGCCGTCTTCGACAAGAGCGGCGCGCACGCAACGAGGATTGTAATCAATAAGCAAACTTTTCATTTATATTCTCACAAAATTTTGTTTTCGAGATAGGTGTCCACGTCGTATTCTTTTCCGCCGACAAGGACGTATTGTTTGGTTTTCACGACGTCCGTGATTTTGACGTCAAGCCCAAACTTTTCGTTGAGTGCGGGGACGAGTCTGTCGGGACGCAGATTGACGTTGCCGGAGGCAAGTTTGAGCCCCAGTTTTCCGTCCGCATCAAACACGCCGTATATCTTTTTCGATATATCTTCGGTGGTTTCAACGTCCTTTTTAATATAGATGATATTCAGTCCGTCCGAGAAATCGGGGGTGAAATAAGGCGTATCGAACACGTAGTCCGCACACACGTTCAATCCCTGTATATTCGGATTTTTGTCGAAAACGAATGCCCTTTCCGCTTTGAGCGTGTCGGGGACTGACGAATTGTACTTTGACAAAACTTCATCCGCAGTCATATCCGTATCTATCGAAACGTACTCTGCGGTCGAGCCTACTCCGAGCACGGACGGGGACGAAAAGAATATCAATGCGTGCGGATTGAACCCTTGCGAATACTTCACCGGGATTTCCGCGCGACGAATTATGCGTGCCATATGTTTCAAAAGGTCAACGTGCGAGATAAACTTCGATGTGCCGACTTTGCGATATTTCAAGACTATCATATAATCGTACACCTCCCGAGCCTATTCGCTCCGCAACCGTTGCAACCTTCCCTGCAGTTTTTCGTGGTGACTGCCTGATAGGCGAGATGACGTTGACCGAGAAGGTATTTTTTTGTGACTCCGACGTCGATGAAATCCCACGGCAAATCCTTATCTTCGGGAATTTCGCAGGTGTATTCCTGCATGGTAAGGCCGCAGTCCTCGAATGCTTTCGTCCAGACGTCCCATTTGAAATGCTCCGTCCAACTGTCAAACTTCGCGCCCAACTCGTATGCACGCACAATAACCGGTGCAAGACGTCTATCCCCTCTTGCCAAAGCAGCTTCGAGCACTGACGTTTCCGCGCCGTGCCACGAGAAAGTTACACCTTTGATTTCGCGGAGCAATCTGCGAAGAAGTGCTTGTCTGCGCAGCATTTCGTCGAAAGAAATCTGCTCTTCCCATTGGAAAGGAGTGCAGGGTTTCGGGATAAACACCGAGCAAGACACCGAGATATTCAAGGTGCGTTTGTGGCGGATTTGAATATATAATTCCCGAAGTTTTCGGCAAATATCCGCAATGCCCGCAATATCTTCGTCGGTTTCCGTCGGGAGTCCCATCATAAAGTAGAGTTTCACGCTGTCGTAACCCGCCTCGAAAGCCTTGCCGACGTTCATAATTTCCTCGTCGGTTACGTTTTTATTTATGACGTTTCTGAGTCTTTGAGTGCCTGCCTCGGGTGCGAAAGTCAACGAGCTTCTTCTCGACGACTGCGCCATATCTTTCGTGAAACTAGATAAACGCAAGGACGGCAAAGCAAGTGTGATATTCTTTTCTTCAACGTAGGGACGGAGTTGTCCTTCAAGGTCCATAAGTCCGGTGTAGTCGCTTGTGGAAAGAGAGCAAAGTGAGATTTCACCGAATCCCGTGCTTTCCACCATTTTTTTTGCGTACTCCGCGCACTTATCCGCACTTCTCTCTCTGATTGGACGGTAGTAATAACCCGCCTGACAGAATCTGCAACCGCTTGCGCAACCGCGGTATAACTCCAATGTTGCTCTGTCGTGGACGATTTCGATATTAGGCACGAGCGGTTTTGTGGGATAGGGTGCGTTTTCAAAGTCTTGCAAGACAGCTTTCACGACTTTTTCCCCTTTCTTCGTGAGTGCGGGGACGTATATGCCGTCTATTTCTTTTGCTTTTTCAAGGATTTGATTTTTGCTCCAACCCTTTTCCTTACCTTCAGCGACAAGGCGCAAAAGTGCAAGGTCGATTTCTTCCCCTTCACCGATGAAAATCACATCGAAAAACGGTGCGAAAGGTTCGGGGTTGACCGCACAAGGTCCGCCCGCCGAAACAATGGGATATTCTTCCCCTCTGTCCTTTGCGTAAAAGGGAATACCCGCAAGGTCAAGCATGTAGAGCACGTTTGAATACAAAAGTTCAAATTGCACAGAAAAGCCGATGACGTCGAAATCTTTAAGGGGAGTTGCGGTTTCGAGAGAAAGCAATGGTATGTTGTTTTCTCTCAACTTCTGCCCCATATCGATCCAAGGCGCGTAGCAACGCTCCGCGACGAAATCTTTTTCGCGGTTGATAACGTCATAGAGAATTTGCAATCCGAGATTGCTCATTCCGATTTCATAGACGTCGGGGAAACAAAAGCAGAATTTTGCTCTTGCGTTTTTGTTGAAGTCGGGAGTATTCCACTCACCGCCGGTATAGCGCGCGGGCTTCTCGACGGAAAGCAAAATATCATCCAATTTATCTTTGTAATTTTGCATCGTTACATAGCAAGCGTAGCCGCGCCGATGATACCCGCATCGTTGCCGAGGGTTGCTGCGACCACCTTGATTTTGGGATTATACTGTGAGCCGTAGACGTTTCTTGAAACGTATCTTTGCAGGGGTTTGACAAGGACGTCCCCTTCTTTCGAGATGCCACCGCCGACGATGATTATCTCGGGATAGAAGAGATTTGCAAAGTTCACAAGTCCCATTCCGATATATTTGATATAGCGTTTAACCACCGCATTCGCCACTTTATCGCCATGTTTTGCAGCGATAAACGCCGTTTTGCCATTCACACCCTCAACTTTTGCCACTTCGTGCAAAAGACTTTCGGGGTGACGTGCCATAGCGTCTTCGGTTTGACGGATGAGTGCAGTTGCAGATGCATACGCTTCGTAGTGC
The DNA here is from genome assembly GCA_964637515.1 of uncultured Bacteroidaceae bacterium. Classification (GTDB taxonomy): domain Bacteria; phylum Bacillota; class Clostridia; order Christensenellales; family CAG-917; genus RGIG4097. The sequence continues at coordinate 593 of CAZWUI010000005.1, read as the reverse complement.
CCTTTTTTGTCGCAGCCGCAAACGGGACCGCCTATGTTGATTTGCATATGCCCGCCTTCGGCGCCTGCCGAGCGATTGCCGGTGAGCAACTTGCCGTCCACGACGATACCCGTGCCCAGTCCCGTGCCGAGAGTGATAAGTACACTATTCGTCGCACCCTTGCCCGCTCCGAATTTCGTTTCGCCGAGAGCGGCGCAGTTTGCGTCGTTGCTGATTTTGATATTGTCAACGCCAAGGGATTTTTTGAGAATTTTCACGATAGGAATTTTGACGAGATTGATATTGCAGCAATACACGATTTCCCCTTTCGCATCCCAGACGGAGCCGGGGAATCCCATTCCGATACCCTCGATTTCGTCAAGATTCAAACCGCTTTCGGTCACAACGTCTCTCACGAGATTTTCGATATCCGCAACGATTTCCATACTGTCCTTTTCGGGTTCGGTGGTAACCGCTTTTTTGTGAAGTACGTTGCCGTTCTCGTCAACCACTCCTGCTTTGAGGCTCATACCGCCGACGTCAATACCTACGTAATACATTTTTCGCTCCCGCGCCTAATGCGCTAAATATAATAATATTATTATTTTAATATA
>CAZWUI010000004.1:40028-110650 GCA_964637515.1 uncultured Bacteroidaceae bacterium | reverse complement strand
TGTAGCACGGTGGTATTTCGCATCTCTATTGCTCATTCCCCCTATCTGCACTCAATATTAACCTTGCACACGCGCGCCGTCGCGCGCGATACTTTTTTTATTTCCGCGCCCATTTTTGCAAGCAAAAGGGTGCAAAAATAAAAAAACAACCTTGCGGTTGTGTGCAAGGTTGCTTTTTCGTTTGGTGCCGGTGGTCGGACTCGAACCGACACGGATGATTAGTCCACAGGATTTTGAGTCCAGCGCGTCTGCCAGTTTCACCACACCGGCGCACGTGTTAATATATCACAAACTTTTTCGATATGCAAGCGTTTTTTACTCTATTCCTGCTTCGTCGAGAAGTTCGTAATATTTTTCAAAGACTGTAATGGCGGTTTCTTCGTCGTATTCGAGCAAGAGCATTGCTTCTTCTTCGTTGTCATGGGGGACGATGAGATGGCATACGAGTGCTTCGTCGTCTGCGACTCCTTCTATCTCGTCGATAGGTTTCAAGATGACGTAAATTTCATCGTCGTAAGGAATGATAGCAACTTGGTCGCATTCGTATTCTCTGCCGTTTTGATCGAAGATGAAGATTGAATCTTGATTGTTCTCGTCGAGCAACATGTCAATGAGTGCTTTTCCGCTGGTTGCGGTGCGTTTGATGTCCATAATCCCTCCTTATAGCACGTATGGCGTAACTTGGTAGACGTAGTAGTTAAGCCAATTATAGAATAGCAGATTGGCGGTGGATTTCCATTTCATATCCACAATCATATTTTTCTCGTCTGCAAAGTAGTTTTCGGGCGCTTTGATATTGAGTCCCTTGTTCAAATCGCGGGTATACTCACCGAGAAGTGTATCCCTATCATACTCTGCGTGTCCCGTGAAGAAGAAGGATTTATTGTCGTGAGTTTTGGCAATGCAGACACCCGCCTCGTCGGACACGGCAAGCACTTTGACCTTGTCGCACTTGTAGAGTGCGTCCTCGTCGACTTGTGTATGGCGGGAATGGGGAATGTAGAAGGTGTCGTCCATACCCTTCAAAAGCAAATCGTTTTCAACGACCGCTTTCGTTGCGAAAACGCCGAATTTCTTTTCGGGTAAATCCTTTTTGCCTATGCCGAATTGATAATATAACGACGCTTGCGCACCCCAACAGATATAAATCGTACTCGTGACGTTTTCCTTTGCAAATTCGATGACTTCGGTGAGTTCTTTCCAATACTTGACGTCCTCGAAAGGAATGGTTTCAACGGGTGCGCCCGTGACTATCATACCGTCGAATTTCTTGTTTTTTGCCTGTTTGAGAGTGCAGTAAAACTTGCTCATATGGTCGTCGGATGCGTGTTTCGAGCGGTAACTCGCGGTGTTTATCAGGGTGATATTCACCTGCAACGGTGTGTTTGAAAGCAATCTGATGAGTTGCGTTTCGGTGACTTCCTTCGTGGGCATCAGGTTGAGAATTGCGATCTCAATCGGGCGTATATCCTGCTCTACCGCACGCGTGCTGTCCATAACGAATATTTTTTCGCGGACTAGCACGTCGTGGGCGGGCAAATCTTTGGGAATGATAATAGGCATAGATTTCTCCTATCAGATTTTGTCGAGGGCTTGTGCTATATCGTTGATTAGGTCTTCCGCACTTTCAAGTCCGCAACTCAAACGGACGAGGTCGGGAGAGATACCTGCGGCGGTGAGTTCGTCGTCGGTCATTTGACGGTGAGTGGTGCTTGCGGGGTGCAAACAACAACTGCGTGCGTCCGCAACGTGAGTTTCGATTGCGATGAGTTTGAGTTCGCCCATGAACTTCTCTGCCGCTTGTCTGCCGCCGGTGAAGCCGAAACTGACCACTCCGCAAGTGCCGTTGGGGCAATATTTCTTCGCTTGTTCGTAATATTTGTCCCCTTTGAGACCGGGATAAATAACCCAAGCGATACGAGGATCTTTTGCGAGCCATTCCGCGACTTTCTGACCGTTTTCGGTGTGGCGTTGCATTCTGACGTGCAAGCTTTCAAGACCGAGATTGAGATAGAAAGCGTGTTGCGGAGATTGGATCGAGCCGAAATCTCTCATGAGTTGTGCGGTACATTTCGTGATGAATGCGCCTTCTTTGCCGAACTTTTCCGCATAGGTTATGCCGTGATAACTGTCGTCGGGAGTGGTGAGTCCGGGGAATTTATCCTTGTGCGCCATCCAATCAAATTTGCCTGCGTCGATGATTGCACCGCCTACGCACGCTCCGTGACCGTCGATATACTTCGTGGTGGAATGGGTGACGATGTCCGCGCCCCACTCTATCGGACGGCAGTTGATGGGAGTTGCGAAAGTGTTGTCGATGATGAAAGGCACGCCGTGACGATGCGCGACGTTTGCGAATTTTTCAATGTCGATGACCGCAAGTGCGGGATTTGCGATAGTTTCACCAAACAACGCTTTGGTGTTGGGACGGAATGCAGCGTCGAGTTCTTCTTCGGTGCAATCGGGAGCGACGAAAGTGAAATCAATGCCCATTTTCTTCATGGTGACCGCAAACAAATTGTAAGTTCCGCCGTAGATTGCGGAGCTTGCGACGACGTGATCACCGCAGTTTGCGACGTTGAACACGGCGTAGAAATTTGCCGCTTGTCCCGAGCTTGTCAACATGCCCGCGGTACCGCCCTCGAGTTCGGTGAGTTTCTTCGCGACGTAATCGTTGGTCGGGTTTTGCAGTCTGGTGTAGAAATAACCCGATGCCTCAAGGTCGAAAAGTTTCGCCATATCGGGACTGGTGTCGTACTTGAAAGTCGTGCTCTGCACGATAGGAATTTGTCTGGGTTCTCCGTTTCCGGGAGTGTAACCGCCTTGTACGCAAATGGTGTCGATGTGTTTCATATTTACCTCTTTAGTCTTTCGACTACTTAAAATTGTATTCTTTCTTTATTCTGTCGAGTTTTCTATCCTCTTCCTTACGCTTTATCGCCTCTCTCTTGTCGTGGAGTTCCTTGCCTTTGCAAACACCGAGTTCGACTTTGACTAGAGCGTCTTTGAAGTAGATTTTGAGAGGGACGAGCGTATAGCCTTTCTGCTCGACTTTGGCTTTGAGTTTCCTAATCTCGCTTTTATTGAGAAGGAGTTTGCGATTTCTTTTGGAGTCTGCATTGTAATAACTGCCCATTTTGTAGGGAGCGACGTGCATGCCCACGACGAAAACTTCGCCGTTTTTGATCACGGCGAAACTGTCGCGGAGATTGACCGCACCTTGACGGATGGATTTGACCTCGCAACCAACGAGAACAATCCCCGCCTCATACGTATCTTCGACGAAATAATCGTGATACGCTTTTCTGTTTTCGGCAATTATTTTCATACTGTCCTTTGATTTTCGCCCCTGATGAGCGATAATATTCGTCTGACGGAGTGCGTATAAAAAAACGGCTCCGATTTCAATGCTAATCGGAGCCGTTGTAGTGACGAGATTACGCTACGGTTGCAACGACAAATGCTATGACTGCGCAGACGATGATGAATGCAAAGAGTGCGAACGTGACCTTTTTCAAGATTCCTTCTTTGCCTTTCGCCTTGTTTTTGCCGTAGTACGTATCCGACGCACCGGTGATAACTCCGACGTTGTCTTGAGTACCTTTTTGCATCAAAACGATGATGATCATTGCGATTGACGCGATCATCATCAATATCATAAATGCCATTGTGACAGCTTGCCTGACGTCCTGCGGAATCGAACCACCGGGGTTGCTGATGAAAGAGTCCGCTGCTGCCAATACGCTGTTGAAGAACGAATTAAGCATTTTTTACCTCCACAAAATTTACTATGTGATTTTAGCATAGTAGACGGCTTTTGGCAAGCAAAAACAATAAATTGTTTGAAAGACGATTTTTTTCACCTTTGACGAAGGTGGTGCGTATACTGTTTCAGGAGGTTGCCATGCAAGAAATTTTCGGCAGTGAACTGCCCTATCCCGAAATACACGTTGAAGAAAACGTAGCGGACGGCAAGTTGCTTATGCAGTCTTTCGGCGGACCGTCGAGCGAAACGACGGCAGTCATGACCTACTCTTTTCAGCACTTCATATCAAAAGACGACAAACTCTCGTCCGCTCTCATCGGAATTGCGAAAAACGAAATGAAACACTTCGACATTCTCGGAGAGTGCATTCACGCACTAGGCGGATACCCCGTCGTCGGCGGGCGGACTTATTGGAACGGAAGTTTCGTCAACTACACTCTCGATCCGCGGAAATTTCTGCAACAGAACATAATGGCGGAAGAAACTGCGATACTCAACTATGAGCGCACCATTCTCAACCTATCTCAAGAAAACGTAAAACTCCTTCTCGAAAGAATAATCCTCGACGAAGAAATACATATCAAGATTTTCAAAGAACTTCTGAACGGATTATAAACGAAATCGGTGCTTAATCGCACCGATTTCAATCGTTAAAATATAGTTTTTGTGATTTTATACCATCCTTTTGCGCAGGAGCGTTAATATATAAGGACACGCGCGCGCGAGGTCTTTCCCGACTTCGCGATAAGTCGTCATATCAAATCCGTACGGGTCGTCCACTTCTTTGCCGAGAAGTCTGTCGTCCGACAAAGACACGACTTTATCCGAGCAGTCGAATTTTTCAATCAACTTATCCCTTATCCTGTCCGTCATTGCGACAATCAAATCGCTTTCATCGACAAGCGTTTTCGTGATGAGTTTGGACGTATGCGCCTTTGGAGTTATCCCCATTTCTTTCAAGACCGCCACCGAATTTTCAGACTGCGCAACTTTGTGGTCCATAAGTCCTGCGCTGTCTGTCTCGCAATCGAAGTTTTGGCTTTGCGCATACACCTCGAAGAGTCTTGCGACAAGCGGACTCCTGCACATATTCCCGACGCAAACGAAGGTGACTTTCATATCACACAACCCTGTTTGACGCGGCTTTCATCACTCTATTCATGACCGAAAATTCAATTCCGCTACCGTCGAGTTTTTCGACGATGATTTCATCGTAGATATTTTCCGCCTTTCTCAAAGCGGAATAAACGTTGCGTGCATAGTCTTCCGCGGTAATTCCGAGGTCGATGATATTCCTATCTTCCGTCTTGTCGCGGTAGACGTCCCTGAACACAAGAACGGGATTTTTGCCGTCCTTTACGCTCTTGTCGTATTCGCAAACTGCGTGCTCGATATTCTCTGCAACGACGGTTTCCACTTTCGGCGCATAGTGGGTATATTTCATTCCGGGGGATTTTGCGATTTTGATGACTTTTCCGTTTTCATTGACGTCCCCTACGATTTCGGATAGCATTTCCGCGGTTATCGCACCCGGACGTAAAATGGTAGGCGTATCCGTGGTCAAATCGAACACTGTGCTTTCGATACCGACAGAGCAAGGACCGTCGTCAAGAATGAGTTTCACTTCTCCGTTCAAATCGTCGTAGACGTGTTGTGCGCTCGTTGGTGATACGTGTTTGCTCTTGTTTGCGGACGGAGCCGCCAAGGGCGCACTTCTTGCAATCAATTCTCTCGTGTAGGGATTTGACGGCATACGCACCGCAACCGTTTCTCCCCCCGCCGTGACGGCGTAAGGAATTTTGTCGCTCTTTTTCAAGATGACGGAGATGGGACCGGGCATATACTTTTCCGCTATTTTGTAGAAAGCGTCGGGAATATCCGTTGCGATTTCTTTCACTTCATCAATCGACGAGATATGCACGATGAGCGGATTGTCCTGCGGTCTACCCTTTGCCACGAAAATCTTTTTCACCGCTTCCGCGTTAAAGGCATCCGCACCGAGTCCGTATACGGTTTCGGTGGGAAAAACGACCAAGTCGCCCTGTTTGATGAGTTGCACCGCGCGGTCGAGTCCGTCCTGCGCTTTTAGTATTTCCGTCATTTGAGTTTGTACACCGCAAAGGTGTCGTTTTCATTGTATTTCGCAAACACGAAAACGTCCGCAGGACTTCCATCAGGGGAATACAACAGACTTCCCGTGATCATATTTGCTTCTATGATTACGTTATTTTCGACGTTTGCATTGAGGTTTTTGATGCCAAAGTAGGACGTGCCGTCTCTCTTTTCGGTGTACATATAGCAACCGAGTTTGTAGATATTCGTCTTGGACGACGTTTTCGCCATATCCGCAAGAGGCACGGAATTATCGCTCATTTTCTCGACTTCCTTACCGTCTTTCGAGAGAAGGACCGCTTTGCCGTTGTTGACCGCTATCGTGTAATATCCGAGGAAAGGATCAATGCTCGTATACTTGAAATCAGCGACTCTTTGACCGTCAAGGTTGTATGCGCCGTAGACTATATCGCCGTTTGCATTTTGTTTTGATGCGATGATCATTCCGCTATTGTACGCCGCCGCAGTGACGACTACGGACTTATCTTCAAAGATGACATTGCCGTTTCTATCCACTGCGCGAAGTCCGCTCGACGGAAGGGGGACTACCCCGATTTCGTCCACGTACGCAAGTGCCAAATCGAAATAGGAAATCTCTTTTGCGTTTTCGACGTCGCCGACGCTCACGCCGAGATTGCCCGAAAGAGACGCCACAATATTGAATTTCTCGTCGAGTATGAATTGGTCGTAGTAGCCGTTTTTGTTGCTATCAACGATGATACAGTAAGTCGCATAGTAATATCCGTCGTTGAGAATGGATTTTGCGGAGATACCCGTGCGCTCGGAACCGTAGTATTTGTTGGACAGGTTGAGGAAATAGTAGTCGGATACGAATGCTTTTCTGGTGTCGGAATTTGCATCGTAGATATAGCGATACGCCTTATAGTAGGTGCCGTTGTATTGATAGTCGTAATCGGCGTCCTTATTTTCTTCGACGTCCACTTGCCAGTCCTCGTGGATGAAGAATTTGCCACCGCCCATATAGGTTATTTCGTTGTAATATTCGTCGTTGCCGTTGTCGGGATAGTAGCCGTATTCAGTGCCATCGTAGGTAGTGAGTGCGGTTGCGGTCGCAGGAATTTTGAAAATTCTGGACACTTCGACACTATCCTCTTTCGTGTCTGTGGACACGATGAAATCATGGTCGAAACCTGCAAGACAACTTATATCTCCGCCTGCGTTTTTGATTCTGACAACGGGGCTTCCCGTAGATATGCGATAAATGGTGGTGTAATCTTTATTCGACGTTGCGTTTTTGTCGAATTTGGGATTGACTGCGATGAGGTCTTCTGACAAAATCTTGACCGCTTTGTCAATGGTATCACTGCTCGTGAGTCCGGAAATCACACCGCGCGGAATGATGACTCCGCCGTTTTGCACGTTGCATATTGAAATATCGCCGTTGACGTCTTTCAACACGACCACGCCGTTTTTCACTCTCAATGCGTTGATCGCAAGGTTTTCAGGGAATGTGACGTCGCTCGCTCCGCATTTCATAATGGTGAGTATGGTGTTGCTCCCCACGGTTTTGCTGAGCACGAAAGCGTCGATATCCGAAAGATAACCGCTATCCGAGTTTTTGTATGCACTGCTCGACTTTCCGGGAGCGTAGAGTCCCCAACCGTCAGGAAGTGCGGAAATCACGGTTTCGTAGGACGTAAACTCCCCTTGCGAAAGATCGTTTGTGTAGATTTCGAGAAGGTCGATGGGTGCGTCCTTGTCCGTTTTGTTGCAGGCTGCGAAGCCTACGACGAAACTGACTGCGAGAATCGTTGCGATGATGAGTGTTGCGATTTTTTTCATATTTGCTCCGTAAAATAGTGTTTGCTCATTTTGAGTCCGAGCATAGAGTATGCCACGTCGCTCAAAATGAGATTAGCGTTTGTTTTGAGTGCATTGGGTATATCTTGGTTTTCACCCGCAAGATACGCCCGCAAATTTTTGTCTATGACTATGCCGTCGAAACCCGCACAGTGCGGACATACGATACCGTCCCTTTCGGAAAATACCGCTTCTCCGTCAAGCACGCATTTGCATACGTTGCACGTCGAAAAGTCAAGGTTGTAACCGTTGTCGGAGAGTGCGTGCAACAAGAATTTCGTCATCCCTTCTTCCGCACCGACGTTTTCATACGCCATACCTTTCAGTGTTTCGATAGCGTGCAAAAACAACTTCGGTTGACTTTCAGGAGACAACTTCGTCAGTGCTTCGAGAATATACGACGCCGAATAGTACTTGTCGATTTCGAGAGTGAGAGGCATAAAACTCTCAATCTGTGCGCAATCCGCAACCACATAGCGATTGCTCTTTCCCGCAAGCATATACTCCCCGAAATTCATAGGCTCTGCCGAGTAGCGCAATTTTGCCTTTGGTTTCAGACAGCCTTTTGCGGTTGCGGTGAGTTTGCCTTCTTCGATGGATACGAGAGTCAAAATCATATCCGTTTCGTTGTAGCGTACCGCCCGCGTTACAATTGCCGTGACTTTCTTTGCTTCCATTATTTTTTGAGGTCCTTGACGTCGTAGCCGAGTTCACGCATGAGATAATCGCTATTGCGCCAATCGGGTTTGACTTTCACGTAGAGAGTGAGAAAAACTTTCTCCCCCGTCAATTCTTCAAGGTCTTTTCTTGCACCGCTTGCGATTTGTTTGAGAGTCGCACCGCCCTTGCCTATGACGATAGCCTTATGGGACGGTCTTTCGACGATGACGTCCGCGTCTATATCGTAGATGGGTTTATCTTCTCTCATCTCGAACTTGTTGATATACACGCCGATACCGTAAGGAATTTCCTTGTCGAGCAGGTAGAGTGCCTTTTCGCGAATGATTTCCGCCGCCATAAAACGCATTGAACTGTCCGTGAACATATCTTCGGGGAAAAATCTCTCTCCTTCGGGGAGCATATCGAAAAGTTCGTCAAGGACGGGTTCGAGGTTTTGCGCTTTCTTTGCGGACGCCGGCACAACCGCTTTGATGAAAGGAAATGCGGTGAGTTTTTGCAATGCGTCGAGCATGGTTTGTTTTGTGACGGAGTCTTCCTTGTTGAGAATGACGACGACGTTATCCCTATCCGCATTCTTCTCGAAAAACTCGTAGTCTTCCTTTTGAATGCCCTTTGCGGTGTCGATGACGTACAAAATGCCGTCCACGTCTTTCATGCCCGACTCGACGGACTTCATCATATATTCTCCGAGATGATTTCTCGTTTCGTGAATGCCGGGGGTGTCGATGAATACCATTTGATATTCTTCTCCGCTCTTTTCGCCGTTTACGATTCCGAGAATCTTATTTCTCGTTGTCTGCGGACGCCAAGATACGATTGCGACTTTCTCTCCGACAAGGGAGTTAATGAGAGTTGATTTGCCTGCGTTAGCAAGCCCCGTGATACAAATAAATCCTGATTTCATTTTCCTACCGTGTTTATCTATAAAGATGAACGCTATTCATAATTTTTTCTTGAAGTGGCATCATAACTTCTTCGTCGCACTTTTCAATATGGTCGAAACCGAGAAGGTGCAAAAGTCCGTGACAAGTCAAAAAGCCGATTTCTCTGTCATAGGAGTGCCCGTACTCTTTCGCCTGCTCTTCCGCGCGCTTTCTGCATATCATAAGACTGCCGAGCATAACTCTTTTTCCGTCGAAGTCGTCGTCGGAAAAGTCGTCGATAGACTTTGGCAAGGTCATTTTCTCGAAGTACGGAAAACTCAACACGTCGGTGACCGAGTCCACGTTTCTTTGCTCGCGGTTATATGCCTTTATGGTATCTTCGTCCACGACGTCGATATCCGTCACGAAAAAATTATCCTGACCGAGCGCAGAGAAAACCGCTTTTTCAACGGCTTTCATGAGCCTTTTTTCCTTGAATTTCACGCCGTTTGTTCTAATCATCTCTTCTTCTCGTAAGACACTCTGCTGTGGTGAATACTGGGCAAGACTTCGATTATCGTCGTCTTGATTGTGCTTATATCCTGCATGGTGAGCGGGCATTCGTCGAATTGTCCGAGCGCCAGTTTTTCGTCCACGAGTTTATTGATTTTCGCAACAAATTCGTCCTTGTTGTCGGGCATATTCGCTCTGCACGCCGCTTCCACTGTGTCCGTCACCATAACGATTGCGGAAATTTTGCTTTGGGGTTTTGGTCCGGAATATGCGTAGTTTGCGGATGCAAGGTCCCCTTCTTCCGTCAAGGACAACGCCTTGCGATAGAAATATCCGACGGGTGCGGTGCCGTGGTGTTCGCGACAAATCGCAACGATTTCGGGGGGAAGGTGGTATTGATTTGCAAGTATCTCACCGAAAAGCGTATGGGACGTGATCATACTCACGCTGACTTCGGGTATGAGTTCGTCGTGGGGGTTGTACGTCGATTGATTTTCGGAGAAATAGATAGGCGCTTTCAACTTGCCTATATCGTGATAGTACGCCGCACAACGAGCAAGGTGAGGATTTTCCCCTATCGCTTCCGCACACGCTTCGGCAAGATTGCCTACGACAAGGGAGTGATTGAACGTGCCAGGTGCTTCGCTTGCAAGACGTTTCAAAAGCGGATGATTGAGATTGGTGAGTTCGTTCAGTCTGAAGTCGTCCGCGATATTGAAGATACCTTCGCAGATTGCGACGAGAGGCATAAACACAAACACAGATACCACTTGAGAACCATACGCCCAAAGAGAGTTGAAAAGTATATCGAGGGTGAAGTTGCCTTCGGTTATCGTGCAAGTCACAACGATAGGCACGACGACGAGTCCGCCCGCGAGTGCGACGAGCAAAAATTTGAGTCTTGTGAAGTGCTTGTTGACGAAGAAACATATTGCAACTCCGCCAAATGCGTTGGCAATCACCGACGTTATGACAAGGTCGAGTGCGTATGCGTTATTCGTAGTCTGATTGGTGAAAACGTAAGATACGAGAAGTAGCATACAAAGCACAGCCGTGGACGAAAGTGCGGTTTTTCTGTCAATGAGTTCGAGCAAAATCAGGGACGCTATCGCAACGGGCATGACGTATACGCTCAAATAGCGTACCGTCGTTATGCTAGCAATATAGGTGATGATCAGCATCGTCGTGATTAGAGTGAAATTCCTGACCGCAAATTTGCCATTGTCCGAATACGGATAAACGACGAAAAACAGTGCGAGCATAAGCAGCCCGACCATGCAGAAACGCCCCGCGGTTTCGAGTCCGCTTTCAGGGGTGAACGCACCGAGAAAATTCCCCGTCATAAATATCGAGTATAAGCACATACCTGCGATTGCGACTATGCTTAAAGGCAGGGTTTTGCCAAACGCAACGAACATATTCTGCGTTTTAAGTTTTCTTTCTTTTTGACTGGTTGTCAATTCTTTGATATCGTCAATCATTATTATCCTCCGAGTCGGAAATTCCGTCGGTATTATTCTTTTGTTTTTCTCGTCTTTCGTCCGCTTCCTCGTACGCCTTGATTATGCGCGAAACGAGTTCGTGACGGACTACGTCGCGGTAACTCAAACGCACGACTTCGATGTCTTGCACGTTTTTCAGCACGTCGATTGCGTCTTTCATACCACTCGTTACGTGCCTGGGCAAGTCGATTTGAGTTATATCCCCCGTGACGACGATTTTGCTCCCTTCCCCCATACGAGTCAGAAACATTTTCATTTGCTCTTTGGTGGTGTTTTGCGCCTCGTCGAGAATGATGAAACTGTTGCTCAACGTGCGCCCGCGCATATAGGCAAGAGGTGCGATTTCGATATTTCCACGTTCGATATACTTCATATATCCGTCCGCGCCCATCATATCCTGCAAAGCGTCGTATATAGGACGAAGATATGGATCGACTTTGTCCGCAAGGTCGCCCGGTAAAAATCCGAGTTTCTCCCCCGCTTCCACCGCGGGACGAGTGAGAATTATCCGCTCTACGTCGTGATTTTTCAGCGCATACACCGCAAGCGCAACCGCAAGATAGGTTTTGCCCGTACCCGCAGGTCCCACGCCGAATACGATTTTATTCTTGCGAATGGCGTCCACGTATTCCTTTTGTCCCAAGGATTTCGGGCGAATAATCTTGCCTTTCGACGTGATTGCGACCGTGCCGAGCAAGTCGTTCAAAGATGCGATGCGTCCGCCTTTCACCATATCTATGACCATACAAATCTGTTGAGTGGTCAAGGTTTCCTTTTTTGCGAGGGTGACGATTGCGTCAATTGCGGAAATAGCATCCGCGACGTTTTCTTCTTCCCCCGAGATTTTCATCGCAGAACTTGCCGTGAAAATCTTGACGTTGAAAGCGTCTTCAATCCGTTGAACATTTCCGTCCAACTCACCGAAAAGCATAACGAGCGCTTCGTAGTCGTCAAAATGTTTTTCTCTTGTCACTTTCATTTGTCTATTCTTTCCTCCGTGACGACGGTGGTCTTGACGATATACCCGCCGTCCGTTCTTTGAATTTCGTCGTCTCTTGACAGCACTTTCACGTCCGCCAAGTTTTCGATAACGGACGAGTAAGTCAAGTCTTTCATTTTCTTTTCGGTGAGATTGTTTGACTTTTCAGACTGCACGATTTCGGTGAAAGTCCACCTGCAAACCGTGTACGGCAACAAAAAGTCGTTTTTTCTCTCGTCGTAGCGCAATTCGTAGTTTTCATACGGTGACTTTGGGGCTTTGGGTTTCTTCCCGAAAACGCTCAACCGCACGCACGACCTCACTTTCCCTTTCACGCTCACAATATAAGTATCTGCAAAAAACCGAGTTTTCGTCGTGGTTTTTCGTCCGTAGACCTCACCGCTAGCGGTCGTCGGCACTTTTTCGTCACCCACAAGATAATATCCGCCGATGAGTACGTCCCCGCTTTTCACGGTTTGTCCGACTTCCACTTCGCACGTACCGCCGAAAACGACTATCCGCGTGACCACCGAGTCGCAAACGGATTTGACTTCTCCGCCGTATTGCACGAAAGGTTTTTCATCCTGCTCGTAGCGCACGTGAACACGCACGCGCGTGCCAATACGCTCTACCGATGCAAACGACACGCCGTCAAGGGAGCGTATTTCCCGCCCTATCTTTTCGCAGTCAAGCGCAGGGACGAATTTCCCTTCCGCTATGCCGTGAGAAGATAGCACATTCTCGACTTCGGGAGAAAAATCTCCGTCAATCTCGACGACGAAAAAGGAATAAATCACGAATACTGCAACAGATAACACTATGCCTACGATTATTCCCAGTCGTTTCAACAGCGAAAAAGCGTATGCGAAAACGCCGTTTATCGCCATTATTTTGTAATTATAGCACAACTCGTCCAACAATGCAATAATCTTGGCGCAGTCTTTTGACGGCACGGAAAACATAAGTTTTCCGCCCGCGACGGTCGGAGCGTGCAAAACGGACGTGGCGGACAACTTGTTCACAAGGTTTGTCGGAGTCGCGGTTTCAACCGAAAATTTCACCCTTGAAAACGGCGGAATTTTTCTCGGTTTCAACGTGGTGTTTTCCCGTTTTTCAGGCGAACTAACACTGTCTTTTTCATTTCCAGACTTTGAAAAACAACCGAGATTTTTCACTGCGCTTTTACAGGCGGAATCATTCCGCTTTTCATCGGCTGTTTTCTTTTCATTTTTTGCTCTCGAATTTTGAGAATTACTTTTCAAACGAAACGCCATAAATCTTCCCTTTGACGTAGAGATTTCCGCCCCCGATTTCGACGGTTGACAGCCCTTCGCCCGCAATGGACAAAACTTGTTTTTTTACTTTGACTTTTATCTCGTCAGAACCCACGAAAACAAGACTTCTAACGCCCTCAATCAACACGCATTCATCCCCGAAAACCGCAAGCGAAAACCCGCAAATTACGTCATCCAAATCGAATTTTCTTTTCACTTCGTCAATGAACATATTCGAGTGTATGAAAAAGGTTTTTCAAGTATGCAAAACACTTGAAAATTGTTATCGAAAAACAGTTATATGTGCGAAAGAATTATTGCTAAAAACAGTTGCAAAGACAGAGATTATTGTGAAATCAAACAAAAAAATTGCACTCAAAATCAAATCAAACTTAGTAATAAAAATATTAGTATTTCTTGTAAAAAGGCAGAAAAAAGCCCCCGATTTCGGGGGCATAAGTTTTTTTAGAAAGGCAGGTCTTCGCTTTCGACTTCGGTCATTTCGTCAACATATTCTTCGTCGTCATCGTCAACAGGCTCTGCGGTGGGAGTGTCAAACGGCATATCTGCATTTTCGATGACTGCGGGTGCTCTGCCCGAATCGTTGTCCGCGGGTGCGGGTGCGTCGTCGGGGACAATCACCGTACCGTCCTGCGTCATTTCGCGGAAAGTTGTGGTTTCACCGCGCCAGTTGAGTTTGATTTCCCCTATCGCACCGCTTCTGTTCTTTCTGACGAGAAGGGTGATTTCGTCTTTGGGAAGGTTTTCGTCCGCCTTTGACGGATCGTGCAAGAATACGACGACGTCCGCGTCTTGTTCGATTGCGCCCGAGTCACGCAAGTCGCTGAGTTGCGGCAATCTACCGCCCTCTTTTTCAACGCCACGAGACATTTGTGACAATGCGATGATAGGCACGCCGAGTTCTTTTGCGTAGACTTTGAGTTGACGGGACATCATGCTGACGTCGTTTTGTCTTGACTCCGACGCTCTACCCTTCGCCTCCGCCTCCATAAGTTGCAGATAGTCAACGATGACAAGGTCGAGTCCGTGTTCGCGTTTGAGACGACGGCATTTCGACAAAATATCCGACGGATGATTCATAGAATAATCATCGATATAGAGATTGGATGCAAGGAGTTTGTTGTAAGCGTTAAGGAGTCTACCGCTGTCGGAATCCGAGAGTTGACCTCTCACGTCCATACTGTCGAAAGTGACTCCCGACAAGTAGGCAAGCATACGTTTGACAAGGGATTCCGCCGTCATTTCCATATTGAAGACCGCAACCGTTTTGCCCGCCATGACGACGTTTGTCGCAATATTGAGAGCGAGAGCGGTTTTGCCGACCGAAGGACGAGCGGCAAGAATGATAAACTCACCGGGTTTCAAACCTTTGGTCATGGTGTCGAAACGCTTAAATCCCGTGAAAACGTACTCGTTGGGAGTGTTGCCCGACTGTGCGTCCATAATGTTTTGAAGTGCAACGGTGAGTGCGTCTTTTGCATGCACCAACGCCTTGTCGCTTTCTTCTTCTGAAATTCTGAAAACGAGTTGTTCCGCTTTTGCAAGGGATGCCGCACCTTCTCCGCTGTCATAGGCAAATTCGACGATTTCATTGCCTGCGTTGATGACTTTACGAGAAAGGGAATCTCTCTTTATGAGTTCCGCATAATAGGTTGCGTTTGCGGCGCTAGGCAGTTTTTCCGCAAGAGAACTTAGATATGCGATTGAACCGACTTCGTCAAGTTTTCCGTCCTTTTCGAGTTTGTCCGCAACGGACACCGTGTCGATAGGCTTGGAATTTTCTTGCAACTCACGCATGACCGCAAAGACAATGCGGTTTGCAGGCACGTAAAAGTCGTCCGCGTGCAAGAGCGGAATGACCGTATCTGCGGCTTTGTCGTCAATGAGCATTGCGCCCAAAACGCACTCTTCCGCCTCGATATTGTTGGGCATAGTGCGAATGGGTTTTCTAGTTTCTTTCTTCGTTTTTTCTGCCATACTTACCTCTTTTGATCACGGCAACCGCAATCACTGCACCGACCGCACACACGGTCGCTATGATCGCAACGCCGTACCACGCCGACGAATGAGCAATCCGCCTGTCAAGGACGAATACGTTATCCGTATTTTCGATTTCAAAGGAATGAACGTACTTCTTCCCCGCTTCCGACCTGACTCCGTCGCTTTTCGTGGATTTATAGATTGTAACATAGTCGAAGACTATTTTCAAACTTGAAAAATCTTCGACAGCATAGTTCGTGCCATATAGGGCAAGGAAATCTTCCGTTGCACTAAATATCGACTCGCCGTCAAGACGAAAGACGTATTCCGCCTTATCGTAGAAAAATCCGTCCCGCTCAACCGCTACGAAACAATTTGCCTTGACCATATCAAGCGTATTGTTGTTTTCAGCAGTTGACAGAATGAGTTTCACTTGGACTTCTCCGTCCTTTTCGCTCACGCTCTCAACCGCAAGAAAATATCCGTATTCGCTCGTCTGTTCAACATCGTCGCAAGCGGACAACGAGAACAGACAAGTCAATATCAAAACAAATAAAACCGTTATTCTAAATGAGTTTTTCAAGTTCATCGAGAGTTGCCGAAAATTCGGAAACGGCTTTTACGTAAGGAGCGTCGCTTTCAAGGTCGACGTCCGCAAGGCGCAGTTCGTCAAGCGGGGGCATACTTCCGCCCGAAGACAAGAATTTGCGATACTTCTCGAAATATTTTTCACCATAGGTGAGAATGTTGTCCGCAATCGTAACTGCCGCAGTGATTCCCGTCGCATACTTGTAGACGTAGAAACTCGAATAGAAGTGCGGTATTCTCGCCCATTCATAGCGAATCAAATCGTTGTGATTGACTGCGGTGCCGTAATATTTCTTGTTGAGTTCGTAGTAAGCGTCGGACAACACTTCCGCGGTGAGCGGTTCGCCCTTCTCTGCCGTATTATGCGCTATGACTTCAAATTCAGAGAACATAGTCTGTCTGAAGAAAGTCGTGCGGAACATATCAAGATAATAGGACAACAGATATTTTCTGAAATCACCCGTTGCGGTTTTGAGAAGGTGTTTGAGAAGAAGGACTTCGTTGACCGTCGATGCGATTTCCGCAACGAAAATCTTGTATCCCGCCTTTTCTTCGGGTTGATTTGCGTCCGAATAGTAGGAGTGCAAGGAGTGTCCCAACTCGTGCGCAATCGTGAAAACGTTGAGAGTGGTGGGAGTGTAGTTGAGAAGAACGAACGGATGCACGCCGTAGCAACCCCAACTATATGCACCGCTCTTCTTGCCCTTGTTTTCGTAGACGTCCACCCAACCGTTGTCGAATGCGGATGCAAGAATATCGGAATACTCTTTGCCCATAACTTTGAGTGCATCTTTGACAAGAGCGACTGCGTCCTTATATTCAAGGGACAAAGTTTGTTCCTTGACGATAGGAGTTTGCAAGTCATACATATTGAGATCGATACCGAGAGCGCGACGACGAAGTGCAACGTAGCGGTGCAAAGGTTTCAGACCGCCGTCAACTGCTTCGAGAAGTTTTTGATAGCAGGTTGACGGAACGTCTTCACAGTACATAGCGTAGTCGAGAGAGGACTTGAATCCGCGGATTTTCGCAAAGAACCAGTCCTTTTTGACGTTGCCTGCATAGTTGGTCGCAAGGGTGTTCACGTAGTCGCGGTATGCGCCGAACATACTTTCAAACGCTCGTTTTCTGTTTTCTTGTTCGCCGTCGAGCATGAGAAGACCGTAGTTGCCGTGGCTCATTTCGACCTTGGTGCCGTCAACGAGTTCGACGGGAGCAAACTTGACGTCTGCGCAATCGAACATGGTGAAAACTTCTTCGTTGTTGTCGGCAAAGGCTCCCATTTCGCTCAAAATTCTTTCTTCGTTTTTAGAAAGGATGATGTTCTTATCCCTGATGAGTTCGTCAAACATAACGGAGTAATCCGAAAAACGCTTGCTCGCACCGAGTCTTTTGAGTTCTTCAACCGGGAGTTCTGTGAGTTCGGGAGAGATATATGCGCCGAGTGCGCCGTATCTGACGGTGAGATTTTCCGCCCTGTCCGTCATGCCCTGATAAAGCCCTTCTCTCGAATCTTCGTCGCGACGGAGTCTAGCATATTGATAGAGTCTTGACAGGTTATGCGAAAGACGGCTCGATAGAGTCAAACATTCGTAAATATCGTCGTCGTTGTTGAGTTTACCGTTGTATTCGGCAAGTTTGGGGAGCATTTCTTCGGTTGCGAAAAAACTCTCTTCCCAACTCTCGTTGTCGGGGAAAATATCCGTGATTCTCCACTTAAATTCCGAAGGGATTTCACTGCGTTGTTTTATATCCATAATTCACCTCAGTTGTTGAATAGATTGTTGTCCGCAAATTCGGGTTCGCAAGTGAGATAAATGCCGAGTTTACGGAAAGGATTTTCATCCGCTTTGAAGAGCATATGCGATGAATGCGCTTCACAATTTTCAAGGCGTTTGAGTTGTTCGACCGCTCTTGCCGCCGTCACGTCGGACGCCGCGCATACAGAGAGTGCAAGCAACGCTTCTTCAAGGGAAAGCGGAGTGTGTTTTTCGTGCAATATTTTGGTTTTCAGGTCAAGGATAGGTCCGATGACGACGGGAGAGATGAGTTTCTTTTGGTCGTCTATGCCTGCAAGTTCCTTGACTGCGTTGAACACCGCCGCCGCGGATGCAGACATAAGTTCAGACGTCCTGCCCGTAATGATTTTGCCGTCGGGAAGTTCGATTGCGACCGCACCTTTATTCTCGTTTTCTTCGTTCTTTGCGAGTGCGGGTGCAACGACTTTTCTATCCGCTATCGTGATTTCGAGTCTTGACATCAAAAATTCAAGTCTTTCAATGGTGCTGGGTTTTGCGGTGCCGTTTTTGTAGTCGCATTTCGCCTTGTAGTAGCGACGGATGACTTCTTGTTTCGACGCATTGCAACACGCTTCGTCGTCGGTTATGCAATACCCCGCCATATTGACGCCCATATCCGTCGGGGATTGATAGATGAAATCGTCCCCGGTAATCTTTGCAAGAATGCTTCTGACGACAGGGAAAACTTCTATATCGCGGTTGTAGTTGACTGCGATTTTGCCGTAGGCTTCAAGGTGGAAGTTGTCGATTTTGTTGACGTCCTTGAGATCCGCAGTCGCCGCCTCGTAAGCAACGTTGACGGGATGATTGAGGGGTATATTCCAAATGGGGAAGGTTTCAAACTTCGCATACCCTGCTTTGATACCTCTCTTGTACTCGTGGTAGAGTTGGCTAAGGCAAGTCGCAAGTTTACCGCTACCGGGACCGGGCGCCGTGCATACGACAAGCGGACGAGAGGTTTCGATATACGGATTTGCGCCGTAACCTTCGTCGGAAACGATAGTGTCGATTTCGTGGGGATAACCCTTGGTCGGACGGTGGATATACACCTTTATGCCGCGGTTTTCGAGCTTATATTGATAGGTTTTTGCCGCTTGTTGATCGGTGAACATCGTGATGACTACGCAGTTGATATATATCCCCATTGCCGAGATATTGTCTATCATTCTTTCGACTTCACTGCCATAGGTGATGCCGTAATCAGCGCGGATTTTGTTGCGCTCAATATCGTTTGCATTGATGCAAATGATGAGCTCCGCTTGGTCCTTGAGTTTTTGCAAGAGTTTGATTTTCGCCGCCTTATCGAACCCGGGCAAGACTCTCGATGCGTGCAAGTCATCGAAGAGCTTTCCGCCAAATTCAAGATAAAGTTTGTCGAAATGGCTGATACGTTCGAGAATGTGCTCGGACTGTTTCTCCATGTAGAGATTTTGATCAAAACCGATTTTGTTCATAATATATCTCCAAAAAATTTTAATTCTTCAGTAGTTTCAAACTCTCGTAACAAAAGTTATCGGAGTCTTGAACAGTTGTTTGCCCTTGGTTGTTCTCGTATCTATGCGCACGTCTTCTGTGTTGACGATATGAGTCCTACCGCCCGTAACGACAGCAAGGTCATAGGGTTCTTTGACGGAGTCGATGAATTTGACTTTGCTCTTGTCAAGGTCGACGAGTTTCACGCCTTTTAGGTATCTCGACGACGGATCGAGAGTGGAAGATATGACTCTCTTCATATAACCTGTCGTGGTGACAACGACGATTTCTCCTTCTTCTTCAATGAGTCCGCCGTATGCAACGGAGTCGCCGTCGTTGAGTTTCACGCCCTTGACTCCCCCTGCCTTTCTGCCTTGAATGGGCACTTCGATGGGACTATACACAAGGCATTGACCATCTTCGGTGACTTCGAGCACGTTCTTCTCGTCGTCCACGATTTCGACGTTCAAAAGCACGTCTTTCTCTGCAAGTATGATTGCGGACGAGAAAGGCCTTGCGGATGCAAATTCGCTGACGTCGGTGCGTTTCACCGCCCCTTGTTTCGTGAAGAACATGAACTCTCCGACGGGTGTGGACGGGAAGAAGAAACACTTGACGGGATATTCTCCGGGCACTACTTCCGCATTGAGAGAGCCGAGTGTTACGCCCTTCTCTTTCCATCTCTTTTCGGGAAGTGAAGTGACGTCCACTTTGACGAGATTGCCGAGATTTGTGAATGCATACAAGTCGCCCTTGTTGTTGACTTCGAGCACTTGTTTGGGCAATTCGTTTTCACCATATGCGGACATATCCTTTTGTGCGAGTGCGTAACTCTTTTGAGACATGAAGCGGATGAGTCCCGCATTGTTTGTGACGAAGATGCCTTCACGATAGGCTATCGCTTCTTCCGCGGTAGGAATTTCCACCTTGTTTGCGTCGTCCGCACTCAAAATGACGGACATACGCTTGGACGGATTATTCTTTTTGATTTCAAGGATTTCGTCTTTGATGACCGCGTATTGTTTGGTTTTGCTATTCAGTATTGCACTGAGTTTTGCGATGAGTTTTTCAAGGGAAGCAAGCTCTTCTTCGAGTTTGCCTACTTCGAGTCTTGCGAGTGCTTTCAAACGCATATCGAGTATCGCTTGCGCCTGCTCGTCGCTCAAATCGAAACGCTCACGGAGAGTCGCTTTCGCTTTTGCGGTGGTTTCGGACGACTTGATGATTGCGATGACTTCGTCGATATTGCGAATTGCAACGAGCAAACCTTTGACGATTTCCGCTCTTGCCTTTGCCGCTTTCAAGTCGTAAGTGGTTCTACGCACAATGATTTCGCGCTGATACGCTATATAATAGCGTAAAATATCTTTCAGTCCCAACTGTTCAGGCTTGCCGTTCGCAATTGCGACAATGTTCACGGAGTAGCCGATTTCAAGGTTGGACTTCTTCATCAAGAATGCAAGTATCTTTTCGACGGGAGCGTCCTTCTTGAGTTTGATGACCGCTCTCATACCCGTCTTATCGCTTTCGTCAACTATGTCGCTAATGCCCGACAAAAGCTCTTTATTGTTTTCTCTCA
This sequence comes from uncultured Bacteroidaceae bacterium, assembly GCA_964637515.1. Taxonomy (GTDB): domain Bacteria; phylum Bacillota; class Clostridia; order Christensenellales; family CAG-917; genus RGIG4097. Next base: position 89,699 of record CAZWUI010000004.1, on the reverse strand, counting down.
AGTCTGCAATGCGGGTGAGAAGTTCCGCCTTGTTGACCTGATACGGAAGTTCGGTGATGATGACGTTTTTCTTGCCGTTGTCATCGTCTTCGAGGTGGTAGCGTGCGCGAATTTTAATTCTGCCCTTGCCCGTTTCGTATATGCTTTCAAGACTATCCACAGGAATGATAAATCCGCCTGTCGGGAAATCCGGTCCTTTGAGTACTTGCAACAGCTCTGCGGTGGTGATATTCGGATTGTCAATCATCGCAACGACTGCGTCGATACTCTCCGCCATGTTGTGAGTGGGAATATTCGTCGCAAGTCCGACCGCAATACCGTTTGCGCCGTTGACGAGAAGATTGGGAAATCTGCCCGGCAATATGGTGGGTTCTTCAAGACTGTCGTCGAAGTTGGGAGTCCAAGAAACAGTGTCTTTGTCAAGGTCGCGCAAAAGTTCGAGCGCAAGGGGTGCCATACGCGCTTCGGTATAACGCATAGCCGCCGCCCCGTCCCCGTCGACAGAGCCGAAGTTTCCGTGTCCGTCCACGAGTTTCATACGCATGTTGAACGGTTGCGCCATTCTGACGAGTGCGCCGTAGACAGAGCTATCTCCGTGGGGGTGATATTTACCAAGGCAATCGCCCACTATTCTTGCGCATTTTTTGTAGGGTTTATCGGGGGTTATCCCCATCTCGTACATTGCGTAAAGTATGCGACGTTGGACGGGTTTCAGACCGTCTTCAACACGGGGCAACGCACGGTCGAGAATGACGTTTTCCGAATACGGAATCATCGAGTTGTGCATGACGTCTTCAAACACGACGTCGTACACTACGCTGTTATATACGATTTCTTTTTCTTTACGTTTCGCCATAATCAATCCTCCCCGTTGACTTTGAAGGAATCAACCTTGTTGAAATCCGCGTATTGATAGATATAGTCTTTTCTTATCGTGCTATCGTCCCCCATAAGCACCGTGATACGCTTATCCGCCGCCGCTGCGTCCTCTATCGTTACTCTCGTGAGTGCGCGTTTTGCGGGGTCCATTGCGGTGTCCCAAAGTTGTTCGGGGTTCATTTCGCCAAGACCTTTGAAACGTTGCAGAAGAGCGGTTTTTCCCATTTCCTTTTGCGCAACCGCAAGTGCGTCGTCGTCATAGCAGTATCTTATCTCGTCCTTCTTTTGCAGTTTGTAAAGCGGAGGCATACCGATATACACGTGTCCTTCCGTGATGAGTTGGCGCATATAGCGGAAGAAGAACGTCAGGAGCAACGCGCGAATATGTGCGCCGTCTTGGTCCGCGTCCGCAAGGATGATGACTTTGTCATAGCGAAGTCCGGACAGGTCGAAAGCAGGTTCGATACCCGTGCCGAGTGCGCTGATGATAGTGGAAATTTCTTCGTTTGCCAGTATCTTTTCAAGGGGTGCTTTTTCGACGTTCAACGGCTTTCCGCGCAAGGGCAATATCGCTTGGAAACTGCGGTCTCTCGCTTGTTTCGCACTTCCGCCTGCGGAGTCGCCTTCCACTATAAACAATTCGTTTATCGAATAGTTTCTGCCCGAGCAACTGGACAATTTGCCGATGAGATTTGCGCCGTTGAGTTTGTTTTGTTGACGAGCAATATCCTTTGCTTTCTTCGCCGCTTCTCTCGTGCGCGCCGCACCCATTGCCTTGGATATAATCTTTTCCGCACTGGACTTGTATCCGCGCATTTGAAGAAGCTCTTCAAGTTGGTCGCCCACAAGGCTTTCAACCTTTTGTCTGACTTCGGGGTTGCCGAGTTTGCCCTTGGTCTGCCCTTCAAACTGCACGTTTTGCATCTTGACGGTTATGACCGCAACCATACCTTCCCTGAAATCTTCACCGAGCAAATTGGCTTGCTTCTCTTTCAGGATATTGTTCTTTCTTGCGTAGTCGTTGAAAACTCTCGTGACTGCGCTCTTGAAACCGACTTCGTGAGTGCCGCCTTCTGCGGTAGGAATGCTGTTGACGTAACTATAAATACTCTCCGAATAGCCGTCCGTATGTTGAATTGCGACCGCAACTTCAAAGTTTTTTTCTTTCGCTTCGACGTACAAAGGTTTGTCGTAAAGCACGTTTTTGCCTTCGTTGAGATATTGCACGTAGTCCGCAATACCGCCCTTGAAACAGAAGACGTCCGTTTTCTCGGTGCCGCCGTCAAGGGGTATGCGCAAGTCCTGAATGATGATAGTCATACCCTTGTTGAGATAGGCGACGTCGCGCATTCTTTCCGCAATGACCGAATAGTTGAATTTCTCTTGTCCGAAGACTCTTTCGTCGGGTTTGAAAGTGACAACTGAGCCTTGTCCCTTTGTCTTTCCGACAAGAGTGAGCGGGGTTTTCACCGCACCGCTTTTGATTTTGCCGTTGCCGACTTCAGGGGAATAAAATTCCGCACGGTAAAGATTGCCGTCTCGCATGACTTCGACTTTGAGCCATTCCGAAAGAGCGTTGGTTACGCTTGCGCCCACGCCGTGCAGACCGCCCGAAAACGAATATTGGTCGTTGTCGAATTTCGCGCCTGCGTGGAGTTGTGTGAATATGACTTCAACACCGCTGATTTTGAGTTTTGGGTGTTTGTCTACGGGCATACCTCTGCCGTTGTCGCTAACCCTTGCGACACAGTTGTCGAGGAGTTCGATTTTGACGGTGTCGCCAAAGCCGTTTGCGACTTCGTCGACGCTGTTGTCGATGATTTCCCAAAGAATATGATGAAGACCCTTGTTGCCCGTTGTACCTATATACATTCCGGGGCGTTTTCTTACGGCGTCAAGTCCTTCCAAAATCTTGATGTCGCCGGCAGTATACTTTTGAATTGCCATTTTTCCGTCCTTTCTTAAATCGTGCAGCGTGAGCGCGATATATAATAAATACAATAATAACGCTATTATATCACAATATGTTGTGGATTTCAAGCGTCATCGACGCACAAATTGAAAAAATTTAACGCTCCCGTTTTTGAGAGCGTTAAGTGGATTTTCAGTTGTGAACTTTTCGATATTCTAACCGATTATTTCACCATTTCGTTAATTCTTGCAAGGAAGTCCGCATAGACTTCTGCGTTGTTGATTTCGTTCAAAATCTCATGGCGCGCTTCGGGATAGAGTTTCACGGTCACGTCTTTCACACCGAGTCCTTTATACTGCTCGTAAAGCGCGGTGACGAATTTTCCTTTCTTTCCGCCGACGGGGTCGCAGTCGCCCGAGAAGATTCCGATAGGTTTATCCTTGTTGACTTTTGCAAGGTTTTCGGATTTGTAGGCTTGTTTGAGTCCGTTCAGGAAGAAGTTGAAGAATGCGATGGACATAACGTATCCGCATTGATCGTCGAATATGTACTTCTTGACTTGTTCTTTGTCTCTGGACAACCAAGCAAAATCCGTCTTATCCGCTTTGAAAGGCTTGTTGTAATTGCCGAAACTGAGTTTGTCGAGAAGGTTTGCAGTCTTTTCTCCGCCGTGGAGTTTGTATTGCAATTTGCTGAGTGCCGCACCGCCTGCAAGGATAGCTGCATCCATACGCGCCGAGCCCGACAAAATAACACCCGATGCCTCGTTGTCGAGTTCAAGATAGCGTTGTGCGATGAAACTGCCGTAACTGTGTCCGAGAAGAATCACGGGAAGACCGTACTTTTCTTTGAGATATGCGGTGATAGCGACTTCGTCTTGGACGGTGTCGAAATAAATATCGCCCTTGTGATATCCTTTCACGCCTTGACTACTCTGCTTGGTGGACGTCTGACCATGAGCGCGGTGGTCGTCTGCGAAAACGATATAGCCGTTCTTGTTAAGATAGGTTGCGAAATTGTCGTATCTGCGAGCGTGTTCCGCCATTCCGTGAGAGATTTGAACAACACCTTTGGGGTTTTTCACATCGTTCCAAAGATAGCATTGAAGCACTGTTCCATCAAAACTTTTGAATTTTTCGGGTTTCATATAATTCTCCTAAACGTGCGAGTGCGCACCTTATTCATACTGTTGATAATCTTATCACAGTCATTTTCAAAAATCAATACCGAACTTCTTCTTCCGTCGAATTTTTGTTGTGAATACAAGTAAACTTCTCTCTCTTTTGGGCATAATATGAAGAATGAAAACTATCCTTCTCACAGGCGGCGGGACGGGAGGACACGTCTATCCGAATGTCGCACTCATCCCCGATTTGCAAAAAGAATATCGAGTCGTCTACGTAGGCGGAAAGGGGGATACCCTTGAAAAGCGACTATGCAAAGATTGCGGAGTCGATTACTACGCCGTCAATAGTGTGAAACTCTCCCGCTCCTTTTCCATGGGAGCGATTGCGAACAATCTTTCAATTCCGTTCGTGCTTTCGTCCGCAGTTTCGGATAGCAGAAAAATTCTCAAAGCAATATCTCCGTCAGTCGTCTTTTCAAAAGGCGGTTACGTAGCGCTCCCCGTCGTAATAGCGGCAAGAGAAATGAAAATCCCCGTTTTGTGCCACGAATCCGATTTGACTCTCGGACTGTCCAACAAAATCGGCAAAATGCTCGGCGCAAAAATCCTGACCGCCAACCCGAAGTCTACGGACGGCGAATACGTGGGTATGCCCATTCGCAAAGAATTATTTTCGGGAAAGAGCATGAAAAAGCAACTTCACGCAGAAAAACCGGTACTTCTCGTCGTAGGCGGCTCGAGCGGAGCAAAGGCGCTCAACGACTTCGTCTTTGAAAATCTCAACGCTCTCACCGAAAAGTATTTCGTTTTCCATATCACCGGGAAAGGCTACGATCCCCCCGGCCGCGAAAACTACCGCGCAGTCGAATACTCCGACGATATGCCGTCCGTCTACGCAACAGCGGACGTCGTAGTATCAAGAGCGGGCGCAACCGCCCTATACGAGTTGTCCGCTCTCAAAAAACGAGCGGTTTTCGTGCCACTGCCAAAAACCGCTTCCCGCGGAGACCAACTCTTGAATGCGGACGTCGCCATCGAATACGGCGGGTTTGTCGTGTTGCAGGAAGATATATCCGTTTTGCAAAGCGCAATATCTTCCGCCCTACACTCCCCGCCCATGCGAAGTCTTGAAACCGACACCAACGGAAAAATTCTCGGCATAATTCGTGATAGCATAAGGCGAGGTGAATTATGCTCAAACAAAAAACCGTAGCAAAATGGCTTGCCATAGTCCTGCTGCTTACCGTAGCGATAGGGAGTTATCTTCTCTACGACGCAGTTTTCAAAAAGGCGGACGGCACTGCGGACGCAGTCGTCAAAACGGACGATACCCCCGCAAATAGCGACGTTTCTCAACCCACCCCTCCACACGTGCCGTTTTACACCACGCTACCAAGAAAAGCGGAAATCATCAACGGCGTGACGGTATCGCACGTAGGCGGGGAAGGCGACGATTTTTTCAAAGGCGCTGTCACGGTCGGAAACGTGAATTTCGTATTTTTCAATTCGGACTCCGTCGAATACGACCTACGAGAAAAAGGGTTGCATTTAGCGTTTTTCAAGGACGAAAAATTGCAATTCGTAGACAAGATTTCGGACGGCGAATACCTTGACTCAAAACTCTCCGAAAAGGGTGTAGCGCTTGCAACGAAAGAAAGCGAAAGCGTAACCCTATCCGTCTTTTCTTTGAGCGGTGAATTGAGTGCAAAAACCACACTTGCGTATGCCGACGATTTCACGTTCTATCTTCACGGAAATTCTCTGACGTCATTTTCACTTGCGGACGGCTATTTGCACTTCTCTGAATATCTCGACTCGGTGAAAGAGCAACGCTCTCCCTATGTCACGAAAACAAGAGGGACGACCATTGAAAAGGTGGTGTTTTCGGGCGGTAAATATCTTGTGATAACGTCGTCGGAGCAAGACGTCTACGGATATAGTTTTGAACTCAATTCAGGTTTTAGCACTGCGTTTTCGCTTGATAAACTTTCGTTACTGCAAATTGAAAGCGTAGGCGATTTGACCGATTCAAAACTCACCTTGCTGCTGAAAGGAGAAAAAGAGATTGTCCTTTCCACCCTTTCAAACGACTTTTCTTTGAGCGACAGAAAGACGATTGACGGTGTTTCAAACGGTGTTATTATTAACAACGGAGACGGTTTCGACCTTGTCGCAAGCGGAAAAACTCTCACGTTTTGCAAGCATCTCGACCTGATTTCAACCATTGATAATACCCTTGTTTTCGACTCCGTTTCGACTTTTCTTCGGAACAAAAACTCTTTGATTTTCGTTGCGAAAAACGGCGACGATTTCTATTTGCTATCCACCGAAAAAGGAGTGCTTTCCGCCCTTCCGAATAGCGTTATTTCTCCCCTGATTTTACCCGCTTCAAAAGCAGTGCAAATCTTGTTTTCGTCATCGTCGTCAAACGGTGTAACTCGCGCGTCTTTCGGAGGCTTCGACGTCTACTCCTGCACCTACCCAACCTAAATTCAGGGTTTTAACATTCTTTGTTGACAATCGCCGTGCTACATATTAAAATGATAGTATGAGTAGTAACTTAAGCGAAGAAAACAACATCAACGATTCCGCAGTGAGCACGACGGATAAAACCCCCGTCGACGACGTCTTTTCAGACAATTCGCACGACGACGTTTTTCCCGTTGAAGACGCACCGAAAACAGATTCACAAAACAAATCAAACGACAAAAAGAAGCGCAAAAATAAAAAAATGGCAGACCAAAATCAAGTGTATTCAAATATGAAAGCACGCTCGATAGTGCTTTTCGTCGGACTCGGACTCACAGCCGTCGCATTCGTTTTCGCGGCACTCTCCGTGTTTATGCTCTTCTTCAATATGGAAGGCATGGTCCCCGAAAATCAAACCACCGCTTCTCTCACCAAGATATTCTCATCCGTCGCACTTGCGACTTCGTTTGTCGGTGTGATTCTCTCTGTCGCCGGCGCAAACACGCACAAAGGACTTGCAAGACTCTCCTTCTTCTTTGCGATAGTAGGATTTTTCGCAGGACTCGTGATGTGGTTGTTCTCATCGCTCGGCGTATTCTTATTCGGTTAAACTACACCACAAAAAACGGGAAGACTTCTCTTCCCGTTTTTTTATTTCAACATCAGATTTGAATTGTGATTTCTTTGTGATTATTCTTTTTCGTCACTTTGAGTGATTTCGTTTTTGATATTTTCTTCTGCGACGTTTGTTTCGATTTCGTTTGCGACGTCATACGTTTCGGTGTTATCCGAAATACAACTTTCATCGGTTTCGTTGTCATCATTGGTTGCGGTTTCGGGTTTAGTGAGTTTCGGTTTCAAGCCTTCGACTGCGAAATGGCATATTATACCCGTGGCAAATCCTGCCATTCCGCCCGCAAGGAGCATATACGGCAGATAGAAAAACACGGACGTGCCTACGACTATCGTCGCAACGAGAATTTGCGTGAAGTTGTGGAGCATACCCCCCGCAACGGACAGTCCGACCGTCGAGAAAACTTTGGTCTTGAATAGGAGCACCATAACTGTGTATGCGACAAGAGATGAGGGAACCGACCAGATGAGCATTGAGAAGTTGCCTGCGAAAACTGCGGCAAGCAAGCACTTCAAAAGCAACACCGCATATCCTTCAAACACACCGACGAGCAAGAAACACGCAAGAAGCACGACGTTGGTGAGTCCGATTTTTGCATACGGCAACATTGGCACGATAGGCGGGATATAACTCTCGACAATGGATAGTATGAGCGCAAGTGCAAGCATAATCCCCGAGAGTGCGATTTTCTTCGTTGAGGTTTTCACGTTATTGCGTCCACCTCCTTTTCAACGACTTTGACGACGACCTTGTTAGGCAGACAGACTATCATACCGCCCGACGATGACAAGGGTGTATTATTCACGCATAGTTGCTCGGCGCAGTTGCTATATTCAACCCACGCTTTACCGTCCCTGACGACGACAATCATTTCACCGTCGAGCAAGGAAATTTCGGTATTAGCGTCAAGCCCTATTTCATATTTGAGTTGTCCGTCAACGAAGATTTGGACGACGTCGTCGTCCCCGCCGACAGCAAAAACTATTGTCAAAATCACGGCAACGAGAAAGACGGCAAGGAGTATCAAGTCCCCTTTTTTGAAAATCTTTTTGAAGTTGGATTTCAACTCATTCCGCATTTTAACCTACGTATATGCAATGATAAAGTTATTTTTTTGCAAAATCAACGTTTCCGACGACACGGTAACTCAAGTCGGAAGATATGACCACCGCACGAAGAGATAGACTTTTTAGAAGTTCGACACCCGCATCTGCTCCAAGCACCAAAACCGCCGTTGCGACCGCATCGCCGAGCGCACCGTCCGAGGTGATGACACTGACCGAAATCACTCCGCTATCCGACGGACGACCGCTAAACGGATTGATAATATGGTGATATCTCACACCTTCATATTCATAGTATCTTTCATAGTCCCCGCTTGTCGAAATACACTCACCGCTTTGAATGGTCAGACTGCCGAAATAGGACGTATTGCTCTCTCTCGGATTGCCTATGCCAATGGTATACGACTTGTTGCAAGCGACGATATTTCCGCCGAGATTGATAAGCGCTTTGCAGTCAATTCCGTCTTCCGCTTTATCCACAGCATACCCTTTTGCGACTCCGCCGAAGTCGAGCATTGCGCCGTCGTAGCCTGCGTTTTTGGTTATCGTGTTTTTCTCGTAGTCGATAGTGAAAGCCTTATCAAGCCCGACGAGTTGTTTTGCATTTTGGATTTCCTCGTCCGTAGGCGGTTGTTTTGCAAGGACGGTCGAATACAAGTCGCCACTGAAATTCCACAATCTCACGAGCGGATAGACGGACGGGTCATATGCTCCGCCCGACAGACGATAGACCTTTTCAGCCGTTTTCATGATTTCCATGACCGCGTCGTTGCACCAAATCGACTCCCCTGCTTTTGCGGAGTTGATTTGATTGATGAAACTGCCCGCGACCGTCGGGGACAACCACTGCTCGAGCATATCGAAATAATTTTCGACGTCGTCGGACGGATTTTTCAGTCCTTCATAGTCGATTTCGAGAAAGGTGCCGAAAACAAAAGAATGCGCCGTCCCGTTGCAAGCGCAAAACGAAACGACACATAATATAACCGCCACCACGGCGAAAAGGAGTTTTTTCATTATCTTGAAACTGCGGTAAAGATTATACCGACGGTGCCCGGACCGCAGTGCGCACCGATGACGGGACCGATAGGTTGCTCCCAAATTTCCGCATTGGGCGCAAATTCGCTCACGCTCTTTTTGATTTCTGCGGCTGCCGAGTCGTTGTTTGCGCTGACAATCGTGATGGGTGCGCCGTCTATATCACGGTATTTTTTCTTGAATTCCTGCAACATAAACGAAACCGCTTTTTTGAAACCTTGTTGTTTTGCAAACACTTCGATTTCACCGCTATCGCCGACGTTGAGAATGGGTTTCACTTGCATAAGGTTGCCGAATTTCGCCTTATTCGGTGAAAGACGTCCGCCCCTTGCGAGATATTTGAGATCATCCACGACAAAGTAGATTGCCGCATGCCCCGTGATTGATTCGAGATAGGAATAAGTGGCGTCGATATCTCCGCCGTTTTCCTTGAATTTTTTTGCACCGAGATAGACTTGAAGTCCCGTCCCCATGCAGATACTGAGCGTATCGAATTTTCTGAAACGCACAGACGGATATTTTGCCGAGAGTTTGTCGACTGCGGATTGCATGGGTGCGAAAGTGCCGGACATCTTCGACGAAAACGCCACGTACAATATATCTTCGCCCGCCTTGAAATATGGCTCGAATATCTCGATGTAATTATCTTCGTTAAGTCCCGACGTGATGGCGGTCGCACCATCCTTCATTCTATTGAAAAAACTTACGAAGTCGGTGCTTTCACCAAGGTCGTACATTTTCTCAACGCCATCAATCGTATACGGCATGCCGATGACTTTTATATCAAGCGCGCGTGCGGTCGTATACCAAAGTTCGCTATCGGTGTCGCAAAAGTAAACGGACATAGTTCTCCTCTAAATCTTTATTACGATACTATTTTAATATATGTACTATTTTTTGTCAATATTTATGGGGAACGGCGCGCGTATTTAATTAAAGCGCGTGCGAGCGCAATATATATAAAAAGTAAACTGTTTTAATAGTAATTTAACTAATCGGCCAAATAATTGACTCAATACGATAAAGAGGTCATATTCCAATGGACGAATTTGATAATTTCTTCGACGAGCCTTCGGGCAACGGAAACGGCAAAACGCCACTATACCACACCCCCGACGGTCGCGATCCCAAACATTCGCAGATGAATCGCCTGACTATAATCACCATATGCGTGGCGGTGTTTATGTGTCTTGTGGTCATCGTGAACGTGATCGTTTTGTCATCCTTGAAAAACGAAATCGCCTCAGAGTATTCCGCATCTATCGCGGACACCATGAAAGGTCAATACTACGACGCAATATCCGACTCAATCAACGATAGCGACATTCTCAAAGACGTCACCCAAATCGCAGGCGAAAAAGCGGCAGACCTTCTGACAGTCGCAGTTTCTGAAATCATTGCGGAAAACTATATTCAATACGTTGCGGTCGTCAACTGCTCCACTTCGTCCTCTTCTCAACACGACGCGTCAGCGGGCACTGCCTCCGGGTTTGTCATCGGAAACGAAGAAAAAATCTATCTCATTACCAACGCCCACGTCGTCATGACTCCTTGGCTCAAAAACGGCAACCTTGCGGATAGAAGTATGCACGCTCACGAGTCTATCACTTGCTACTTTGAAGAAAGCGACGATGAAACCGTCTACAATTTGAAAGTCGTAGCAGTCGGCACTTATCAAGAAACCTACACCGTCTACACAGGCGGATACATGTTCCAAACCCCCGAAAAAGTCGTCGTTTCCACCGACGCAACCAACCAACCCGACCTTGCAATTTGCGAATTTGTCGGCAGTGCGCCCGATTTCACCAAGAACGGCGGAAAAGCGGGACTCTCAATCGAACCGTCGGCAAACGTAACTATCGGTGACGAAATCGCAATCGTTGGCAATCCCCAAGGTATCGGACTCAGTATGTCTGCGGGCATCGTGTCCAAAAACGACTTCACAATCAGCAACTGGGGCGCAGGCAAATTCATCATGACGGATGCCGCAATCAACAGCGGCAATTCGGGCGGTCCTATGATCAACCGCTATGGAAAAGTCGTCGGAGTTGTGGAGTCGAAACTCGTCGCGGAAGGCATCGAAAATATGGGATTCGGAGTCTCATCCTCCTCTCTCATCGACTTCATCAAATGGGCAAACGAAGAAAATGGATTAAACGTCGAATACTCGATGATTTAATTCGTTCATAATAACCCCTCTTATTTTTGTGAAAAGCGGACTGACAAGTCCGCTTTTCCCTTTCGTGCTAATCGAGCACGTCTTCGATTTTGTTCAGCACGGCTTTCTTCGCCTTTCTGAAACACTTTTTGCCGTTAGGGGCTTGCAATGCGACCGCAGTCATCATTCCGACGACTGCGCCAATGAGTATTCTTTTCATAATTTCCTCCGCAGTTAGCGTGCGCAATTCTGTTCGTATTATCCAAAAATTAAAATCTCTTGACATAAAGGACGCAAAATCGTATCATATAAGTATGAAAAAGCGCGTGCTAATCACAATTTCAATCGTCCTACTCGTCGCAGTGCTATTCACTTTCGTGGGTTGCATGAAGTACGGCATGACCGAGCACAATCTGACCGACCGCCTGTCCGAAAACGGCTACCGCGTCGTGACGGGTGAAACTCTCGTGCCTTACACTGATCCCTCCCTCAAAGGCGTGAATGTGTCGAGTTCCATTCTCGGTGAAAAGACCGATAGCGACGTCTACTACTTCGTCTACGTCTACTACTGCAAGGATAGTGATTCTGCGGACACCGTCGAAAACGTCATGATCGGAGCAATCGAGGGAATAAAAGCGGAAAATGCGGACAGAAAATATTCTGTCTACCGCTATGAAAACATGGTGCTTGCAGGAGATTTTGAGTCCGTCACCACCGCACGCAACTTCTAAAATCAAACTCTCTCAACAAAAAAATCCACCGCAAAGTGTCTAACTTTTAGTATACACATCAGTTACTGCACACTTTTTTATGCCTTTACTTTTCTCAAATTGTTGCAAAAACACCGTACCGTTGCAATCTTTTGTGTTGTCAAGCTAAAAAAGCAACAAGAAGTTGCTTGTGCTGCGTACAATTTGATGCTAAGATACATACAATCAACAAACAGTGCTTTACATTTACTTGCCAATATACTTTTGGCGGACAACGTAATTATCAAGCTTGGTGTTATCATGGAAACAAAAGACGTAATTTTGCAACTTCGCAAGCAACATGGACTTTCGCAAGACGAGCTTGCCGAAAAGGTTTTTGTAACAAGGCAGGCAGTGTCACGCTGGGAAACAGGCGAAACAATCCCTAACACGGAAACGCTAAAACTGCTTTCTAACCTTTTTGGCGTATCCATCAACAGGTTGCTGGGCGACAACAATAATCTGGTTTGTCAATGTTGCGGTATGCCACTTGACGAAGGCACTTTCAGCCACGAAAAGGACGGTTTGACCAACCACGATTACTGCAAATGGTGTTATGCCGACGGCGACTACACCCTTGACGTGTGGAAAAGATACGTCGATTTGGGCGGAAAAGACGCTTTCGAGCAGTTTAAACGTAAGCTTGTGCAGGAGTTTAACGTGTTGTTGCGGGCGGAAGGTTTGCCTACTGTGGAAAACTTAAACGTGCTTGCCGGCGAATTTATCAATTTGGAGTATACCTTGCCCAACGGACAAAAGACAAAGTTTTTGAAGGACAACGCAACCTATCTTGGCACCCAGTTGGAAACGGATTTCGGGCGTTGTTTTGGGCTTGCCGGCGGTTTGGATTTTTTGCTTGTTTGCTCCTACGACGAAAACGGCGAAAATCCCGAACTTGTGGCGTTTAAGCGCAGATAAATAATTTGTCTATTCCACAAGATGAAGTATCTGCGACATCATGTTTTAATAATCTAAAGGATAGATTTATAGGAGAATAAATAAGTCAAAGTAAAAACCATACCCTTGAGCGATTACACTCTTGAGTATGGTTCTTTTTTCTCTTAAGATGCTAATTAGAAAAATTCCTAATTATACCTATCTAAACACGGTGGCGGATTTTCCATTAAGCAACGGCTCTATTCCACCGCTCCGCCACAAACCATATGCCATTCCGAGCAAAGCGTGGGAATCTCGCAAGCGCAAAACGGCAACATTATTCATATGGCGTTTTTCAGTAGATTGCCACGTCGCATTGCTCCTCGCAATGACAAGTTAGATGTTTTAGCGACTTCATATGTCATTCTTGAAGTGCGAGTGCGTAACCTTGTGCAAATAAAACTGCCCGACTCCATTGTGGAAATTGGGCAGAGAGTTTTGTTCTATATAAGTTTTATGGTGAATTGAAACACCGATTGGAGTCGAGTTAAATTTCTCCTCTTGCTTGTCTTGCACGATAGTCTTCGACGGCAAGTTTGATCGCCTCTTCCGCAAGCACTGAACAATGGATTTTTTGAGGGGGAAGACCTTCGAGGGCTTCAATGACGTCTTCGTTTTTGATTTGAAGTGCTTCTTCGATGGTTTTGCCGATAATCATACTCGTTGCGGTTGAACTCGATGCAACTGCAGCGGCGCAACCGAAAGTTTTGAATTTGGCATCTTTGATTATATCGTTCTCAATCAAGAGAGTGATTTGCATAATATCACCGCAGGTTTCGTTTCCGACGGTGCCGATTGCGTTGTAGTTTTCGACTTCACCGACGTTTTGCGGATTTTTGAAGACTTCTATTACCTTTTCGTTGTACATATATATGCTCCTGAAATTTATTTTATGGTTTTCAATTCGCCGTTTTTCGCGGGCTTGTACAAAGGCGACATCGCGCGGAGTCTACCCACGATTGCGACGAGTTGTTCGACTGCGTAGTCCACGTCTTCGACGGTGTTATGCTTGCCGAAAGTGAAACGTATCGTGCCGTGTGCGATACCGACGGGGACGCCTATTGCAAGCAAAGTTCTGCTGGGCTCAAGGCTACCCGACGAGCATGCACTGCCCGACGATGCGCATACACCCGCTATATCGAGAGAGAACAAAATGCTCTCACCCTCGATGTATCTGAAACTGAAACTTGCGTTATTTGGCAAGCGTTTGTCGAATTTGTCTTGTTTCGGACCGTTGAAGTAGATTTCATCGACGGATGCAAGCACTTTTTCCACAAAGCGATTGCGAAGGGATGATACGTATTCGTTGTTCTTGTCAAGGTCGCGGATTGCGATTTCGAGTGCTTTCGCCATGCCGACGATTGCGGGGACGTTGGACGTGCCTCCTCTGTGCGCTCTTTCCTGCTCACCGCCCGCCATATGCTTGTCGATTTTCACGCCGTTGCGGACGTAAAGACCGCCCACACCTTTGGGACCGTAGAATTTGTGTCCCGAGAAGGACAACATATCAACTCCCAAATCTTTCACGTTGTAGCGCACCGCGCCCGTTGCTTGAACGGCATCCGTATGGAAAAGCACTTTGTGCTTGTGCGCGACTTCCGCAAGTTCTTTTATAGGCTCGATTGTGCCGACTTCGTTGTTTGCGAACATAATGCTGACAAGAATGGTTTTGTCCGTGATAGCGTTTTCGAGCGCTTCGGGAGAGACGAAACCTTCTTCGTCTACGTCAAGATAGGTGACTTCAAAGCCGTAGCCTTCGAGTTGTTTGCAACTTGTATAGATTGCGGAGTGTTCAATCTTGGTGGTTATGATATGGTTGCCTTTATCTCTATGCGCAAAGGCTATGCCTTTGATTGCCCAGTTGTCCGCTTCGGTGCCACAGGACGTGAAGTAAATTTCACCGGGTTTTGCGCCTATGCAAGAAGCAACCGTTTCTCTTGCTTGCAAGAGTGCCGCCGCGCCGTCACGACCGTAAGCGTGTTGGCTGTTTGCGTTTCCGAAAATTTCGGTGAAATATGGACGCATCGCCTCGAACGCTTCGTCCGAGAGCGGTGTTGTTGCCGCATAATCGAAGTAAATTCTCTTTTCCATATTACCTTCTGACCTCGCCATGTCCTTTGACCACGTACTTGACGGAGGTCAATTCTTTGAGTGCTATCGGGCCTCTGACGTGCAGTTTTTGAGTGGAAATGCCCATTTCCGCACCGAGTCCAAATTCAAATCCGTCCGTAAAGCGTGTCGATGCATTGAAATACACCGCCGCCGCATCTACGTATTTTGCAAAATATTCTTGTTTCTTCTCATCCTTGGTGATGATTGCCTCTGAGTGAGAAGTGCCGTTTGCGTTGATGATTGCGACCGCTTCTTCGATTCCGTCCACAACCTTGAAAGAAAGTTTGTAGTCGAGAAATTCAGTTTTGTAATCATCGTCCGTGGCGACTCCCATATCGTAGATTTTGCGAGAAGTTTCGTCCCCTATTATTTCCACGTTGAACACTTTCAATGCTTCGCATGCGGCGGGAATAAGCACGTTTGCGATTTCCCTATCCACGAGAATATGCTCAACCGCATTGCAAGTCGACGGACGTTGCACCTTTGCGTTGACGATGATATTCACCGCAGTATCAATATCCGCATTCTTCTCGACGTAGATATGGCAATTTCCGCCTGCCGATGCGATGACGGGCATCTTTGCGTGGGCAAGCACAAACTTTTTCAGTCCTTCACCGCCTCTCGGGATAACTACGTCAACACTACCTTCCTGCTCGAGCATAACGGCGGACGCATCTCTCGATATATCGTCGATGAATTGCACGCAGTCGCCGTCAAGTCCGACGGATTCTATTGCGTCTTTCATAATCGAATAAAGCACGCGATTGGAATTGATTGCGTCTTTGCCACCGCGCAAAACGACTCCGTTGCCCGATTTCAGGCAGAGCGCCGCCGCATCTACGGTGACGTTGGGACGAGCCTCGTATATTATGCCGATGACTCCAAGAGGTGCACGGACTTTTGTGATTTCAATACCACTGGGGACGACGTAATCTTCAACGACTTCACCGACGGGGTCGGGAAGGGCGATGATTTGCTTCAAACCTTCAATCATAGTTGCAATACGCTTATCATTGAGAGTAAGGCGGTCGATGAAAGTTTCATTTCTGCCGTTTTCACGAGCAAACTCAACGTCAATCGCATTCGCGTTTTTTAGTATCGCAACGTTTTCGTCTTTTTCAAGACAAGCGGAAATTGCGGTGAGCATTTGATTTTTTTGTTCTCCGCTATACCCTGCGATTTCATATGACGCCTTTTTGGCTGATTTGCAAATTTCTGCTACGTCTACCATATTTCGATATGATTATAATCCCGTTTATCACGCAAGTCAACAAAATGTGAAAAATATTTCACATTTTGTTGACTTTAATATTTTGGTATAATTTGATTATTCGATGGTGATGACGGCGTTGTGATACACGTTTTGGACGTCGTCGAGTTCTTCGAGTTTATCAATCATTTTGAGAAGAGTCGCTTGTTGCTCTTCGGTGGGAGTGACTTCGGTGTCGGGGATCATATCCACTTCTGCGGACAGGATTTTCACGCCATTACCTGCGAGGTTTTCACGAACGGGTTGGAGATCGTTCGGTGCGGTGATGACTTCAAACACTTCGTCGTCTTCGGAGTTAATGTCTTCTGCGCCTGCGTCGAGTGCGAGCATCATAAGATCGTCTTCTTCGATGTCACTCTTTGCGATCGTGATGATACCTTTGCGCTTGAACATGAAGGAAACGCTACCGGTAACGCCCATTGCTCCGCCGAACTTGTCGAAAAGGTGACGGACGTCGCCTGCGGTACGATTCTTGTTGTCGGTGAGGGTTTCGACGATGAAAGCGGTTCCGCCTACGCCGTAACCTTCGTAGTTGTTTTCTTCGTAGTTGATCGAGCCGAGTTCTCCGCTTGCTTTCTTTATGCTTCTAGCGATGTTGTCGTTAGGCATATTGTTGTCTTTTGCCTTTGCGATAGCGTCGCGAAGTTTGCTATTGCTATTGGGATCGGGACCGCCCGCCTTGACTGCGACTGCGATTTCACGACCAATTTTGGTAAAAACGTTGGCGCGTGCTGCGTCGCTTTTGCCTTTCTTTTGCTGTATGTTGTGCCATTTGCTGTGACCGCTCATATTATTCTCCTTTGGTTTGATACATCGCAACGGCCGTAGCGACCGCCACGTTTAGTGATTCTACGTTGTTTTTCATGGGCAGGGAAAGCACGCGCTTTGCTCTGTCCGAAAAGTTTTGTCTGACTCCGTGTGCCTCGCTCCCCGCGACGAAAAGTACGGGTGACGAGATATTTGCCGTCGTCAAGTCTTCTCCGTCCATATCGAGCACCGCACTATTGGTGCCATCAAGCAGAATTTCCGCTTGCGCTTCGTCGATTTCGTAAAGGTTGACTTTGAAGAGTCCGCCGAGAGTTGCTCTCACGACTTTCGGGGAATAGACGTCCGCCGAGTCGCAAAGGTATACGTCTTGAAAACCTCTTGCCGCGGCGGTGCGGATAATCGTGCCGATATTCCCGGGGTCCGATACTCCGTCGAGAAGAAGGGCGTTGCCCGTAGGCAAACGGAATTGATTTTCGGGTTTTCTCAAAACAGCGATAATGCCGTAAGGCGTGACCGTGTCCGAGAGGGATTTCATAATTCCGTCAGATACATAATACACCCGTGCGCGCGTATAGACAAGCAAATTTTCCACCTCTGCTTGTCTTTCGGTGGTTGCAAGGATATATTCCGCCTCGATACCCTTCGGCAAGTCCTTGAAGATATTTCCCCCTTCAACGACGAAAAGTCCCGACTTATCGCGGAACTTTTTTGTCGCCAAGGAACGTACTTCCTTCACGTACTGATTTTGGGACGAGGTGATGATTTCGTGCATCTACTCCAAAAAAAAGTGCGGTATTTTGTCAATACCGCACCGAGTTATCATTATTTGCCGAGCGCCGTTTTTGCTTGATTGCAAAGTGCGGTGAACGCTTGAGGATCGCTGATTGCGATTTCGGAGAGAACCTTGCGGTTGAGGTCGATGCCTGCGACTTTAAGACCGTGCATAAGGACGGAGTAGCTCAAACCGTTGAGACGTGCGCCTGCGTTGATACGTGCAATCCAGAGTTGTCTGAAGTCGCGTTTTTTGTTTTTTCTGCCGACGTACGCATAGTATCCGCTGCGGATAACTTGTTGTTTGGCTATACGATAAAGACGATGCTTTCCACCGTAGTAGCCTTTGGCTTGTTTCATTATTTTTCTGCGTTTCTTTACTGCGTTAACTGCTCTTTTAATTCTCATAGTTCAATCTCCTTAGTCGTAGGGCAAAAGTCTCTTGAGTTCTGCTTCTTTGGTGTGATCCATATATTGGGCTTTACGGAGACCTCTCTTTCTCTTGGTGGTCTTCTTGGTCAAGATATGATCGTGACCGCTGTGATCCGCTTTGTAGTGACCGTTCGCGCTCTTTCTAAAGCGTTTTTTTGCTCCGCTATGTGTTTTTTGCTTAGGCATAGTAGTTCTCCTTTTATTTCTTGACTTTTACAGGGGCGAGTATCGTATAGATATTTCTGCCTTCCTGAGTGGGTTTCTTTTCGACTGTGCACTCTCCGACAAGTTCGATATAGTCGTTGATGACTTCTACCGCAAGTTCGGGACGTGCTTGTTGGCGACCTTTCAATCTTATCGACGCTTTGACTTTGTTTCCGCCTGCAAGGAACTTTGCGGTTTGTTTTGCAAGACGAGTTACGTCACCGACGTCGATGGTTGCCGACAATCTGATTTCTTTGACTTCGACGGTTTTTTGGTTTTTGTCCGCCTCTTTCTCCTTCTTCAACCTGTCGTAACGGTATTTGCCGTAGTCCATGAGTTTGCAGGTCGCGGGAGTTACGCCGTCTGCGGACATTTTGCAAAGGTCGAGCCCTTTTTCTTCCGCAATGCGACGCGCTTCGCCGATGCTGACAGTGCCGAGTTGCGCTCCGTCTTCGTCGATAAGACGGATCTCTTTGTCACGAATTTTTTCGTTGATGATAAGTTCTTTCATATACCCCCTTTCCGATTTTCTTACGGAACGCTTTGTGAACTTTATCCATTATACTCCGACAAAAATAAAAGTGTCGGAGAGCATTACGACATTCTCCAACACCTCAAAGCAAACCCTGCCATACGCAGGAATTTTGTCAAATTCGGAAACCGTTTCGCTCTGCTCACGGTGAAAGGAGAACCTTTTCTTCGTGAGTAATAATAGCAAACCCCTGAAATTATGTCAATCGTTTTTGCATAATTGCATAAAATTTTTTTCACTTTTCTTTAATTATAGTATTATTATATCACATTTTCCCCGAAATTCCCTCGTTTTTATGCAAAAAACTTGCCTTTCCGAGCGTAGCGTGGAAATCTCCGGGGACGGAGTAAATATATCATACGCAAAGCGTATATCATTGAAAAAGCACTGCCGTCGCAGTGCTTTTTCCTGTTCTACTTTATACAAAAAATTCCACAGTTGCGGTGCTTTTTGCTCCCCTACTACAAGTGCAAAAGGCCTTCACAACAAAGCGTTCAACCACGGAATTTTTTGCCTGAATTGACGGCGATTACAGCACGTCGGGTTTTTCGACTCTTCTGTTTCTCAACCTTTCTTCCGTAGTTCTTGCCCAGTTGGCGGGGATTCCGTCGTTCAGGGTGTACGAACAGATGGTTTCGCCGATTTCTTCATAGATAGCGTTGGTGTCTTCTTTGACGCCGTAGTTGACTGCGCGGTTTTTCTTGATGCCTATAGTTTCGGCGGTTTCGACCGCGTCGATGTTTGCCGCCAAGAACAAAAACTCCCAGCCGTTTTCTTCCTTTTCGCTTATCATACGTTTGACTTCTGCCGCGCGATAGTTACGACTTGCGTTTTCGTAGCCGTCGGTGGTAATGACGAACATAACGCGTTCGGGGACGTCTTCGGGACGAGCGTACTTGTGTATATTGCTTATATGCTCGATAGTGCTACCGATTGCGTCGAAAAGTGCGGTACAACCGCCCACACGATAGTCCTTTTCGGTCAAGGGCTCGATTTCTTCGATAGTCTTTCTATCGTGCACGAGTTCGGTGAAATTCGAGAAAAAGACAGTGTTCACGTACACTTTTCCTTCCGCCGATTTTTGTTTATCTATCATAGCGTTGAAACCGCCGATAGTGTCGTTTTCTGCGCCTGCCATAGAGCCGCTTTTGTCTAAAATGAATACGAGTTCAGTCACGTTGTTTCCCATAGTTATTCTCCTTTAAAAAAATGTAGTCGCAAGATTTCCTTACGACCACATTATATAACGCGGGATTGAATTTGAGGTCAATCGACGGTTTACTCTCACAAACCAAGACAAGATTGATCAAATTCAAACAACATTTCGTTGATGAGATGAATATCGTACTTCTCGTTCTCGATGAAATATTCGATGATGACGTCGAATTTATTGCTTTTCGACAGAGAAAATCCTACCGTTTGGAGCAGATGTTTTGTTTCATTGATATCGAGTTCGAGCGCAATAGCGAAGGATAAAACCGTGTTTTTGCTAGGTTTATAATCCTTTTCGTTCATAATCTTATACCATGTCTGTTTGCTGACGTTTGCTTTTTTGTAGCACTCCACGTCGGTCATACCCTTTGCGTCAATGAGTTTCATAAGGGTTACCGCAAACGTATCGTCGAGTTTTGAAAGCACGTCGACAAGGGATATATTTGAAGCAAAAATAGACTCGCTCGCATACCCCGGGCACTTACTATGTCTTATCGTTTTACTAAACTTGGAGCCACTTTCCTCATAGTTGTTTTCGATGAGATTGATAAACTGAAACTGTTTGCTCTCGTCCTCATAGTTTTCATCGATATAATCGGACACGTCATCAATCAATTCGCGACTGATTTTGAGTTTTCGTTTGCTTATCAATGCGATATAGACATCCATTTCGTTGGAGTCCAAAAACTTCTTGATTTCGTCGATTGCGACTTCCATCGCCTTGTCGTCCGGGTAGCCGTAGATGCCCGACGAAATGAGCGGAAACGCTATGCTTTCGCAACCGTATTCCTTGGCAAGCATAAGCGAATTGCGATAACACGCAGAGAGCAATTCTTTCTCTCTACCGCAGCCGCCGCGCCATTCGGGACCTACCGTATGGATGACGTATTTTGCGGGAAGTTTGTAACCTTTCGTGATTTTCGCTTCCCCGACTCTGCAACCGCCGAGCGTTTTGCATTCTTCATAAAGCTCGCGACCTGCGGCGGCATGAATTGCGCCGTCCACCCCGCCACCGCCGAGCAAACTGCTGTTTGCGGCGTTGACTATTGCGTCACATTCTATTGTAGTTATATCTTTTAATATAATATGTAATGGCATAATATAATCCCCTTCTTAGTATTTTGTGTGTGCCGTCTTAGAATGAGTGAGTATAACGAAAAACATTGCCTCGCCTAAAAGGCGGGGCAATATTCGTTTGCGTTTATCTGTCCAAGAGTTTCTTTGCGGTTTCAAGAAGAACTCTTTGTTCAAAATCTTCGACGGTCATACTGCCAAGGTCGCCCAAGGAGCGATGACGTACGGAAATCGTGCCTTGTTCCGCTTCCTTGTCACCGATGATGACGATATAGTTGACTTTGTCGAGTTGTGCTTCGCGGATTTTCTTTCCGAGTTTTTCGCTTCTGACGTCCGCTTCCGCTCGGATACCGAGTGCAAACAACTTCTCTCTGACTTCCTTCGCTTGTTCGATCGTTCTGTCCGTAAGGGAGAGCACGCGGACTTGTTCGGGAGACATCCAGAGCGGGAATGCACCGTTGTACTTTTCGATGAGCATACCGAGAGTGCGCTCGTAACAACCGATAGAAGAACGGTGGATGATGAGCGGATTTTGTTTCTCGCCGTTTTCGTCGATATAAATCATATCGAAACGCTTTGCAAGCGAGAAGTCGATTTGAACGGTGAAGAGAGTGTCTTCTTTGCCGTGAACGTTCTTGCCTTGCACGTCGAGTTTAGGACCGTAGAAAGCTGCTTCGCCCCAAGCCTCGTCATATTTAATGCCAAGGTCGTCAAGGATTTGTTTCATGGTGCCTTCGACTCTTTCCCATTCCTCTTTCGAACCGACGTATTTATCCGCATCGTTGGGGTCCCAACGAGAGAAACGGAACCAAATGTCATCGCTGAGTCCGAACACGTCTGCGATATATTTGATAAGATCTACGCAACCTTCAAATTCCTTTTCGAGTTGGTCGGGAGTGCAAACGATATGACCGTCAGCGAGAGTAAATTGACGGATACGAGTGAGTCCGTGCATTTCACCGCTTGCCTCTTTTCTAAATTCGATAGCGGTTTCGGCATATCTGACGGGAAGGTCACGATAGGACTTCAAACCGTTCTTGTAAATCGTGAATTGCAAGGGGCAAGTCATAGGTCTCAAGCACAGGATTTCGTCATCGACATCCTCGTCGCCCATCCAGAACATTTTGTCTTTGTAGTGGTCCCAGTGTCCGGAGATTATGAACAAATTATTTTTGGTCATAATAGGAGTTTTGGTAAGAAGATAACCCCTTCTCTGTTCTTCGTCTTCGACGAAACGTTGGAGAATTTGGAGTATTCTTGCGCCCTTGGGCATCATGAGAGGGAGACCTTGACCGACGTTTTCATCCGTCATAAAGAGTTCGAGATCGCGTCCCAAACGGTTGTGATCACGGAGTTTTGCTTCTTCGAGGCGTTTGAGATATTCGTCGAGTTCCGCTTTCTTCTCGAATGCGGTGCCGTAGATACGGGTGAGCATTTTATTTTTTTCGCTACCGCGCCAGTACGCACCGGTGAGAGCGGTGAGTTTGAATTCCTTGACTCTGCCCGTGCTTGCAAGGTGAGGACCTGCACAAAGGTCAACGAAATCCCCTTGAGTGTAAAAACTAATTTCTTCCCCTTCGGGAATGTCGGACAGGAGTTCGAGTTTATATATTTGTTTCGACTTTTTGATTGCGGTTTCCGCTTCCTTTCTCGAAACGACTTTTCTTTCGATGGGGAAGTTTGCCTTGATGATAGAGCGCATTTCCGCTTCGATTTTTTCAAAGTCCGCTTGAGTTATGGGAGTCTTGAAATCAAAGTCGTAGTAGAAGCCGTCGTCGATAGCGGGTCCGATTGCGAGTTGAACGGTCGGATAGATATTCTTAACCGCTTGCGCAAGGATATGGGATGCGGTATGACGATACGCCTTTTTGCCTTCTTCGTCGTTCCAAGTGAGAATTTCGAAGTTGCAATCGTGGTCGATAACTTCGTTCATAGAGGTCAAAACACCGTCAACTTTGCATACGAGTGCAGCCTTTGCCAGTCTTTCGCCGATTTGCTTCGCGATTTCGTATGCGGTAGCGCTACCGTCGATCGCGATTTTGTTTCCGTCTTTTAGAGTGATTATCATATATTCTCCTTTGCAGTCGACCATACGAACGGTCGTACTATATTGATGTGTCTTATCATTTGATTACGAATGAGAATCCGTAGAGTTTGCCCGGCAAAATTTTGTATCTTTTCTTTGTGCAAGCGAGTGCGGGTACGTCACCGCCTACCCCTCTTTGTGCGCCGTCAACGTACACCCAAACGCCGTCCTTATCCGTCTTGACTTCGTGAAGGTGTTTTGCGTTTTCAAGGCTTTCCATGGTGTAGTCGTGGCAGCTGAACTCGAAGGGTTTGTCGACTGCGTCGAAAGTGATACCGTTTTCACCGCCGACAGTCAACGTTCTCACATCGCAGTGGTTGCCGTTTTCTTGGGGATAGAGATAGCCGTGTTCGAAGTCTTCGACCTTGCCTTGATACTTGCCGAGTTTCGCAGACGTCTTTCTGTCGCAGTAGTTTTCGTGTTCACCCCTGCCGAAGAAGGAAACGTCGTCGCTCGTCGCACACTTCATTTCAAAACCGTATCTGGGCAAATCAAAAATCATACCTTTGCACTTCAAGGAAATCTTCAATCCGTCTTCACCCGCTTCGTAAGTCGTTCTCAAAACGGGCATATGGGGCATATACCAATCAATGTCCACTTTCTTGTCGTTGTGCACCATGTTGACCTTGACGAGTTTCGCTTGAGCGTCCTTGTAGTAGAACACGCCGATAAACTTTTTCAAGAACATATCGATATGCGGAACGAAGTCGTTATCCGTGACTGCGCGCCAGAAATTGGGTTTTATCGGTGCGGAAAGCATCTCTAAACCATTCTTTTTGACGCTATCGATATATCCGGTTTCCTTGTTGACGAGTGCGGTCAGGTTGCCGCAGTCGATGATGACGTACTCTCCGTCGGAGGACACCGCCTTGCCGACTGCCTCGTTGAAAGCGTAGCCTTTGAAACCGTTCAAAATTATTTGTTCTTCTGCAACGACCGCGCCTTTTGCGATACCCCTTTCGTCTTCCTTTTGGAGTGCGTAAACATTGACGTAGACTTCTCCGTCAACGTCCGTATCGAAAGGAATTGCAACTTTGCCTTTTCCGCCGACGGGGACTTCGGGCATAGGAATGATTTTTTCTTTCACGACAGTGCCGTCTTTGAGAAGTTCTACTTTGAGGTCGAATTTGTCGTTGAGAGTGGTTGCAATATACTCGTTGCCGACAACTATATCCTTGCCGTCAATCGAGAAGGAAATTTGTTGATATACTTTCTTCACTTCGTGGAGTGCGGGATTGGGTGAGCGGTCCGCTCTCACGATACCGTTGAAAGCGAAGTTGCCGTCGTTAGGGACGTCCCCCCAGTCACCGCCGTAAGTCCATTCCACCGTACCGTCCGCAAGAGTGCGTTTGATGGATTGGTCGGCAAAATCCCAAATGTAACCGCCACACAAACGGTCATACTTTTTGAAGTGCTCCCAATAGTCCGCAAAGTTGCCGAGAGAGTTGCCCATGCAGTGTGCGTATTCGCATTGAATAAAGGGTTTGTTGCGATAGGTTTTCGGGGTAAGATAATGTCCGAGCAAAGACCACAAAGCACGACTGTGCATATGGAGTTTGTTCTTGCCTATCTGCTCCATTTGGGTTTCGGGAGTGTACATTTCGCTCATAATATCGCTGACTTTGAGATAGCCGTCCGCTTCGTAGTGAATGGGGCGTGTATCGTCGAGCGCAAGAGCGGTTTTCTTCATTTCGGAGAACGCCTTGCCCTTATCCCCCGCTTCGTTTCCAAGAGACCAGAACAAAATGCAAGGATGATTGCGGTAAGTGCGCACCATATTTTCCATACGCCAACACACCTGCTCCGTCCACTTGGGATTGGATGCGGGAATGTAGCGAGCAAGCCCGTGAGTTTCGAGGTTGTTCTCGCTCATAACCATAATTCCGTACTTGTCGCAAAGTTCGTAGAAACCGCGAGAGTTTGGATAGTGGGAAGTGCGTATGCTGTTGATATTGTTGTTTCTGCAAAGAATAATATCCTTTTCAGTGAGTTCGGTGGGGACTGCGTGTCCGTATTCGGGATGAAATTCGTGGCGGTTGACTCCCCTGATTTTCAACACTTTGCCGTTGAGCAAAATGGTGGTATCTCTATCCGCGGTTTTGGGTACGACTTCGATTTTTCTGAATCCGAAGTTTATATCCCTTCTGTCCGCAAAATACTCTCTGTCTTTGACTTGGGAAGTGAGAGTAACTCTGACGGTGTAAAGATAAGGATATTCCGCACTCCAAAGTTTAGGATTATTGATTTTCTCTTTTGCGATGAGAGTGAGAGTGTCGCCGTCGTCCACGTCGATGAGTTTGAAAAGGGAATTTGCGACGACGTTTCCGTCCGCATCGATGAGGTCTACGTTGACGTTGGCAACGTCAAACTCGTCCCCCGTGCATTCCACGACCACGTCCGCAGTGAAAATCGCTTCGGTCATATCGTCGTTGAAAGACGCACGTGCGTATATATCCGCTATATGGCGGTAAGGCACGAAAATCAACGTTACGTCGCGGAAGAGTCCCGAAATTCTCCACATATCTTGGTCTTCGAGATAACTGCCCGTCGTGAATTGATAGACGACTATTCTGACGGTGTTTTCGCCCTTCTTGACAAATTCGGTAATATCGTATTCCTGATAGTCGAAACTCGACTCGCTATACCCCACGAATTTGCCGTTGACGTATAATTCCGCACCGCTGTTTGCCGCGAAGTTGATATGTATACGGCTGTTGATTTCGTCAAGGTCGAAAGTCCTTTCATAGATACCGCAGGGGTTTTCCGCATCGTTGATATGCGGGCGTTTGCCGGGAGCGGTGAGAATGGGTTTCGGATAGCGGGTATTTGAGTAGTTGGGTTTGCCGTAACCTTTGAGTTGCCAGTTTGACGGCACTTGAATGACGTCCCACGAAGTAGGCTCTGTCATGAGGTCTACGGCGGAAAAATATTTGAATTTCCACTCCCCGTTCAAAAGTCTAATCTTCTTTTCACCGCTTTCAGAAAGCGGAAATCCCGCACCGTGTTTGTCGCATACGTTTACGGAATAGATGTTTACGTCGTTATGGCAGTTCATAGTTTACCTCTCACAGAATGTAAAGTATTCTGCGGCAGTTGGGGCATTCCGCCCAATCACCGCTTTCACGGAGTTTTTCTTTCGTATCGTTGGGGACGTCCATACGGCAACGACCACAACTTGCGTTTTGTCTGTCGTATTCGACGAATGCAGGGGTTTTCTTCATATTGCGAAGGTTGACGTACATTTTCAAAAAGTCTTCGGGGATTTCCTTTTGAAGTGTGGCAAGTTCTGCTTTTATTCTCTGCGCATCGGGTTGCAACTTCGCCATGAAGTCGTTATATTCCTTTGTTGCTTTCTTGAAAACTTCGTTTGCGTGCATACCTGCATTCCAAGTTTTTGCAAACTCTTGATTGATTGAATCCGCATGGACACCGCTCTTTGCGATTTCCTTTTCGATTGCGGAAATTTCAGAGAGTATGCCGTCAATTTGTTTGATATAATATTCCGCTTCCGCAACGTCTTCTATGCCGTCTACAATGCCGTCGAACTCCGCAAGTTTTGCTTGGAGTGCTTTGATTTTGTTTTGATAGTCGGCGTATTGCGCAAGAATTTCGTTTGCTTCGCTCGAAAGTTTGCTGATTTGAGAAGTTGCGTCGTCGAGTTTGGTTTTGGATGCGACGAGTGCTTGTCTTTCTTTGCTCTTCGTGACTTCGCTTTCGAGAGCGATAAGTTCGTTGTCTATTCTTTGATAGTCAAGGATACGTTTGTCGAATTTCATATTTCCTCCAGCGTCCTGAAAGGACGGTGTTGATTTGCTTTCACGATTTTCACGCCCGTCTCTTTGAGAAGGGACGCGAAAATATCTTCCGCGATAATCTCGCTTGCGTAGTGGGAATACTCAACAAGCGGAAAATCTCTTTCGTCTGCGTACAAATATACGTGATGACTGACGTCGCCAACCACGAATACGTCCGCGTTTTGGGTTGCGTAATCAACGGCGTGGTAGGACGCACCGCCGCCCGAGCATACGCATATTTTTTTGATTTTCTTGTTTGGGTTTCCGACGAGTTTCACACTGTCGTCGTTGATAACTTTTGCGACTTTCTTTGCAAACTCACCGACAGTCGTTTTCTCGATTTCGGCAACGAAAAGGCAACCTTCCGTTTTCAAAACTTTTCCGCCAAAAAGTCTGACGAGTGTAGCGTTGGTGCCCACTTCACAGGCGTCAAGATTGGTGTGTGCAGAGTAGACCGCTATGTCGTTTTTCAGTGCAAGAGCGATGCACTCTCCTTCGGGCTCGTCCGTCGGTATACTGCCGATAGGATTGTAAATCATCGGATGATGCGAGATGATGAGATTGCAGTGATTGCGCACCGCTTTTTTCACCGCGTCCACCGTCACGTCAAGACAAGTCAAAACGCCGGTACACTCCCCTTTGAGCGTGCCGACTTGAAGTCCGATTTTCTCTCTGTCGTTTTCTTCGGCAAGGGAAATCGGCGCAACGTTTTCGATGAGGTCAACGATTTGTTTTTTGGTCATTATTCACCTATCTTCACCCTTTCGAGTGCTTCTGATAAGAACGCAATTTTTCTTTCGAGTTCGTCTGAATAGTGGACGGACAGGATATTTTTCATGCACGCAAGCTCTTCTTCCCCGCGTTTTTTGAAAACTTCGTCCCTCTCGTAAAACTTGCCGTAGGCTCGTTGATAGGGATCCAATTCCTCACATACGTGCGTAGCGAGAGCGCGCGTATTATCAGACGAAATAATAGTATAATACTTATTTGCGCATTCGGTCAAGCCGTCTGACGTAATTACGTGGCAAGAACGAGATAATTCGTCACGCACCTTTTCGGGATGAGTGTTGGGCGACAGCACAAAATGGGCAAATTCCTTGCCCTGTTCACGCGCGCGCATAAGAATATCGGCTATCACGTCCCCGCCGAGTCCTGCGATAACGACGGTATCGACTTCACCGCTTGCAACGGGCGCAAGTCCGTCCCCCGCCCTTGTTTCGATAAGGTGGGAAACGCCGTTTTCTTTGGCAAGTTCTTTCGCCTTATTCAAGCTCGGAAGGCTTATATCGGTGGCGATAACGTTGCTCGCACGGTCGGTGGACACCAAGTAGTAGCCGAGTTTTCCGTGGTCGCAACCGACGTCCGCAACGCTACCGTACGGTATACGTTGGACGACGGCTGTCAATCTTTCGTCAAGTCGTATCGGCATCAGTCGAAGTCCTTGAGTTTTTTGAGTCTGTTGGGGTGACGGAGTTTACGGAGCGCTTTCGCTTCGATTTGACGGATACGCTCTCTCGTCACGTTAAATTCCTTGCCCACTTCTTCGAGTGTACGGGGGTGACTGTCGTCAAGACCGTAGCGGAGTCGAAGCACCTTTTCTTCACGCGGGGTGAGAGTGTTGAGCACTTGGATGAGTTGCTCGCGGAGCATATTGCTCTCTGCGACTTCCATAGGAGACAACGCTTTGTCGTCTTCGATGAAATCGCCGAGATGACTGTCTTCTTCTTCGCCGATAGGGGTTTCAAGAGACACGGGATCTTGTGCGATTTTTTGGATTTCGCGCACTTTTTCGACGGGACAACCGAGATATTCCGCGATTTCTTCGGGGGAAGGCTCTCTGCCCAGTCGTTGCAAGAGAGTACGAGTCGCTCTCACTTGCTTGTTGATGGTTTCGACCATATGTACGGGGATTCTAATCGTGCGCGCTTGATCCGCGATTGCACGAGTTATGGATTGGCGAATCCACCAAGTCGCATACGTCGAGAATTTGAATCCCTTTGTGTAGTCGAATTTGTCGACCGCTTTCATAAGTCCGAGATTGCCTTCTTGAATGAGGTCGAGGAAGTGCATGTTTCTGCCGACGTATCTCTTTGCAATAGACACGACCAAGCGAAGATTTGCTTCGGAGAGTTTTTTCTTTGCTTCTTCGTCCCCTTCTTCCATACGTCTTGCAAGTTCGACTTCTTCTTCGGCGGACAAAAGAGGTACTTTGCCTATATCCTTGAGATACATTTTGACTGCGTCGTCCGAACTGCCCTCGATCATACTGTCGAGTTCGTCGGGAGTCGGCTCGTCGGTAAATTCAATGCCCGCTTCTTTGAGAGCGTTGAACACGACTTCCATTTCTTCTGCGATCGCATTGTGGCGTTCAAGTTTAGCCATCACGTCGTCTTCGGTGATGTTTTTGGTTTTTGCAAGGGCGATGAGTTTTTCAATCTCCGCCTTGATGATTTGTTCTCTATCCATTATTACCTCCGTCCCCATCGGGAAATACGGCAATGCCGTTTACGTTTTGTCTTCTATGTTTTTTGATTTGAGTTTCTTTTGAAGGGATGCGATTTCGGATATATTATTCCTTTTGTCCTCGTCGGACGTCAGGGTGTTATATTCCGTTTTGAGTTTTTCAAGTATTGCGGAGAGATAATCGTTTGCAAGGGCGATGAGACAATCCGCAAAATACGCTTTTTCATCCGTACCTTCGATTGCGGCGACCTTGTCCCCTACAATCTTGCTTATCTCGTTTTGTTCTTTTTCGTCGTCGAAAAGAGTGGATATTTGAAGGGTACCGCCACTTTCCACAAACCTATCGAAAATCTCTTGATGCAAGGGGTGTTGCAACCATTCTTTTTTCACAAGGTCAACGTTTGCATAAGGCGCTCTGTTCAGAATTTTGTTGAGTACGAATCTCGACGCTTTCAAGTTTTTCGAGTCCTTGTCTTGAGAAACGACTTCCTTGCGTTTTTGCATTTTTTCGGTTGCGCCCTTATTGAGTTCCGAAGAGAGAGTTTCGACCGAAACACGACTTAATCCAGACACAACCGACAGATAAACTTCTCTTTCAGACGGACTTTCGATTTCTTTCAACACTTTCAAACAAGCGGTGACGTACTTTCCTCTGCCCTCGACCGAATCAAGATTGTAAGCCTCTGCGCACAGTTTGAGTTTGTATTCGATGACAGAAAGTGCCTCTCCGACTTTCGACATAAAGCCTTCATAGCCTTCCTTCTTTATCGTATCGTCGGGGTCCATTCCGTCGCTCAAAGAAACCACTTTCACGTCAAGTCCGACCGAGCGCAAAACGTCGATATTTCTTATCGTTGCTTTTTTGCCCGCACCGTCGCCGTCGTAGCACACGTACACCGTAGGCACAAGGCGTTTTATCTCGTTTGCCTGTCCGACCGTCAGTGCCGTGCCCATACCAGCGACTGCGTTACGTATACCCGCAGCACCCAGTGAAATAACGTCCATATATCCTTCCACCAAGATGAGTTCCCTGAAACTGTTTCCCGCGCGTTTTTCCTTTTTGATATAGTTCACGCCGTAGAGTGTTCTACTCTTATCGAAGATGAAAGTGTTTGTGGAATTTTTGTATTTTGCGACGTCCTGTTCGCCGTGATAAATGCGACCGCCGAATGCAACGACGTTGCCCATAGCGTCTATGATAGGCACGATAATACGCCCTGCGAACGCGTCGATATTGTTCTCGCCGACGACGAGTCCGCAATCACGCAAATTTTCGGTGGAATAGCCTTTTCTGCGCATATAGCCGTAGAGTTGGTCATGTCCGAGAGAGAGTCCCATGCCGTACTGCCTTGCGACGTCTTCGCTTATTCCTCTTGACGAGAGATATTCTCTAGCCTCTTTTCCTTCTACTTCGCGAGTGAGATTCGAACGATAATACACCGCCGCATCTCTCATAAGTCCGAGAAGGATTTCTCTCTTTTCTTTTTTCTCCGCGCGCTTGGGGTCTGCGTGAAATTCGGGCATTTCCATATTCGCCCTATCCGCAAGGAATTTGACCGCATCCATAAAACTCAACGACTCTATCGCCATAACGAAAGATATGACGTTGCCCGACTCTCCGCAACCGAAACAATGATAATATTGCCCGTCCGTGTTCACGCAGAACGAGCCTGTTTTCTCGTTGTGGAAAGGACAACAGCCGAAATACTTCCCGCCCTTTTTGGTGAGGGGAACGTACTGCGAAATCGTGCTAACTATGTCGTTTCTGCTTTTGAGTTCTTCGAGAAAACTTTGATTGATTCCGTCTTTTGAATCGAACGCCATACTACCGTCCTTAAGTCTTTTCACTTATTATACTCTCTGAAAATCCTAAAATCCTAAAAAATTCCTAAAAAAATCTCCATAAAACTTATTTTACGCAATACAATGCGATAATATACCCCGCAAAACGCAAAAAACCAACCGCCTACGCTAAATCGGCGCCGCAGACGTGATTGTGCTTGTGCGTGATACCATACAGCTCTATGGCTGATTACATACCATTGATTTCGCAATGAATAAAAAAAAAGTCGCATTGAATTGATGCGACTTTTTTGGTGGGGTTGAATAGACTCGAACTATCGACCTCGCGCTTATCAGGCGCGTGCTCTAACCAACTGAGCTACAACCCCTTGGGTTTTGGTGGAGATGCACGGATTCGAACCGAGGACCTCTTGAATGCAAATCAAGCGCTCTACCAACTGAGCTACACCCCCAAGTGAATGCTTTAAGATAATAGCATTGACGGGGAACTTTGTCAAACGATTTTCATCATTTTTCGCAGGTATATTAAATTTTTCTTTTTAGCGGTCGAATATGAAATAGATTTTTCGCAAATCCGTATAAAACTACGCACTGTTGCGAATACTATCAATACCACGGCATAGCCGAAAAAAAAAGGAGAATTTTATGGATAACAGAAAATCCGGTAGCAAATCCACTCAAAATTGCGGTAAGAACTGTGAAAACAGCGCAAGCAAGACCAAATCCAAACAAAACTCTTCTCCCAAGAGCCAAGCAAGTAAGGATTGCGATTGCAAAGACTGCAAATAATCGAAAGAAATCCGTCGCCACGAGCGACGGATTTTCTTTTGCAGATTTTATTTTGCTATTGATAAAAAAATAAATCTGTTGTATAATCGTATCTGCAATCGGAGTAGGATTGAATCAAAATCAAGGAGAATTTTATGGAAATTTACAAACCTAAAAACGAACTGGAAAATATTGCAATATCCGCACTCAAAATGTTCATCCAAGAAGGCAAAGCGTCCGCATCTCTTTTGCAACTCAAATTTGGATTGCCTTGGTCAAAAGCACGCGCATATGTAGATTGGCTGATTGAAAAAGAACTTGTCGCAAACGGTGCGCCGAGAATTAACGAAGAACAATTCACAAAACTTTTCGGGGATTTCGTGCCTGTCGAAGTAAGAGAACAACAAGACGAAAATCTTCTCGATAAACTGATTTTCAATCTCAATAACGACGACAACTAATCGCAACAACGTCCAATCAAAAAACCGCTTTCGATTGAAAGCGGTTTTTGGTTAGGCGTTTTCAAGGTGGAGAATGACAGCACCTTGTTTGGCTTTGCAGAGCGGGCATTCTTCCCATGCTTCTTTGGCGGATTCCGTGTGTCCGCAACCGGAGCATTTCCAAGTTACTTTGACTTTTTTCTTGTATAACGAGCCGTCTTTCATCTGCTTGTGGAGTTCTTCAAACAACGCTTGATGACTCTTTTCCACTTCGATAACCATTTTGAAAAGGTCTGCTACGTCGTCGTAGCCCTCCTCTTTTGCTATCTTCATAAATTCGGGATAGACTTTTTCCGCTTCGGTTTTTTCGTCTTCTGCGGCAAGGCGGAGATTATCCGTCAAATCCCACTTCTCCTTGAAGGGATAGCCTGCGGATATTTCGATATTGTC
The DNA here is from genome assembly GCA_964637515.1 of uncultured Bacteroidaceae bacterium. Classification (GTDB taxonomy): domain Bacteria; phylum Bacillota; class Clostridia; order Christensenellales; family CAG-917; genus RGIG4097. The sequence continues at coordinate 56,555 of CAZWUI010000004.1, read as the reverse complement.
GATTTGTTTTTTGACGTCCTGTTGCAAATAAGTGTAGAACATTCTTGCGTGGTTGAACTCGTTGTAGACGACTTTATCCACGACTTCGGCAAGGCAGGAATAACCTTGCATTCTTGCGCCGTACTCGATAAATTCGTAACGAGTGCGTGCCTGACATTCGCCTGCGTAAGCCCGAGCGAGATTGTGATAAGTTTTGCTATCTTGAAATTTCATTAAACACCTCCGATGATATTATCCCCGAAGGTTCGCAAATTATACGCTATGAAAATTGCGTAACAATGCAACTCCTCCGTCAGAGAAAATCTCACTGCGTAGCAATATCACTATAAAAAAAGCGTCCCAAGCGGACGCTTTTTATTATAGTTTATTTTCATCAAACAATCGTTTCTCTGATTCTCTCTTCTTCTGCAAGACGTTGTGCCTTGGCAACGGGAAGTTCGACGATTGCGATAGGTGCAAACTTGCCTTTCTCGTTTTTGCCGAAGAGTTGGAGCATTTTGCCTTTGGTGACGCAGATGCCTGCGATCAACGGTTCGAACAAGAAGACCACGCCGACGACCGCCATGATTGCGAGCACTACCCAAAGTCCTGCGCCTTCACCGAACAAGTCCGCAAATCCCATATAGATGTTGTTCACGCCCATGATTTTGTCGATTGCATTGATGCCGAGAACGTCTGCGGATGCGGATACGACTTCGGGGGTGAAATCGGAAAGGGTGCTTGCACCTGCGGATGCGAACACGTCAGCCATTGAATAGTTGGACGCGAACGGGAGCAAGGAGAAGAATACGTAGGTAAGGGGCACCGTCAAGATGAACGCAAAAGCCGTGATGAAAATGGTGAGACCGTTGCGGAGTTTCTTGTCGGGGAAGCGCATTGCGACGTTCGAGAAGAGCATAATACCGCATGCCATAGTTGCGATGACGACGATATATTTGCCGAGAACGTTGGGGATTGCGCTATAGTGCGGATAGAAGTCGCACATGCCCATTGCGTTGAGAAGGAACAAAAAGCCGAATATCATAATAACGATAGAAAGGCCAATGAGTCCCCAGAGGGTTTTTTCGGTTTTGGTAAGATTTTTCATAATTTCCACCTTAATTTTAGTTAATAATTAAATTATACACGACAACTCACCATATGGCAATAATTATTTTATATTACAGACATAAGAAAATCCGCCGTACTTGTTGTGAACACGGCGGATTTGAGTTTCGTAGGATTATTTTCTCGTCATAAGAACAGCGCAAGCGGCGGCAAACGCTATCGTAATTCCGCCAAGCACTCCGAGAAGCGCATAGAGCCAAACCATGCTTTTCCCTGCACTTTGCGGTGCTATGCTCACGTTCATTTCAAGGGTTTCGCAGTCGTCTTCGGAAATGGCAACGGATTGATTGTTTGCGCTATTTGTTTCACCGTCCACGTTGTAATATTCAATCGTATAAGCACCTTCTTCAAGCCCTATTTCCAAGCGGTTAATGGGAGCGTTGGAATTTCTCGAATATACCACTTCGCCAACTTCATTCAACACTTTCGCTCCATAAACGTCGTTTACGGTGAAATTCACTATGAGATTGACGGTGTTTTTGTTTCGGTCCACTCTCGTGAAATCACTGTCCGATATGAGATAGGACTTCTTCTCTGTCTTTGACGAAATTGTTTGCGAATAGGCACGTCCGCGCAGTGCGTAAATCTCATCCGCGGTCGATAGTGCGCACGGCACTTCGTCCCCGAAATTGTCAACGCCTTTTCCCTGATACAAGGACAGGAAGAAGTAGTCGGGCACGACACAGTGAGTTCCGGTCATTCCATAGACACTGTCAAGTCCGTCGAGGTGCACCCATACGCAGTTGTCCGAAAATCTTTCTGTGAGAAGTTCGATAATTTCCGGATTCTCCCTGTATGCCGCTTGTCCCATAAGGCTCGAATATTGCGTGTAGATGAACATACCCGCACCGTAACCGTCGATAGCGACTCCCCTGTTTGCAAGGGTTACGACCGCCTCTGAGCAAAGTTCTGCTATGGTTTTTCCTTTCGCGTCCACACCGCCCCTATGGTCGATATGTCCGTCTACGGGAGTCACGCTGAGATAGGGATCGAGCATGGTTACGCGAGTAGGCACAAGACTATTAGAAATCTTGCCGTCGTCGTTCATCATAGAGAGATTTTCCGCAACCGCAAGGGTCAAATTTCCGCCCATCGAATGTCCGATAAGGTGAAGAGTACCGTTATAATTTTCGCCGAGTGCGGATATTATGTTTTCCGCATACAAGACGGAAACCGATTTCGTCGGGTTTTTGCTCTCGTCCCCTAGCACTCTATTACCGCCTTCATCCGACACGAAGTAACGCATGCCGAGATCGGTGTCCGACGACCAAATTTTCTTGTCGCCGTTTATGGATTCTTCGGATAGTTGATTCCAATAGAAATGCCCGACGTTGTAACCCATATCGATATATTTCTCGTAGTATTCCGTGTTGTAATCGACGCCCGCACTGCTCATATAACCGCGAGTATCTTCGTAGGTTGAGAGAATATCACGACAATAAAAGCCTTCGTTTTGTTTCATGCCGTGAGTGAAAATGACGGTCGGGCGAGACGGATCGAAATTCGCATTGGGATTATCCCACTTGACCGGGACTTCCCGTCCCTTTTGATACCAATAAATGCCGTAGTCGAGATTGTTGAAAACGCCTTCTTCCCACCCTTCAGTGCTATTGTTGTAGGCAAAGACCACGCCACTATTGGACGAGCCGAAAACAAGTGCGACTGCAAAAAGCGCACATACTGCGATTATCGTTATTTTTGCGGATAGGTTTTTCATAGGTTACCTGTGCGAGTAAATTTTATTACATTATATACCCCGCATGCGAGAAAATCAATATGGTTTTGTCTATCTTCCTTGACAACGGTGGAAAAAAGATATATGCTAAACATACCCCCATAGGGTATACGGAGAAAGAATTATGAACGAAAATAATCAACCCTGTTGCCACTGCGCAGACAGACACAAAAACACACCCCGCGACGCAAAACAACTCAAATCTCTCAACGATAGATTGAATAGAATTATCGGTCAACTAGGCGGTATCAAAGGAATGATTTCGGACAACCGCTACTGCGGAGATATTTTGATACAAATATCCGCCGTCGAAAAAGCGTTGCAGAGTTTTGGTTATCTCATTCTCGAAGAGCACCTGAAAACCTGCGTGGTCGAAAACGTGTTGAGCGGCAACGTCGAAATTATGGATGAAACCATCGACCTTGTGAAAAAATTGAAGTAGTATGGAAAAACTCAAATTCAACGTTCAAGGTATGACCTGCTCTGCGTGTAGCGCAAGAGTGGAAAAGGCGGTGAGCGGCGTGGACGGAGTCAGCGAAGTTGCGGTGAGCCTGTTGACAAACTCAATGACCGTAGTTTTTTCCTCTCCCGCAAACAGTGAAATCATCTTGAAAGCGGTTGCAGACGCGGGTTACAAAGCGACTCCCGCAAGCGAAAAAATCGACGGAGAAAAAATAAATCCCATTTTCAAAATGGTCATCCGCCTGATTATATCAGCACTGCTGCTAATTCCCCTGTCCTACGTTTCGATGGGGTATGTAATGTTTGACTTCCCAATCCCCGACTTCATGAAGTCCCCTATCGTAATTGCGATATACGAACTTGTGCTGTCCTTTGCAATAATTCTCGTGAACAATCACTTCTTCGTGAGCGGTACAAAAAGCCTACTCCACCGCGCGCCAAACATGGATACACTCGTTTCTATGGGGAGCGGAATATCATTTTTGTATAGCATAGCACTGACGATAAAACTCGGCGTACACCCCGAACAAGCACACGAAATCATCCACGGACTTTACTTTGAGTCGGCGGCGATGATACTCGTACTGATAACAATCGGTAAGACTTTGGAGGCGTATAGCAAAGGCAAAACGACTTCCGCAATCAAAGGACTTATGAGCCTTGCACCCGACGTGGTCAGAGTTGTCATAGACAGCGAAGAAAAGGAAATTCCTACCGGCGAACTCAGGAAATACGACGTGTTTGCGATGCGCCCCGGAGAAAACTTCCCCGCCGACGGAATAGTTGTGTCGGGTTCGTCGGACGTCAACGAATCGTCGGTCACGGGAGAGAGTCTGCCCGTCTTCAAAACGGTCGGGGATAAGGTGTTGTCGGGCACTTCAAACGTGAACGGTTTTCTCAACGTCCGCGCGACTGAAGTCGGTGAAAACGCCACTCTCGGCAAAATCGTGAAACTCGTCGAAGATGCGTCGTCGTCAAAGGCTCCAATCGCAAAAACGGCAGATAAAGTGTCGGGAATATTCGTGCCAAGTGTCATTTCGGTTGCTTTGGTGGTATTCATCGTTTGGATAGCGATCACCAAAAACCTGCCGACGTCTCTCACTCACGCAATAAGCGTGCTTGTCATCAGTTGCCCTTGCGCACTCGGTCTTGCAACCCCGGTCGCTATCATGGTAGGCAACGGAAAGGGGGCAAAAAACGGCATACTTTTCAAGAGTGCCACCGCCCTTGAAGAAACGGGAAAATCAAATATCGTCGTGCTCGACAAAACAGGCACTATCACGAAAGGCACGCCCGAAGTTACGGACGTCATATCCTTTTCAAGTGTGAGCAAAAACGAGATTTTGTCCTTGTCCGCAAGTCTTGAAGAAGGGAGTGAGCACCCTATCGCTTTCGCAATTTTGCAAAAGGCTTACGCCCTTTCTCTCACTCCCGAAAAAGCGGAAAACTTCTTGTCGATTGCAGGACACGGAATAAAAGGAAACGTAGGCGGTAGGGAGTATTCTCTCACAAACGCATCTTATCTTGAGGGAAATAACGCGATCGAAATCGCAGTCGGGGATAAGCTTGCCTCGCAGGGCAAAACCCCATTATTTCTCTCCCTTGAAGGAAAGATTATCGGACTCGTCGCGGTGCGTGACGAAATCAAGGAAAGCAGTCGGCAGGCGATTGAATTTTTGCGCTCGCAAGGGCTGAAAACAATTATGTTGACCGGGGATAATGCGGTCAGTGCAAAGGCTATCGCACACGAATGCGGTGTGGACGACGTCATCTCCGACGTGCTACCGGAAGACAAAGCGACGGTTATCACGGCACTCAAAAAACAAGGCAAAACCATTATGGTGGGCGACGGAATCAACGACGCTCCCGCCCTGACCATTGCGGACGTAGGTATTGCGATAGGCGCAGGCACGGACGTTGCGATTGACAGTGCGAACGTCGTGCTTATGCACTCTGATTTGACTGACGTCGCAAGAGCGATTACACTGTCGCGAAAAACCCTTGCAAACGTCAAGGAAAATCTATTTTGGGCATTCGTCTACAACTGCATTTGCATCCCCATAGCGGCGGGCGCACTCTCCCCTATCGGCGTAACGCTCAACCCGATGATAGGAGCGGCGGCGATGAGTTTGTCGAGCGTATGCGTTGTGCTCAATGCTCTGCGCCTGAATGCAGTCAATATCAACAAACATACCGTGCGCAAGGAAGTCGCACTCGACCTTGACGAAATCAAAAAACAACTCGGTGAAAAATCCGCCGAAAAAAATGATACAACTCAACAAGGAGATACAACTATGACCAAAACAATGAAAATCGAAGGTATGATGTGCATGCACTGTGTTGCTCACGTCAAAAAAGCGTTGGAAAGCGTGGACGGTGTGAAATTCGTGGACGTTTCCCTTGAAGACAAAAGCGCAACCGTCGTATGTGACGATGAAATCGCAAACGACGTTTTGAAAAACGCAATCACCGCCGCAGGCTACGAAGTGATTTCTATCGACTGATACGTTCTTGAAATCGCAAGATTTATATCGTATAATTGACTATACCAAAAGTCAAAACAAAGGAGTTACGTTACTATGGCTAACAAATACGAAGGCACTCAAACCGAAAAAAATCTTATGGAAGCGTTTGCAGGCGAGTCCCAAGCAAGAAATAAGTACACCTATTTCGCATCAAAAGCAAAGAAAGACGGTTTTGAACAAATATCCGCTCTCTTCCTTAAAACCGCAGACAACGAAAAAGAGCATGCAAAAATGTGGTTCAAAGAACTTAATGGCATAGGCTCTACCGCCGAAAACCTTTCTGCCGCCGCAGACGGTGAAAATTACGAATGGACGGATATGTACGAAGGTTTTGCAAAGACCGCAGAAGAAGAAGGATTCCCTGAACTTGCAAAAAAATTCCGTATGGTGGGAGCAATCGAAAAGGCGCACGAAGAACGTTATCGCGCACTCCTCAACAACGTGGAAACGCAAGAAGTGTTCGCAAAGAGCGAAGTCAAAGTTTGGGAATGCAGAAACTGCGGACATATCGTAGTCGGCACTTCAGCACCTGAAATCTGCCCTGTCTGCGCACACCCGCAAGCGTACTTTGAAATTCGCGAAGAGAATTATTGATGACGCACTAACAAACTGCGGGCGTACTTGCAAAATTAAAAAAACGAGGCAACATGCCTCGTTTTTTTGTTGTGTTAATATAGGTTATGCACGTCTTTTGAATGCGTACATCAAACCAAACATGAGTCCTATAACCGCCACTGCGATTGCAATGCCGATGCCTGCCCACGCTCCGCCCGAAAGTCCTTCGCTCGGTGCATCTTGAATGGTGAATGCGCTCACTGCACCACCGCCTATCGAGCGGATTTCGAGAGTGTGCACACCGCTTGCAAGGTTGTCGAGATATTCTGCACCGAGAGTGATTTCAGTGCCGTCGTCCGCAAGCGTATAGTTGTCTTGTGCGACTTCTTCTCCGTCCACAAACACACCGATGAAATCTTCTTTGAGTGCGTCGGATTTGAAGGTCAAGCCGTTTTCGCTATTCTTCACGAACAAGCCGTCATTGCCTTCGATGATAGACGGAATGAGTTTTTGGACTATGGTTTCGGCAAACGTGATTTCGTGGAGCGCAAGCACGTCGGTGTAATACTTGTCGCATGCCGTGCAGTGATAGTATGCGATATTACCCGTCGAAGTCACGGTTGATGCAACCGCCTTGACTTCGTTGAGTGCGCTATGGTTATGTGCGTCGATTTCGCCATATTCGTGACCGCAGTTTGTGCAAGTTGCTTTTTCAGTGCAAGTTGCAGTGCCGCCGATATGTTCGCAGACATTCCCGCAGTAGTCGCAGACACCGTCCGTCCAAGCGTGATCGTTGCATGCGGACACGGTGACCGAAGTCACGGAATTCATATCCGCAAGCTTGATGAACGAGCCGTCGGATGCGAGTTTATACGCATGGTCGGATGCCAAGACGTCGGAATAATTCAGATTGCCGTAGAGTTCGATTGCCGTGAACGTACCGCCCGAGATATAGATGTCGTTTGCATCACTGCTCCAAATGCCGAGAGTGCCGACGTTTCCACCGTTGATTTCAAACGTTGCGCTATTGACTTTGATATTGTCGATTGTGCCACCGCTTACGGCAAGTCTACCGCTCGTTGCCTCGAAGTTTGCGAACGCACCGCCTTCGACTATGACTTGCACGCCGACTTTGACGGTCACGTTGACTTTGCCCGTCGTGCCGCTATTTCTGAATACGACCACAACGTTATCTTCGCCCGAAGTGATAATTCTGCCGTTTCCTCCGATAGATTTGCCGTTGAGATCGATGAATGCGAAATTATCGAACGTGACGTCTTTGGTGATTGTAACGTCACAAAGCAGAGTCAAAACGTCGTTGCTTTCGTAGATACCCACTGCGGTTTCAAGGTTTTTCACGTACTTCACACCGCTTGCGCCGGCGAGTTTGACTTGAAGTTGATATGAGCAATCGTCGCAAATACCGCTATCGGAATGGTTATCGTGCGGGCATTCGTATCCACAAGAGCAAGTACCCGTTTCAGACGACACGCTATGTACGTGGCGTTTGACGAACACTTCGCTGAGGGTTTTGACGTCCGCATTTTGCAAGACTTCGTTTCCGTCCACGAGTTTGAAGAATGCCCTACTTCCATAAACGGTATCTTTAAGACTTGTCGCATATTCGCTATTATCTGCGATAGACACCGCATTGTCGAACTTCACGCCGCTGCCTATCACGCCGACTGCATCAATGGTTACGATGTTCTTGAAGGTGGTCTGGTCGATTGACGTAACTACTTCCGCAGACGTTCCTTTGATTACGACGGGCACGTAGAATACGCAATTTACGATCGAACCGCTACTATTCACAGTGTTTGCGAATGTGTTTTCGTCCTTGATGTCTTGGATCGAGCCTGTGGGCAGGTTGTTGAACGTGCCTTTGAAGATCAAGTCGTTCTTCACGAATTGGACTTTGCGCTCGTTGTTGACGGAAGAATCAACGCCGAACGTACCGCCGACGATATAACCTTTGTTTTGTACGGCATTTCCGAAACTACCGTCGTAGATTTCGCCGTTGTTGGTGACGAGTCCGTTGAAGACACCGCCTTCGATTTTGGCATAGCCTGATGAAGTTTGCATATTCTCGACTTCGCCGTTGAACACGCCGTCTTTGATAATATTGCCGTTTGTTACAAGGCCGTTGAAGACAGGACGACTTGCGCCGTTTTCTATCGTGCCGAAGTTCATGACTGAGCCGATGAACACACCGCCTTTTATGGTGCCGTTGTTCACGACTGCGTCATCGTCTTCACTATCGAATCTGAATTGACCGTCGCTAATTACGCCGTTCGTCAAATTGTAGACGGTTTGATTGAAGATACCGCCCTCGATCGTGTCAAGGTTGTCGACTTTTCCGTTGAAGGTGGGTTGGAATCTGCTATCCACTTTGCTGATGATAGCGGAGTTGCTGACCGCTTTGAAGGTGCCGCCTTTGATGATGCCCTTCGTGAGTCCGCCTTCGCTATCGTTTTCGCAATTATTGCTGACGGTTGCGTTGAACGTACCGCCACTGATGATAGCACCGCAGTTTTCAGTCAATTTACTGAATGTACCGCCCTTGATTTCGCCGAGAGTCCACACTGCTTCGGCAGCGTCGTAATGTGCGGAATTGACAATTCTGACAGAGTACGCACCGCCGCCCACAACACCGAAGTTTTCAATGATGACGTTGTCATTCGCACTGCTTGCAAGTGCAAACGTTCCGCTACTTATCGTGCCGTAGTTTACGAGATTATTCGCAAGGCTGAAGGTGCCATTTGAGATAGTACCGTAGTTTTCAGTCATCTCTTCAAGATTGAACGTACCGTTCGAAATGGTACCGTTTGCGCTGTTGTTAAATTTGCCGTTGAACGTGCCGTTTTCGACCAGTGAGAAGTTGTAGACTTTTCCGCCGAACTCGCCGTTTTTGATCGTGCCGTTATTATTGTTAACGGTGGAAGTGCCACTGAACACGGGTTTCGCACCGCTTTCGCTCTTGTCGATGATTGCGGGAGTTGTGGTTTCACCGCTCGTCGACTCGTTGTTGTTGACGATGCCGCTGAACGTACCGCCGTTGATCGTACCGTTGTTGGTGACTGCTGAATTATCGCCAAACGTACCACCTGAAATCGTACCGTTGTTGACGACCGATCCGTTGAACGTACCACCCGAAATCACGCAGTTTGCATTGTTGGTGACGGTGCCGTTGAAAATACCGCCGGTGATCGTGCCGTTCTTCGTGGCTTCTTCGACGACGATTGAAGAGTTGGTGAAGTTTCTTGAAAAAGTACCGCCGCTGATCGTGCCGTAGTTGGTGAGAGCGACAAGCACTACAGCATCCTCGATCGTGCCGTAGTTGACCGAACCGTTATCGACGTTGACTGCAGAGTATTCACCACCCTTGATAGTGCCATAGTTGACGAGCTTGCCTTTCAACGAGAAGGAATTTGCCGATTGACCTTCTGCGACGTCGATCGTGCCGTAGTTTTCGATGACGTAGTTATCTTCACTTCTAAGCAACGAATTAATGTCGGGAGTCATTTTGACGTTGTTGAGAACAAGAGTTGCACCGTTTTGAACGGTTATAGACGAATTGATTTCGCCCTGACTCGTAGAAGTGCCGTTGATAGCGACAGTCTTTCCGCTTGCAATTATGAGTTTTGCATATACGGGATTAATGGTTGCAAGTTCAGACGGAATGTCGTCGCCGATCAACTTATATTCGCCCAAAACGATTGTGCAAGATGCGTTGACGGTTATATCCGCATCGTAGGTGACGTCACAATAGACGGTGAGAATATCGTTGTCAACGAGGGCCTTAACCGCATCTTTCAAGCGCATATAGTTTTTGCTTCCGCCCGCTGTGTTTTGCACTTTTGCTTGAAGTTGGCAACCGCACGTCGCACAGATAGCGCTTTCGTTTGCGCTTTCGTGGTCGCATCCTTTACCGCATTCGCAAAGTCCGGTGGTGCTATCGACGTAGGTGTGAGTGTGTTCGACCGTGATAACGGCAGTCAAAGACGTGACCGCATAGGGACTGACGAACTCGACAGACATCGAAAGATCTCTGATGAACGCACTGTCTGAAAGCACCGCACCGAGATTGTCGAAACCGACCGCGGTGATCGTGTCATTGAATCGGTTACCTTTTCCGATAGATTCTGCAACTTTGACGCTCACGCTAGCATTGAACGTGCAACCTATTGCAAGTGCCGTGACGGTATTGCTACTCTCGAAAGTGACGGGGCAATTGAAGGTAACACCACCGCCGCCGAGACCGCTTGATAAAGTCGCATCAACGTACTGTCCGAGAGAGCCATAGTTGATGACCGAGCAATTCTCACCGCTGAAAGTATCGCTTGCGGAGATTGAAGTAATCTTGCCGTAGTTGGTGACCGCCGCAGTGAATTTGGGATAGATGGAAATGATGGTGATGGTATCGCTGGTGATAATGCCGTTGTTCAAGACCGCACTGTTGAACGTACCGCCCGAAATGGTGCCGTTTGTGTTGTTGGTGACTGCGACCGCGAAAGTACCGCCCTTTATCGTGCCGTTATTTTGCAAAGCGGTTTCGCATACGTTGAAGTTGCCTCCCGAAATTGTTGCACCGCTATTGTTGATGACGGAAAAGTTGAAATTACCGTTGATTATTTCTCCGTTGTTGGTGACTGCATCGTAGAATATCGCAGAAGATCCGTTTATTATGCCGCTATTGGTGACTGAATTGTTAAAAATGCCCGCCACAATCGTACCGCCGTTTTTGTTTTCGACGGGGTCGATAAACGATGCCGATTGACCATCGATTTCGCCGTAGTTTATGACTGCATCGACGAAATTACCGCCCGCTATCGTACCATTGTTTGTAACTTCGCAATTTAGTCTACCAAACGAGATGGTTCCGTCGTTCACGAGCGTTCCGCTAAAATCACCGCCCGAAATGGCGCCCTTGTTAACGACCGCTCCTCCGAAATTACCGCCTTGAATATCCGCGTCAGTCGTTGTGGTTTCTCCGTTGTTGACGGTGGAAGTTGCCGAGAACACACCGCCTGTTATCAAATTATTGTTGGTGACGGTGCCGTTGAAAGTTCCGCCATAAACAACGTAATTGTTGACGACGGTGCCGTTGAATATGATTCTTTCATTTGAAATTTCTGGATTGTCGCCGCCGATGATGCCGCCGTTGGTGACTGCGCCGTTGAACGTGCCTTCAAAGATTGTGCCGTACGTCGTTGACGATTCGTTTACAGTCTCCATGTTCACGACTGCACCGTTGAACGTACCGCCGTTGATTTCCTTGTAGTTTCTGACTTCGATGCTATATGTACCGCTCGAAATTCTACCGTAGTTGGCGACGTAAGCGCTGCTTGTCTCGGCGTAAGATACTTGAACAGTAATACTCGTCAAAATTCCGTAGTTTGTGAGAACGTTACCGATTGTGAACGTAGCGCCCAAGATGATGCCGTCTACATCATTGGTGACTGCACCCGTAAACGTGCCGCCGTTAATCAAATGTTTGTTGGTGACGACACCGTTGAACGTACCGCTCAAAATTATGCCGTGATTGTTAATGACGACTGAACTCTCACCGAAAATAACAGTCGTATCCTCACCGTTTTTGATGAATGCGGAAACGTTCTCGCTGCCACTTGAAGTGTCATTGTTGTTGACCGTGCCGTTAAACTTACCGCCGTTGATCAAAGTATTGTTGGTTACGGTGCCGTTGAAAGTTCCGCCCGAAATCGTACCGTCGTTGGTGACGGTGCCGTTGAAAGTTCCGCCCGAAATCGTACCGTTGTTGGTGACAGTGGAATTAATGCTGAACGTGCCGCCCGAAACGGTGGTATTGTTGATGACTGTGCCTAAGAACCCACCGTCCGAAATGGTTGCACCGACGTTGTTGTTGACTGAACCGCTGAACGTGCCGCCAGAAATCGTCGATTCGTTGTTGACCGAACCGCCGAACGTACCGCCTGAAATCGTACCGCTATTGCCGATTGTCGCAGTGGTATTGAACGTACCGCCCGAAATCGTACCGTTGTTGGTGAAACTTTCTGCGAAAGTGCCGCCGATTATCGCACCGAAGTTTGCAAAAACACCGCCAAACGTGCCGTCCGTAATCAAAGCGTACTCGTTGTTTGAAACCGCACCGTTGAAAGTGCCTCTTCTTGTCGTACCTTCAACAGAGACACCCGTAATAGTGCCATTGTTTTCGACCACACTTGTGGTTGAGAACGTACCGCCGCTGATCGTGCCGTTATTTTCGACTGCGTATGAGAACGTACCGCCACTGATCGTGCCACCATTCGTAACCGTTCCACTGAAAGTACCACCGGAAATGGTTGCGTCGCTATTGTTGACGACCAAAGTTTTGAAAATGCCGTCGATTATATTTCCGTTGTTGGTGACCGTATTGTTGAACGTTGCCGAAGTTCCGTTTATTTCACCGCTATTCGTGACCGCACCTGAGAATTCACCGCCCGAGATTGTGCCGCTATTCGCAACCGTTCCGCTGAAAGTACCACCGGAAACGGTGCCACTATTCGTGAGAGTCCCGGAAATTGTGAAAGTGCCAACCGAAATCGTACCGGTGTTGGTGAGGGATGTGAGATTGAACGTACCGCCCATAATCGAGTTGGCGTTGTTTACGAGTGCGCCGTTGAATGTGCCCGCACTTATATCAAAGTTGTTCACGACGGTTGAAGTGCTACTGAAAGTACCGCCCGAAATCGTGCCGTTGTTCGTGACAGAACCACTGAACTCACCGCCCGAAATTGCGATACCGTTTGCGTTCGTGACAGATCCGCTATACGTACCGCTCTTGATTTCGCCCGAGTAAGTTTTCGATTGTGCCGACGTGGTGAAAGTTTTTATCACATTGTCAACGTTAACGTCTACGATCACGTCTTCCAGTTTGCCGTAGTTTTTGAGAGTGACGGACTCTGCCGTGTCCGCTTTCAAGAATTTGCAATACTTGAGATTCGTATAGTTTTCCGCATCCGCGGACATATTGAACACGACGTAGGTTATGTCGCCGCCGCTATTGTTACGTCCGCTGACGCTACCGACAATTTTTAATTCACCCGACACGTAGAAAGTGCCGCCGTTAATTGTTCCCGCGTCGGAAACAGAACCGTCGCTTTCGTTGAGCGTGCCGTTGACGAGTTCGTCGACGTAGAAAGTTCCACCGGTGATATATTTTTTGTTTACGACTTTAGATACGGTGAAAGTTCCGCCGTTGATTTGACTGTAAGCACTTTCGTTGTAGATAGTGACATTACTGCCCTCTCCTTCGATGAAAGTACCGCCTTGAAGTGCGTTCGCATTATTGACGAAATCACCATTCAAAGTGAATTGTCCGCCGGTGATCATTCCCAATAAATCATTGGTGAAAGTTCCGCTGATCGTGAACGTACCGCCTTGAATTTCACCATATCCTTCGTTGACCAAGGAAGTTAGATTGAACGTACCGCCTTTGATTTTTGAACTCATCATTGTATTCTTGACCGAGCCGTTAAAGATACCGTTCGTAATCTCACTGTAATCGGTGTTTTCGACGTAGCCCTCGAACGTACCGCCCGAAATGGTGCTATTTGAAGTCTTGACGGATTTTTTGAACGTGCCGTTTGAGATATTCGTGTAACTAGCGTCCGTGATAGCCAAATCGAACGTACCGCCGCTTATGATCGCCGCTTTCGTTTGAGTGCCTACGCTTGTCACGGTAGGATCGTCTTTAGGTGCGTATGTACCGATGTAAACTTGGAACGTTCCGTTTGAGATAGTGCCGTTGTTCACAACGTTGCACTCGAACGTACCGCCTGAAATCGTACCGCTATTGATGACAGTCGGGATTCTATTCATCATATCCCATTCGTTAAATTTTGCCGCAACAATCGTGAACGTGCCGCCCGAAATGATGCCTCTATTCTCGACGTCGGCGGCAAACCTACCATCTTCGATAACACCGATGATAGGATCATTCGGATTGTCATCGTCAATGCCGTTGATGATCTTGTTGCTGGCGTTATCGTTCGGCAAAAAACCGCCCGTGATTCTACCATAGTTGATGATTATGCCAGAAAGTTTGGTCGTATTGAGCGTGCCGTTAGCCACCGAATAGGGAGTGCCTGTGAGGACACCGTAGTTGGTGAGCCCGTATCTAAAACAACCGCCCTCGATCGTGCCAAAGTTTGTGACGTTGCACAAAATGCTATTTGATTCGAGAGACACTTTTCCGTTTGCGCCTATAACGGTCGAAAGACGAGTGCCACTGACAACTTCCTCAAAGTTAAACCTGGTGTGTGCCATGCATCCGCGCTCATAAGAGAACGTGCCGTTGATGACGACGTTTGCAATGAATGCGATATTGCTATAGGCTTGTACCGTGACAGTCACGCCTTCTGCAAACGTGAGAGTTGCATATTCTGCGGTCTCCCCTTCTTCCGCGGGTTTGAGTTGCGCGCGAATCTCATAAAAATCAGGATAGTCATTGCCTACGAGAGTGATCGACTTGTCAATGACTAAATCCGAGCTGAAAGAAATGTCCTTTAGTATATAGAGAGTATCGCCGTTTTCCGCCGCGTCCAATGCGTCCGCAAGGGACTTAAAGTACGTGACGACAGAACCGATATTGATTTTCGCACTGTATTGATAACCGCAATCGGAGCACAAACCGCTTTCGTTCACGACGTGGGGGCATTCGTAACCGCATTCGCAGAGTCCCGTGGATAAGTCGATGAAATGATCGTGTGTAATTGTATTTACGCCAAAGAGAGTTGTGCTTGTGTACGCATTTCTATTGTAATTAGTGCCCGCCGAAGTTTCCGTCACAAACATACTGCCGTTGAGTGCTTGGCCGAGATTGTCGAGCCCGTCAACCTTGACTTCACCGACAAATTGGTTGCCTACACCGATACATTTCGACGTTTTTATCGTCACGGTATTGTTAAACATACAGTTGCTCACCATAGGAGTGATTCCCGTCTTTGCGTCTATCGTAACGGCACATAAGAAACGGCAGAAGCTCCCGGATGAACCTGCAACCTCGGGATTGGCGGAAAGAGTGCCGTAGTTCACAACCGTGCAGCTCTTGTTAAACGAATTTCCCTGTATGAGAATGGCGCCGTTATTGGTGACGTTTGCTCCTTGGAATATTATATAAGTTGAAATACCTTGTGTAGTGCCGTTGTTGATGAACTCGCCATTGAAAATACCACTCGTAACAGTGCCGTTGTTCGTGACCGAGGCACCGAACGTACCGCCTGAAATGGTCTTACCGCTACTATTTGTGACGGCGCCACTGAACGTACCGCCTGAAATCGTGCCGTTGTTCGTGACCGAGGCGCTGAACGTACCGCCTGAAATCGTGCCGTTGTTCGTGACCGAGGCACCGAACGTACCGCCTGAAATCGTGCCGCCTGCATTGTTGACGACTTCTCCGCTGAAAGTACCACTCTTCATGTTGCCCGCATAATTATGAGAACTCGTGCCACCCTGTTTCACGTATGAATCGTTGACGACTTTGACAGAGATACTAACGTTTTCCAACTCTCCGTAATTCGTGAAGGTTACGGGAGAAGAACTTTCACTTGCAAATTGACTTTTTTTATTAATATATGCGAAATTTTCTACGTTACCATTCACGTTGAACACAATATAATTATCATCCATTCCGGAAATGGTACCGCCTAAAGTCATATCTCCGCTAACGTTGAAAGTGCCACCGTATATAAACCCGTGTATGCCAACCTCCCCGGTGTAGGAATCAAACGAATGGTTTTCTATTTTTGAAACGGTAAACGTACCGCCTTTAATTCGTCCGTTTTTGTTTTTGATAGTGACGTTGGCGTTTTCACCTTCGGTGAACGTGCCGCCAAGAATACCGACACTGCTAGTGCAATTTTTGTTTTCGATATCGCAATTCAGAGTGAAGTTTCCGTCACTGATCGTTCCGCCGTCGTTAACGAAAGAGGTACCAATCGTGAAAGTACCGTTTGAAATCGTGCCGCCAACATTGTTTTGCAAAGAGTTCAAAGTGAATGTACCGCCTGAAATCGTGCCGCCATTCGTAACCGTTCCACTAAAAGTACCGTTTGAAATCGTGCCGTCGATATTATTCGTGACTGCACCTTTGAACGTGCCGCCGGCGATTGTATGGTTATTAGC
>CAZWUI010000004.1:0-39928 GCA_964637515.1 uncultured Bacteroidaceae bacterium | reverse complement strand
TATTATTCGTGACTGCACCTTTGAACGTGCCGCCGGCGATTGTATGGTTATTAGCAACCGTTCCACTGAAATCACCGATTTCAATTATTGAGCTGTTCGTCACGGTCGAAGTTTCTGTAAACACAGGCGAAACACCGGGGGAATACGTATACTCCATGATTTTCGGAGTGATCGTATCGCCGTCTACCGTCGTAGCCACATTGTTGACCTCACCTTTGAACGTACCGCCATAAATGCAAATATTTGTATTAATCGAATCGGCAAGTCTTTGATTGTTAACGGTTGATATCTGAGTAAATTCACCGCCCGAAATAAAAGCGCTGTTGTTGACAGTTCCGCTAAAAGTACCGAGCAAAATCGAAGCGTAATTGTTGACCGTCCCCATAAACTCGAGAGTAATGTCTTTGTGATTCGGATGGCCTATCATGCCGTAATTGTTTACGGTTCCGGTGTAAGTCCCGCCGATAAGACTAACGGCATTGCTTTTGGTTTCGGCAAACTGATAAACGTTGACCGGGCCGTTGAACGTGCCACCGCTGATAGATCCATAGTCTTCAATTTCATTGCTATATTCTGCGTCGCCATTCAATCCGCCGTTGACTTTAACGCGGCAACTAACGGTGCCGTTGTTGAGTTGAACGGCCCCATTGCTGCCGATGATCAATCTGCTCGTTCCACCCAAGTAGAATTTGCCAAGATCGAACGTGATGTTTGTGTTTATGGTGACGTCGCCCTCGAGAGCCGCATTGCTGAGCAGAGTCAACGTGTCGTTATCTCGCAGTGCGCTCACCGCGTCTGCAAACTTTGCATACTCCGTCGTCGTGCCTGCGGACGTCGTGATTTGTGCTTCGTTTGTGCTTGCACCTTCCGCATATGCGACAGCTACGTTTCCGTCCCCTATCAGAACGACTGCGCAGAGCAAAATCATCATTGCTATAGCAAGTGCTACTATCGGTGCGTTTTTCATCTTTGCCATACTATACCTCCGAGGATATTTTCTCCTCTAAAAAACCTTATTTGTTCATGCCGTTCGTTGCGAACAGTGCGATTGCCTTTTTCAATACTGCGATTTGCGACGTGAGATAATACTCGTCCTCAAACATTGCGTAATGCACGCACGCGCGTATTAAAATAAAAATCAACGGCGTAATCATCGTATGCGAAATCCCGATTTTGGGTTCGAGTTCCTTCGCATATTCCGTGTAACGCTCGTTGACTCCGTCAAAAAACTTCTTGCCTTCCTCTATGTATTTGGGATTGGTGTAGATTTGATACATCAACCGATACTTCTTTCCATGCTTTTTTGCCGTCCAATATGGCACTTCGTCGATGAACTTCGCAACTTCGTCCGCCGACTTAGGCGCAATGGACATGAAATCATCCTCGACTTTGCTCATGGCGTGCGCAGTGGACTGTACAATAAGGTCGTCAAGGTCGTCGAAGTAGGTGTACAGACTGCCCGACGCAATTCCGCAAGCATTTCCGAGTGCCTTAATCCCGACGTTGCCAAAACCGTACTCCGCATAGCAATCGAAACACTTTTCCATGATTTCTTCCTTCTTTTTTTGACGTTTTTGCTCACTAATCATTCAATTATTCCGCCTTAGTCTATAGTATTAAAAATGATTGTTTAATCAATTATACCACCAACCCTTTTCAAACGCAATAAATATTATATATATACAGTAAAGTCTAATCAACGTCTTATCATCAATCCACCCTTTCGACCGCCTTTCGTCAGACTATCGTTCGCCCTTCGACCGTCCGAAAACCGCATAGCATTTCATCGCACTGCCCGCCGATAATCGCAAATTTTTGATATTCTAACCGCTTTTATTGAAAAAGAGCGACTGCAGTCGCTCTTCTCAATTCCTACTTTTTGTTTTAGTTTTCTTGTGCCGTTTCCTCCGTTTTCTTTACACGTCTTTTCGCATACGCTCTTTGACAAATTTTGACAATTTCCACCACGGGTATCACCATCACCGCAAGCGCAAGCGCTATCGCATATTCCTTTATGCCCACAGGGGTGAATCCGAATGCGTTTGCAATAAACGGTATTTCAAGTATCGCGGTCGTCAACAACAACGAGCCGACCATTGCTATCCACAACACTTTGTTTTGTGACTTCAACGTGAATATGGATTTGCGTTGCGAGCGCAGGTTGAACGAGTGGAATATCTCACACATACTCATCGTCAAAAACGCCATAGTCATTCCGTGTTCTGACACACCTTGCGGAAGAGCGAAATGCCCCACTTCAAACGAGTTGCCGATAATATAAGATATTATCGTGAGTGCCGTGACCAGTATACCTTGATAGGCTATATCCACGAAAAGTCCGCCCGCAAATATGCCGTCTTTCGAGTTGCGCGGAGGTCTGCTCATTGTGTCGGGCTCCGCATCTTCCATGCCCAGTGCGAGTGCAGGAAAACAGTCAGTGACCAAGTTGATGAACAACAGGTGTACGGGGTTCAATAGGGTGAATCCCATCAGCGTTGCGCAGAATACGCCGAGCACTTCACTCAAATTCGACGCAAGCAAGAATTGTATCGCTTTTCGTATGTTGTCGTATATGCGACGACCTTCCCCTACCGCCGAAACGATAGTCGCAAAGTTGTCGTCCGCAAGCACCATATCCGCCACGTTTTTCGTGACGTCCGTGCCTGTTATTCCCATGCCTACGCCTATATCCGCAGACTTTATGGACGGTGCGTCGTTCACGCCGTCCCCCGTCATAGCAGTGATTGCGCCAAGGGATTTCCAAGCGTTGACAATACGGGTTTTGTGTTCGGGTTGCACTCTTGCATACACACCGTATTTCTTGACGTATTCGGGCAAATCTTCGTCGGATATGTTTTCGAGTTCCGCACCCGTGATCGCTTCGCTCTCGTCCGTGATGATTCCGAGTTCTTTCGCAATAGCAACCGCGGTGTCCTTGTGGTCGCCTGTTATCATAACCGCTCTTATTCCCGCACTGCGACACTCTTCGATTGCCGCCTTGACTTCGGGACGGATAGGGTCTATCATGCCCGTCAATCCAAGGAATATCAAATCTTTTTCGAGATATTCGGGGGTGTTTTCTTCGGGTTTTTCCGCCCAATCTCTACGCGCCACTGCAAGCACGCGGAGTGCTTTGTCCGCCATTTCCTTGTTCCATTCCATGATTTCCGCTCGTTTTTCGTCGGTCATGGGTTTGACTGTGCCGTCTTCGTCGAAGTATGCGCATCTCGACAACACGACGTCGGGTCCGCCCTTTGTATATTGCACGTACTCTCCGTCCTTCGCATGCACCGTGGACATCATTTTACGTCCCGAATCAAACGGCGCTTCGTCCACACGCGGAGTCGCACTTTCCATATCTTGCTTTTTCAGTCCGACCGAATAAGCGAAGTTCACAAGCGCACATTCCGTAGGCTCCCCTTCCGCTTGGTTTTCGTCGTTCAAAATTGCGTCCGAGCAGAGTGCCATAGCGGTCGCAACCGCTTTTTCCTCGCCCCTGCACTCCACCACCGTCATTTTGTTTTGGGTGAGAGTGCCGGTCTTGTCCGAGCATATGACCTGCGTGCAACCGAGCGTTTCAACCGCCGTCAATCTGCGTATGACCGCGTTTTGTTTTGACATCTTCGTCACGCCGATTGACAACACGACGGTGACGACAGTCGCAAGTCCTTCGGGTATTGCCGCAACGGCAAGGGATACCGCAACCATAAATGTTTTCAACACAACAGACAATGCGTGTCCTTCAACGGTAAGCTCGCTTCTTGCCATCAAAAGATTGAAAAGGAATATGAATACACAAATGCCGAGCACAACTTTTGAGAGAAGTTTTCCGAGTTCGTCCAACTTCTTTTGCAAGGGCGTTTGCTCTTCCGCAGTCGCAGACAACGCTCCTGCAATTTTGCCCATTTCAGTGTTCATTCCCGTACCCGTAATGACCGCCTTTCCTCTGCCGTACACCACGGTCGAGCCCATATAGCACATATTTTTTCTGTCGCCAAGGGGTATATCATCCGCACTGTCCACGAGTCCCAAAACGTCCAACACCTTATTCACAGGGACGGATTCCCCCGTGAGTGCCGCTTCTTCTATCTTCAGAGATGCGTTTTCGATGATACGTCCGTCCGCAGGCACAGAATCCCCCGCTTCAAGCACCACCACGTCCCCGGGTACTATCTCGTCTGAATGTAACACGGACAACTTTCCGTTTCTCAAAACCTTGCAAGTTGCGGCGGTCATAGTCTGCAATGCCTCAATCGCCGCCTCTGCCTTACTCTCTTGAAATACTCCTAATATCGCATTGAGAAGCACAACCGCAAGTATGATGATGACTTCCGCCCATTCACTTTCGCCCGACACCACGCCCGTGATTGCACTCACGCCTGCAGCGACAAGCAAAATTATGAGCATAGGATCCTTGAGTTGCGCTAAAAAACGTTGAAAAATGTTAGGTTTTTTGGCTTCTTTCAGTTTGTTAGGACCGTGCTGCTCCAACCGCTTTTTTGCCTCTTCGTCGGACAGTCCGTCCGCCGAGGTAGACAAAGACTCCAAAACTTCCTCAGAGGGATGTTTGTACGCTTGTTCCATAATTGTTACTCCTTTTGGCTTCGGCAAACTGACACGGATAAAATAAAAACCCATGCGCTTCGCCTTTGATTGCACATGAGTCTCATTCTTTATAAGCACCCCGGACCATACGGCCGTACTGACGGGTATGCCTCGCATAAAACTAGCGGAATTACTCCCTCAATATGCCGTTAGCATATCATATATATGCAAAAATTGTCAAGATATTTCTCACGTACATGCGCATTTAATATTTATATTGATTTTTGACCGAAATATAGTATAATAATCTTACGGTTGTCCCGCAATCTAATCATACAGGTGTACCATGACCAAACAAGAACGCGAACTCAATCTCCAACGTATGAAAGCAGGCGAAGTCTACGATGCAAGCGATATTCATATCATGGCAAAACAGGAACTATACAAAACCACCGTCAATCGCTACAATCGCACTTCGGGATTTTTCCCTTCTTATAGAATGCACCTTCTCAAAAAAATCTTCGCGGAATGCGGCAAAAACGTCTACGTCGAACCGCCCTTCCACGCAAATTTCGGCGGTAGACACGTTCACGTCGGCAACGACTTCTACGCCAACTTCAATCTCACTCTCGTCGATGACGGCGAAATCCATATCGGCAACGGTTGTATGTTCGGCCCGAACGTCACGATCATCACCGCATCCCACCCCACTATCCCCGAAGAAAGAGCAGGCGGACTTCAATTCAACAAGGATGTCAAAATCGGCAACGACGTCTGGCTCTGCTCGAACGTATCCATTCTCCCCGGCGTAACAATCGGTGACGGCGCAGTCGTAGCCGCCGGCGCGGTAGTCAACAAAGACGTCCCCCCAAGAACCCTCGTCGCAGGCGTCCCCGCCAAAATCATCCGTCCCCTCGACAACAAGAATTAAACCACTAAAAAGAACTGTTTTCGTTCACAAGTACAAATACTCTTGCCAAAACAGAATTTTTGTTGTAAAATAACAAATCGTTACGGATGAGTATCGAAGTGGTCATAACGGCCCGCACTCGAAATGCGGTAACGGGGTAACTCGTTCGTGGGTTCGAATCCCACCTCATCCGCCAACAAGCCCGACAAATCGGGCTTGTTTTTATTTGGCGGGATTCCTGTGCTTTGCACAGTACACACAAACGCGTGTGAACCCACGAGTTCGTGGCTAACGCTTCACTCACGTGAGGAAACTCACCGCTCCGCTATTACGCGCGCTCCGCTTGCTACGAATCCCACCTCATCCGCAAAGAAAAACCCAACTGAACACGCAAAATTCAGTTGGGTTTTTGTTATTAGTGGGAATTTTTAAAATTAAAAATCTGTTTTGGCAAGAGAAATCAAGACGTATCTATTTCGTCAGTCGAAAAAAGCGGTCAGTGCCTTTTCCATGAGCGGGACGTCGTGGGTGCCTACGGTTTCAATTGCTGAGTGCATTGCGAGTTGCGCGAGCCCTATGTCGCAAGCGTTCATACCGAGTTGCACACTCGTTACAAGTCCAAGCGTACCACCGCAACGGATGTCCGAGTTGTTGTAATAGTCTTGCCACTTTATGCCGTTGTCGTCGAAGAGTTTTTTGACGACTGCGGAAGAATAACCGTCCGTCGAATAATTTGAATGGTGCTTGACGACTATACCACCGTTGAGATACACCTTTTCGCAAACGTCGCTGAGTTCGGGATGAGACGGATGCACTGCGTGTCCGTTGTCCACGGACAAGATAAAGCCGTTCTCGGTGGCATAGGTGAAATCGTCCTCCGCTCTCCCGAGTGTGCGATTGATTTTGGCAAGGACAGTCGTCAAAAATGCGGATGCAGCACCCTGTTTTGTGCCGTTGCCAATCTCTTCGTTGTCAAAGCAACAAGCAAGGGCGATGCCGTCGGGTTTGCAACCGATTTCGGCTTTTATTGCACTGTAAACACTAGTTAAATTGTCGATTCTGGGAGAAACGAGCAAATCGTTATCTCTTCCGCTATAATAAGGAGCGACCGCGGGGACGACGTACAAATCGGAGTCAAGCACTTCTTTGCCGTGTGCAAGCACGTCGTACAAATCGTCGTTTTCACCCATAACGAGCGGTAACATATCGTGTTGTACGTTGAGTGCAATGCCGTCGTTTACTTTCGGGTTATGGTGTATGCAAACGCTCGGAATATTGACGTTGAAATCGCTCTTGACGAGTTCGGTTTTTATCTTGTTTCCGTCCTTCACAAGCAGTCTGCCCGCAACTACAAGGGGTATGTCGAGCATACTTCCGAGTATCAGTCCACCGTATTTTTCAACGTTGATGCGAAGACCCTCCGCACTTTGAACAAGTTTATTTCCCTTGACCTTCAGGCAGGGGAAATCGGTGTGGCAACCGACGATTTTATAAACGTTCTTCCCCCCTATCGAGAATGCGATTATTGCGCTATCGTTTTTTGTGACGTAGTATTTTCCGCCGACTTCGACTTGCCATTTATCCCCGAGATTTAGGGGCTTGAAACCGCTCTCGTCCAGCATTGTTTTTGCATTTGCGACTGCGTGAAAAGCGGTATAGGATTGATTGAGATATTCAAGGATTGTCATAGCACACCTGAGCGCGTTTGCGCAATTTGATAAATACATTATAACATATACCGCAAAAAATTCAACGACATACAAACAATTCCGCCACGAATTTATAAATCTCTTGAAAGAATCCGAATTATGTGGTAT
The DNA here is from genome assembly GCA_964637515.1 of uncultured Bacteroidaceae bacterium. Lineage (GTDB taxonomy): Bacteria > Bacillota > Clostridia > Christensenellales > CAG-917 > RGIG4097. The sequence continues at coordinate 32,656 of CAZWUI010000004.1, read as the reverse complement.
TCTTCTCATATGGAAACAAGATACGACGTAATCATAATAGGCGGTGGCGCAAGCGGACTATTTCTCGCAGCGGAGCTTCCTGCAGGCAAGCGTATCGCGCTCGTCGAAGGAAACGAAAGAGTTGGAAAAAAACTGCTTGCGACAGGCAACGGCAAATGCAATCTCACCAATCTCGATATGACGATAGTACACTACAATCGTCCGTCCTACGTCGAGAGTTTTCTCGACCGTTTCGACGCACACGACGCAATCGCCACTTTCGAGCGTATGGGACTGCTCACAAAGGTCGTAGACAAGCGCGTCTACCCCTACTCCGAATGCGCATCGAACGTGCTTGACGTGTTGAGAAATGCGGTTATGCGGTCTGGAGTCGAAGTGCTGACCGGGCATATCGTGAACGCTATCGACAACTATGCGGACACGTTCACGGTGCAGGGCGTGATCAAGGACGGAGATAACAAACACTCATTCACGTTGACTGCGGATGCAGTGGTGCTTGCGACGGGATCAAACGCGACTTTCGGGCGCAATAGCCTATCTCTCTATGAGAGTCTTGGTCACACAATCAAGCCTTTATCACCGTCTTTGGTGCCGATAAAGACCGAGAAAGAGCCGATAAAGGGACTTTCGGGCGTCAGAGTGAAAGCGGGTATACGTCTTGGTTACCGCTACGAAATCGGCGAAATACTCTTCAAGGACTTCGGATTGAGCGGTATTGCGACTTTCAATATGTCAAACGAAATCGCAAGAGGTGCTGCGAAAGTCGGTGATACGATTTTCATTGACTTTATGCCCGAATACAGTCAAGCGGAGGTGGAAACTCTGCTCCGCAAACGCGGCAACGTCAAAGTTGAAGAACTCCTGACCGGCACTTTCCATTCCAAAGTCGTGGACCGCATTTTGTGGCAAGCAAAGGCAAATCCGTCCGAGCTTGCGCAACCCAAAATTACCGCCATTTCAAAAGCAATCAAACGCTACCCTATCGTCATCGAAGGTCTTGGCGATATCAGTTTGAGCCAAGTGGTTTCAGGCGGACTGAACGTCAAAGAATTTGACGACAACCTTATGTCCACGAAATGCAAGAACGCATACGCAATCGGCGAAGCGTTGGATGTAGACGGAGATTCCGGCGGATACAACTTGCAATGGGCATGGACGAGCGCAAAGGTCGTCGCAGACGCACTCAAACAGACGTTCTGATTTATACAAAAACCTCATTTCAAAAACACTACCCAAACTAAACAAAACAAACCCAATCAAAACAAATCAACTACAACCAAAAAACAACCCTCAAACAAAATTGAAAACGCCGTCATTTGACGGCGTTTCGTTTTTCTTTTGAGTTTATCCCCTATCTCTCTTCCCTGAAATAAGACAAGCCAAGAGCCGCAGGTGGTTGAGTTTCTCTCCTGTTTATCATACTCGTGACAACTAGAACGATTATGGTAGCAATATAAGGCAATAACTTCATAAAGTAACTCAATGCCGTAACTACGTTATCAGCTATAGCAGAACCCTCAGGAATGAGTGAATAGTAATTGGGTACTTTGTAAAGCAAACTGAACAGTATGGAACCGAGAATTGCAAAGTTAGGTTTCCACACGGTAAAGATGACAAGTGCGACTGCGAGCCAGCCGAGTCCTTCAACTGTTACGCCGATATCACCGGTACTGCCGCCGTTGGAGTCCATAATGTAGAAGAGTCCGCCAAGTCCCGAAATTGCACAACCGATAATGGTTGAAAGGTATCTATATTTCGTGACATTGATACCCGCCGCATCTGCGGTTGCGGGATTTTCACCGACAGAACGAAGGTTAAGGCCTACTCTTGTCTTTTTCAGAACGATCGTTGCGATGATAGCAATGAGTATTGCAATATAAACGAGCGAACCGTAGGAGAAGAAAATCTCGGTGAACCAATTGTCATGTGCGCACGAAAAAGTTTTGAGGAAGTAATCTTTTGACATATCGGAAAAACCTGTGTTGTCAAAACTTTCAAAGACGTACTTGCACAATCCTACACCGAACGTTGTAATCGTAAGGCCGATAACGTTTTGGTTGCATCTCAAAGTAACTGCGAAGAAACTATAAAGTGCACCCGCAAGGCCACCGAACAAAAGTGCGGCTAAAATGGGAAGGAACACGACAAGAAAACCGTTCATTTGGCTCAAATCCGAAAGAGATTTGAGATACCAAGACGCACCCAAACATCCGCCGACTGCACCGATACACATAACACCCGGCGTACCGAGATTGAGGTGTCCGCTCTTTTGTGTGATAATCTCACCGGTCGATCCGAAGAGGAATATCGTACTAAATCTTATAGATTCTCTCAAGAAGGTTAGAAACATTATTTATTTACCTCCTCGTCGTTATTTTCATTATCAATTTTGATTTCGTTGTCTTCCGTTGCAACGTCGTCCGTTGATATTTCTGCACTATCCGCAGAAACTGCAACCGCTGTCTTCCTTTTGAATTTTTCAAGCAAAGCGGCGTCGAATTTGACTTTATAGTTCACGATAAACTCACTTGCGATGACCACAAAGAAGAATACTGCAGTGATAATATCCGAAAACGAGGTGCCGAAACCAAAAGCATTACCTGCATAACTCGAACCGTTGCTAAAGAATGCAACGAGAATTGCGGTAAACACGCCTGCGCCCGGATTGAGTCCTGCAAGCCACGCAACGAGAATTGCCGTAAATCCCCTCCCGTCCGCCGTACCGGTGTTAATGGTCCAAGAAGAGCCGACCAACAACCAACCTGCGATACCCGCAAGAGCACCCGAAAGGAGCATGGTTCTGATGATGACTTTGGGAACGCTGATACCGATATACTTCGCAGTGTTTTGGCTCTCACCGACAACCGAGAGTTCATAGCCATGTTTGCTATATTTGAGATAGATAGTAACAAGAATGGTGATAACCGCAACGATAATTATATTGATGATATAGTTATAACTGCCGATTTTGGGGAGATGTCCGTATTTGAGAGTACCGAGAACCATAGAACCCGTAGGCGCCCAAATTGCGATACAAATATTCACAAGTCCCATTGCGATATAGTTCATCATAAGGGTGAACAGAGTTTCATTGGTGTTCCACTTCGCTTTGAAAATCGCAGGGATAACCGCCCAACAAGCACCGCCCACAATCGCTACAAGAAGCATTATCGGAAGGAGTGCGGAGTCGCTTACCTTTCCCCCGAGATACTTGACCATAACAACGGACATGAGCGCACCCATAAGGACTTGCCCTTCTGCACCGATATTCCAGAATCTCATTCTGAATGCAGGAATTACTGCAAGGGTTATGAGAAGAAGAATTGCAGATTCTTCAAGCAATAAGATAAGACGTCTTGCATTGAAGAAATTGCCTTCAAACACTTTCATGAAAAAATCACCAAAAGTGCCCGGTTTCAAAATGCTACTGACAATAGCGCTAACGATAAACGCAACCACGACTGCACCAAGTCTAACTACCCAAGCGAGCCATTTAGGTGCGTCCGTGCGTTTTGAAATTTGTAAAATGGAGTTGTGAGTGAGTTTATTCAGCATCTTGTCCCTCCGTTTCGGAAGAAGAATGTTTCACCATAAGCAAACCGATTTCCTCTTTTGTAATATTTCTTGCATCGACGATACCGCTGACCTTGCCACCGCAAAGGACGAGTATTCTGTCGCAGAGTTCGATGAGCACGTCAAGATCTTCACCTACGAAAATGACCGCAACGCCTTTTTCTTTTTGGTCGTTCAACAGGTTGTAAATGGTGTAGGACGAGTTGATGTCAAGTCCTCTGACGGGATATGCCGCCATAAGCACAGTAGGTGCTGCCGCAATTTCTCTGCCGACGAGAACCTTTTGAACGTTACCGCCCGAAAGACGTCTGACGGGAGTTTTGACGGACGGAGTCACAACTTCGAGATCGTGGACGATTGTTTCCGCAAGGTGTTTCGGGGACTTTCTGTCAAGGAAGAAGGAATGTCCTTTGCTATAAGAGCGGAGCATCATATTGTCCGTCAAGTCCATATTTCCGACAAGTCCCATACCGAGTCTGTCTTCGGGGACAAAGGAAAGTCTGACGCCGAGTTCGCGAATTTGAACGGGAGTCTTGGAACGAAGATCAACTGCTTCGTTATCCTTTGCGGGATTGAAATAGACGATATCGCCCTTGTTGAGTTTTTGAAGTCCTGCGATAGATTCGAGAAGTTCTTTTTGACCGCTACCCGCAATGCCCGCTATGCCGAGAATTTCACCGGAGTGTGCAACGAAGGATACGCCGTCAAGCACTTTGACTCCGTCGTGATTGAGTGCAGTAAGGTTTTCAACGACGAGTCTGTCTTCGACGTCGTGAGGGGTGCCTCTGTCGATATTGAGATCGATTTTTGCACCGACCATCATTTCGGTGAGTTCTTTTTCGTTGGTTTCAGAGGTGTTGACGGTTGCGATATGTTCGCCTTTGCGAAGGACCGCTACTCTATCGCTGATTTCCATAACCTCGTTCAGTTTGTGGGTTATGATGATGATCGACTTTCCGTCTTCGCGCATTTTGCGAAGAACGTCAAAGAGTTTGGTGATTTCTTGAGGGGTAAGAACAGCGGTAGGTTCGTCGAGAATGAGAATATCCGCCCCCCTATACAAAACTTTTATGATTTCGACAGTCTGTTTTTCACTGACGGACATGTCGTATATTTTCTTTTTCAGGTCAACTTCAAAGCCGTATTTATCTGCAATGGTTTGGATCTTATCCGCACGGCTTGCCGATAAATGGTTGAATTTGATTTTGCGCCAAATCTTGACGAGAGGCAAACTTGCGATTTTGAGATTGGTTTTGAGTTTGCCGATTTTGCTTTCACCCGGACAAATCATTTTGACGGGCTCATGGAAATCGTCGTTGTCAACGACGACAATCTTTTGTTTTGCATCTTCTTTGATGAGTCGTGCGTTTTCGGCAATGGAATATTCGGGCGCTTCCTCACCAAGCAGAATATTGTCCGCCGCAGTGAACACGTCAACGAGTTTGAAGTGTTGGTGCACCATGCCGATTTTGTAATTGTACGCATCTCTCGGAGAAAGAATGTTGACTTCTTCGCCGTTGATGAAAATCTTGCCTTCATCTTGACGATAGATGCCTATAATCATATTCATAAGAGTGGTTTTTCCACTTCCGTTTTCGCCGAGAATAGACAAAATCTCGCCCTCTCTGAGGTCGAGGTCTACGTTATTATTCGCAAGAACCTTTGCGCCGAAACGCTTGGTTATGCCTTTAAGTTGCAAAACAACGGGTTTGTTCATAAAGTCCTCGTTATAGTTGTTGTAATGAAAAAAATTTGATTTGGCGGAGCAAACGCTCCGCCAAACCGTTTGTGATATTTGTGTATCTAATTACTTGAGAATGGTGATACCGTCGATATCTGCATCGAAGTAAGGTGCGGAACGATAGTAGGATTCAACGAATTCACCGTTTGCGATTGCTTCGGTTTCAGCAACGTAGTCGCCTGCATCGTCAACGTCTGCTTGATAACTCGTGAGTTTTTGACCGTTAACAGTGAAGTTGTTGGTGTCGAACACTTTGATTTCGCCGTTGTTGAGTTTTGCTTTGACTTCTGCAAGTTTTTCTGCAGTGCCTTCTGCTGCTGCTGCGCCGATTTCGAGAACTTCGACAGAGCCGGTTTGAAGGGTGCCGGTCCAGTCTGCGCCAACTGCTTTGTTTTCGATTGCGCATTTAACGATGTATTCATAGTAAGGTGCCCAGTTGATTCTGGAACCGATGACGTAGGTGCCGGAGCATTGGCTTTCAGTGCTGATGTTATAAGTGACGTTGGGGATGTTCTTTTCTTTGCACGCAGTAGGTGCGCCCATGGAGTCTGCGTGTTGGCTGATGAGTTTTGCGCCTCTCTCGATGAGTTGGAGTGCAACGTCTTTTTCGGTGGGTTCATCGTACCAGCTGGAGGTGAATTTCACTTCCATGGTTGCGTTTGCGACGATGGAGCGGACGCCGAGGAAGAAGGAGGTGTAACCGGATTTAACTTCTGCATAGGGGTATGCACCAACGTAACCGATTTTTGCGTTTTCGTTGGAGACTGCACCGTTTTCGTCACCGTAGAGTGCGACGAGTTTCATGCCTGCTGCAACGCCTGCAAGATATCTACCTTCATAGATGGATGCAAATGCATTGTGGAAGTTTGCGAGGTTTTCGGTGTGTGCTTTGGTGCCGGTTGCGTGGAAGAAACGCACTGCGGGATATTCTTCTGCTGCTCTGATGATGTGATCTTCATGACCGAAAGAGTCTGCGAAGATGATGTTGCAACCTTGTTCGACGAGTTCGACTGCGGTGTTGTAGCATTGTTCGGATTCGGGGATACCGGTTTTGATGACGAGTTGAGTGTCTTTGTTAAGACCAAGGTTATCAACTGCTTCATACATTGCATTGATGAAGTTTGCGTCATAAGTGGAGTTTGCGTCGTGCAAGCAGATAAGACCGATTTTGATGTCTTCTTTTGCGATTGCTTGAAGACTTTCACCGTTGTTACCGTCGTTGCAGGCGACGAGACCGACTGCGAGTGCTGCCACGAGTGCTACTACGAGCAAAAGTGCCAAAAGTTTCTTTTTCATTTTGTTCCTCCATTTTATTGCCTGAGGCATTATTTTTATTTTGGATTATCTGTTTTGATTGCGGAAGGTGAGGGACTCGTCGGTCATACTCTCGACGATCGCCAAACTTTCCACCCTAACACCCTCGTTACGAAGAGAGTCGCCACCACCTTGGAAGCCCTTCTCTATTGCGACCGCACAACCGACGAGCGTAGCGCCCGACTGCTTGACGATCTCGATAAGACCGCGGAGCGCTTCGCCGTGAGCGAGAAAGTCGTCGATAATTAAAACGCGGTCGCCTGCGGAAAGATACTCTTTCTCAACGACGATCGTGTTCGTATTGTGGTGGGTATAGCTGACGACCTCTGCGCTATAAACGCTGTTGCCGTCGATGTTTGAAGTTTTACTTTTTTTAGCAAAAAGCACCGGTGCGTGCAAGTGTCTTGCCGCATAGCAAGCAATTGCAATACCCGATGCTTCAATGGTCAGAAGTTTGTTGACGTTTTCTGCTTGATAAAGCGCGCAAATTTCCTTGCCTATTTCCTCTAGCAAAGAATCGTCAATCATATGATTGAGGAATCCGCCGACTTTCAGGACTTCTCCCGGAAAGACTTTTCCGTCTTTTAAGATGCGTTGCTCTAACAGTTTCATAGCATTCCTATCCACTACAGCTTGTGGCAAGCGGGGAACATAATCCCCATCAGTTGTGCTGGTCTACTTGATACATCAACTTAATTGATGACCTTATTATAACGAAAAGAAATGGGCATGTCAAACGAATTGACGGGGTTTCGACAAAATTCTTAAATATATTTTTTTCTTGCCGATTTGCCCTTGATTTTTCCTGCGGTTTTTCAAAAAAGCACTCCGCAAAAGGAGTGCTTTTCGTTTAGCCGAGCAAGTATTCTTTGCAAGCGTCTTCGAGCGCTCTGCAAATGTTGAACGCGTCGTCAAGATCCTTACCTCTGACGATGACGCCGTGGTTGCCAAGGAAGCAAGCCTTGCCGTCACCCATTGCGGAAGTGGAGTTTTTGACGAGTTTCTTCGTGCCGGGCAGTGCCGCTTTTGCGCAAGGCACTACGTCGCCGAGTACGTCGCGATACTTTTCGGGAACGGGAAGATCCTTGCCCATTGCCGCAAGTATGCAACCGTAGAACGGATGCGTATGGACGGTCGCGTTGGAGTCGGTGTGCGCACTGAGAATTGCGGAGTGCATTTTTCTCTCGCTGGTCGGTTTGTCAGAACCTTGCCATTCACCCGTTTCCATATTGACTATGGACATTTGAGAGGGTTCGAGCATCACGTAGTCGATACCCGACGGAGTCGCAAGGATTTCTTTGTCGTTGAGACGGACCGCGATATTTCCCCAAGTGCCTTGGACGAGATTTTCATCGAGAAGTCTGACGCCTGCGTCTTTGACCGCTTGTGCAAGACGTTTTTGTTCGTCGGTCACGATTGCGGTGGGTTTCTTCTCTTCGGTCTCGGACTTACCGCTTTCGGCGGCTTGTTGGTCCTTTTGGTTCTTCTTGGAGTATTTGAGCTTGTATACGACGTGTTCGAGGACTGCGTTCAACAATGAATGGGGCTTGACTCCACCTTTCTTCTCTGCGAGGAGGTAGCAGTTGGACGCCTTGTCGAGGACGAGTGCCGCGGTGTAGACTTCGTCGAGAGTACGACCGGTGACGACCGCACCCGCTTCGGGAATAAAGCATGCGTTTCTAAGTCCCGCGATTGCGAGAGAAACTTCCGCCGCAGAGCATTTGGATGCGCATTTCACGGAGATACCGTCGATTTGAGCCATATCGTCGAGCACGGGAGGAAGAGTGATGCCTTTCTTTGAAAATTCGACGATGCTCTTGCTATCCACGATTGCCGCCGCTTCCACGTCTTTTTGATTGCGGATTGCAGCAATCAAGATGGAAGCCGCCGCTTTGAAGTTGCCGTCGAGGTCGTTGACGGACTTGTCGGTGACGTAGGTGATATCTTCCGCAGTGATGTTTTCAAACACGGAGTATGCGTTGGTGATATAGATGCCTTCTTCGGCCTTGACCGCAATGTAACCGCATTCGGTGAAACCTTCGCGAGAGAGCATTCCGGCATATTTTGAGATATTTGCAACGATTTGTTCGTTCATGATAACTCTCCTAAATAAATGTCGCGATGAGAGTATACCCACCGCGACTTATTTTTATTGCTTAGTGTTTTTTGTCGAGGGGACGAGTGCAGACGGTGACGTCTTTGAACACTTCTTCGAACTTGGCGAGTGCGCCGTCGATGACTTCGTCGGTATCCGCCATAGAGGTGTAAAGTCTGCTACCTGCGAGGGTGACGATACCGTGTGCCATGTATGCCGCGCCCATTTGTTCCATAGCGACTTTTCTGTCCATCATTTCGGGTTTCTTCTTGAGCATAGGAATGACGGATTTGAGGAGGCACATATCACTGAAGTCGAAGCTCATTGCGCCCGAGCATTCAAGGTGAACGATACTGCCTTGGTTGTAGACGACGAACGGGAGGTTGTATTTCTTGACGAGTTCTTTGAGACCTGCCGCAAGACGATCACCTGCTCTACCCGCTTTTGCACATGCGTCGTTCTTTTCGATTTCGCAGATTGCGCAGTAGCCTGCGTAAGAGCTCAAGGGGTTCGCCGCGAGAGTTCCGCCGACGTACGCTTTCTTGCCCATACCTGCAAGACCTGCCGCCATAAGTCCGACGTATTCTTTCTTGCCGCCGACGCCGCCTGCGGAAGGATAACCGCCTGCAACGATCTTACCGAAGATGGTGAGGTCGGGATACATATCTCTTGCCACTGCGGGGCGTTTGAATTTGACGACTTTGCCGTTTTCGACTTTCTTGTCTTCGATCATCCATTCCTTGCCGTTGATCTTGATAGGATTGGGATCATCGTAATCATATTTACCGAAGAAGTAGCCTTGTGCGCCGTGGATACCCACTCTGAAACCGGTGACGACTTCGTCGAAGATGAAGAGTGCGCCGTATTTCTTCGCAAGGATTCTTGCTTTTTCATTGTAGTCCATGTCGATGGGACGAGTTCCGCTTTCGGGACCGACGGGTTCGACGATGACTGCCGCAGTACCGCCCTTGCAAGCATTGCGTTTGAGCATCTTTTCGAGCATTTTGAGGTCGTTGGGACGGACTTCGTCGGTGGTGCCATAGCTGCCGCCGGGGATGCCGTGGGATTCAAGGAACATACGGCTTCCGGGAATCTTCAAGCCATAGACCATTTGGTCGGACCAACCGTGATATGCGCCGCCGACTTTGATGATGCGTTTTTTCTTGGTTGCGCAACGTGCGACACGGATTGCTGCCATGACGGATTCGGTACCGCTGCCGAGCATACGGAACATTTCGCAAGCGGGCATCAATTCACTGATTTTGCTTGCAAGGAGATATTCGCCTTCGTGGAAAAGACCGGTTACGGGACCGCAGGTGTTGAGAAGTTCAAACACTTTTTCACGGACGGGTTCATAGTTGGAACCGAGAATGGTGGGACCGCCTGCTTGAAGGAAGTCGTAATATTTGTTGCCGTCGATGTCGTAAAGGTATGCACCTTCCGCTTTGGTCATGCAAATCGGGAAAGGGAAGTTGAACGCAAGGTTGTGTTGGACGCCGCCGGGGATGACTTTTTTCGCCTTGCCGGTGATTTCTTTAGACTTTGCGCATTTTTCGTCGAAATGTTTGAGGGTTACTGCGAGTGCTTCGTCGGAAATGCAGTAAATAGGTTGAGAAGTGAGGTTGTTGAGCTCGCTATAAATGGTTTTAGCATCTTCCCATTTAGAGATTCCGTATCCTTGAGAAAGGTCTTTTGCCATAAGTTTTCCTCCATAGAAACTTGTTATTAACTACTAAAATTATACCAAAAGCAAACCGCATTGTAAATACCGAATTTGCGTGATTTAACAATACACATTGGCGGTTTTGACTAATGACCGACAATTTTTGCGTATTTGTTTAGCGGAAAAAAATATTTTTTTACGTCAAAAAAAGCGTTTATATTTATATAAAAGCGCACGAAAATCGCAAAAAACTCCACTGTTTTCAAGGTTTTTTGAAAATTGGGTATTGATTTTTGTTCTTCGTTTGGTTATAATACGTTTGTAAGCGCAAAAAGACGCTTAATACAGGAGGTAAAATTCATGAACAAAGCCGATTTTATTAAAGCAGTAGCAGCAAAAGCTGAAATTTCCAACAAAGACGCACAAGCGGCACTCGACGCATTCACCGCAGTCATCGCAGACACCCTCAAAGCAGGCGACAAAGTTGCAATCGCAGGACTTGGCACTTTCGAACTCAAACACAAAGCGGCAAGAACTGGTTTCAACCCCATCAAAGGCGAACAAATCACCATCCCCGCATGCGATGCACCCGTTCTCAAATTCGGAAAACAATTCAAAGATCTGTTCAACTAATTATCGACTTGAAAAATACAAAGCCACTCACACGAGTGGCTTTTATTTTTATAGTGTATGCTTAAAAAGTGTGTATTGGAAAAGTGGGGATTTTCTACTTCTTCGTGACGATTGTGCCGTCGGTCACGTTCACGAGAAGTGCCCAGTAGTCCACGCCTGCGCCGATATAGGACACGTAGTAATAGTAGTTTTCTCTGTCCCCGGTGATGAGTTTGACGTAGATTTCACGCTGATAATTGCCGTTTGCCATTTCGGAGTCGATACGGTCTTTGAACTCTTGATTTGCGATATTGACAACGTCTTGCGACGTGAGCTTGCCCCCGAGTACGTCGCTCAACTCAATGACTTCCGAACCATCGCCTATAGTTACGGATAGCGGTGAAAAGTGCAAATCGACAGTTGAGCTAAACTCTCCAAACTCATTGCTTTTCACGACACCGCTCAAGGTGGACGACTCCCCTGCTATCGAATATTTTATTTCGGTTAGATCGTTGGTTTTCAAAGGTAACACGGTGATTTCGGCGAAGTCCGCTACGTTACTTGCATAGCCGTCCGCGATAAAATCCGATTCTCTTCTGCCCACTTCGACGGTAACGACGAAATTCTCGTTTTCACCCGTATAGAACGACGATACGGAGCGGGAAACGTTATCGCTGACCACGTTTTCTTTACGGTTGCAGGCGGTGAGAGCGAGAGTCACCGTCAAGACTGCTACGACCAAAATAATCAAAAATTTCTTTTTCATACGAAATCATATGCCCGCCGCCCTGCCGATATTACAAAAATCAAACTGCACTCTTGCGTGCGTGCAATATATATGATATAATAGATGAAATATTAGAGGAAGTATGGATAATATCACACACGAAGAAAATCTGATAAACGAAGAAACGTCAACGTTTGAAATGCCGTCGCAAGAGTATCTTGACGGTGGTCTTTCCGCAGGCGAAGTGGAAAAGAGAATTGCGGACGGAAAAATCAACGGTGAACAAACCATTCGCACGAAATCCGTCGCACGCATTTTGCGTGAAAACATATGCACGTTTTTCAACTTCGTATTCGTGATATTGGCGGTTATACTTCTCTTTGTCGTGCCCCTTGACGCAAGCGGTATCGGCAACTTCGGTTTCATGATATTGATCGTTTTCAACACTCTTGCAGGCATTGTGCAGGGACTCAGGTCGAAATACACTATGGACAAACTCTCCCTGCTCTCCGCACCTAAAGCGGTGGTCGTAAGGGACGGCGCAGAAACCGAAATCGCTATCGAACAACTCGTACTCGACGATTTGACAGTGCTATCTTCTGGCAGACAGATATGTGCGGACGGTGTCATCGTGGACGGATCTTGCGAAGTCAACGAAAGCCTTATCACAGGTGAGCCTGACGCTATCCTCAAAAACGTAGGCGACAAGGTGCTGTCGGGCAGTTTCGTGGTTTCGGGCAAGGCAAAATGCAAAGTCGAACACGTCGGTCAGGATAACTTCGTTATGAAAATATCCGCAGGCGCAAAATATTTCAAACGTCCGTCCTCTGAAATTTGGCGGTCGCTTATGTTCGTCGTCAAAGTGATGTCCTTCGTCATCGTCCCCGTCGGCGTTGCGCTATTTCTCATCAAATACTTCATGGGCACGACGTCCTTAAACGACACCGTCATCACCACGATAGGCACGATAATCGGTATGATACCAAGCGGACTCGTTGCACTTGCAACGACGGTATTTTGTGTGAGCGTCATCAGACTATCCCAACACAAAACCCTTGCACAAGATTTATATTGCATAGAAACCCTTGCAAGAGTGGACGTGCTTTGCCTTGACAAAACGGGCACTATCACCGAAGGCAGTATGGAAGTCAACGGCATAGAAGGCGTGGACGCGGACGAAGATGAAATCAAACTTCTTCTCAAAGGTTTCAACGACGCACTCGACGCAGAGGATGCGACTTCCCTTGCAATTCGCGACTACGTCAAGGACGTGACGTCAACTGCGGAAGTGGGCGCACTCGTCCCCTTCTCTTCTGCAAGAAAATGGAGCGGAGCAACCTTGGACGGCAAGTCCTACGTGCTTGGCGCACCTGAATTTGTATTCAAACCCACCCCCGCAGAAATCGCCGATAAGACGGCGGAACTTGCAGAAAAAGGCTATCGTGTGTTGGTTTTCGCAGTGTCTGACAACGCATTCGACGGCAACAATCTTCCCGACGGACTCAAACTCGTGTCCTACGTTTTCATCACCGATAAAATCCGCAAAGAAGCACCCGACACCCTTGCATTCTTCAAAAAAGAAGGCGTGGACGTCAAGATCATTTCGGGGGATAATCCCGTGACGGTGCGTGCGGTTGCACTCCGCGCAGGACTCGAAGATTGCGACAATATCATTGATATGTCCACGGTTTCGGACGATGAAATTCCCGAAATCGCCGAGAAATATACCATATTCGGCAGAGTGCTACCCGATCAAAAACTCGCTCTCGTCAAAGCATTGAAAGCGAAGGGACACACCGTCGCTATGACCGGAGACGGCGTGAACGACGTGCTTGCGCTCAAAGAAGCGGATTGTTCAGTCGCAATGGCATCGGGATCGGATGCAGCAAAGAACGTCAGTTCTCTCGTTCTTCTCGACTCCAATTTCGCATCCATGCCCAAAGTCGTGGCGGAAGGCAGACGTAGCATTAACAACCTTGAACGCAGTGCTTCGCTCTACCTGATGAAGACCATATACAACACTCTTATCGCGATACTTTTCATGTGCGTGCCATACGGACTCCCCTTCGAGCCGAAGAGTTTGACAATTATCGGTATGGTGACGATAGGCATTCCGTCCGTCATACTCGCACTCGAACCGAATGAAGACATAGTTTCGGGGCATTTCCTGCCCAAAGTGCTATCCAATTCACTAGCAGGCGGTATCACGGTGCTGCTCGGCACGATAGGAGTAATTCTCGCAACGCAAGTTTTCCTGACCGACCTGACCGACGCACAAATCAAAAATCTGTATATCATCGTCACCACTTTCGTAGGACTCATCTACCTACTCCGCGTGTCCTTCCCTATCACTTGGATTCACGCCCTAAACTTCCTTGGAATGTGCGGATTGTTCGTTGCATGCTACTTCATACCCCTCGACTTCCTCGGACTACCCAAAGATATGTTGCAACAATTCTTTGGACTCAACACGTCCATAACCATGGAAATGACCTATGCAATGTTGTCAATCGGCGCATGTCTAATCGTGCTATTCATCGTCCTGACGATAGCGACGAAAGGAATCAACAAAAAGGAAAACGATAGCAACATGATGAAGATACTACGAAAATTCAAAGTTTTGTAAATAGTTATTAAAAAACGCTTTCAACCGAAAGCGTTTTTTTATGATATACGCTTTGCGTATGATATATTTGTTTTGCAAGCATGATATATGCAGACGGTGTCGCTACAAGCGACTATCGTCTGCATATCGTGGATTCTTTGTTTGAGTTAGTGTGAGTGCGCACTCACTCGTTCGGAGACGGCAACTTATTCCAAAAAATTGCGTATTGCATTAGCGCAGTCAATATGGTATTATTATTTATATATAAATACTTAAGGGGTATTATTATGACTGACGTTGCTACAGTACAGCAAAAAGAAAAAAAAAGGCTCGGCGCTAATATGTGGATTTATGCGCTAGGTGTTATGGGCATCAACCTTGGCATCGGCCTTATCAACAGCTACCAAGCCGAATTTTTCAACAAGGAACTCGGCGCAAGCCTGATGATTTTCGCGGCAATTTTGCTCGCATCGAAATTCGTTTCAATAGTTGCAGACTTCGTCATCGGCAATCTCATCGACCGCGCCAACTTCAAATCGGGAAAAATGCGCCCTTGGATTTTGATTTCCGCATTCCCGCTTGCCGTCCTGACCATGTTCACGTTCGCTTTCACGGACTTCAAGTCCGAGGCTGGCATGTACGTCTACATTACTTTCATGACGATTTTGTGGAATATTTCCATGACTCTTGCGGACATTCCGTCGCAAGGTATGCTCGCACTTCTCTCCGAAGACGGCGACGAAAAGAATAGCATTGCCGGACTTGCGAACACTCTCAAATCCCTTGCTCTCGGTTGCCCCGGCGTCATCGTCACGATAGTCGGTATGCTCACCGGCAGTAGCGTTATCGGTCACAAAGAATATCTCATCACCGCGGGTATTATGTGCGGTCTCGGACTCGTTTTCCAACTTCTCATGTACTTCAAGACGAGAGAGCGTGTCGTGTCGAGAACTTCGTCCGCGATGAGTTTCAAAGAGATGTTCCGCGAACTCAAGAGCAACAAAATGTTGTTGATTATGTTCTTGACTTATATGCTCGGTTTCGCAAGAAATATCGGTCTTGGTATTGCAGTGCAAGCCACCTATATTCTCATGCGCGACGGTGTGGATTTGTCCTTCCTTTCATTCTTGGGATTTGAAGGCAAACTGTACGGCCCCGCAATCAGTTGGGCAATCGGTATCACTTCCGCAGTTTCGAGCATGGTAACGATAGTCCTGAACTCCGCAATCAATAGAAAACTCGGCGAAAAAAAATACTTCTTGATCGCGGGCGCATACGGTTTCATCATCGGCACCGCTTGCACTCTTGCCTACTGCTTGGGCGGTCCCGCTCTGCGTAGTTTCTGGGCAATCTGCATTTATCAATTCCTGTTCGGTTTCGCATTCGGACCAAACGGTTTCTTGCCCATGGTCATGACTTCGGATATAGTGGACTATCAAGAGTGGAAGACGGGACGCCGTACCGAAGGTACACAGTTTGCAATTCTTTCTATGTCCAACAAACTGTCAAACGCGTTGTCCGTTTCGGTCGGCATATTCCTGATGGGCGCAATCGGTTTCAGTGCGGATACTGCGTCTGCAATCATCGAAACCGCCCCCGAAACCATTTCCGCCTATATCACCGACGAAATGCAAAACCAAGCCTGGATCATCTACTACTTCCTGCCCGGACTTTGCATGCTCGTGAGCAGTATTCCTATGCTCTTCTACAAGATTGACGAGAAAACGAAAAAGATTATGCGTGCGGAACTCGCAGAGCGCAGAGCGCTTGCGGCGGCAGCGGACAACGGCACGATCGACGTGACGGAAACGATTGACGACGAACTCGCAGAAGATAACGTGCTTTCGGACACTCCCGTCTTTGAAGACTCATCTCCCGACGACAACGAATAATCCAACCAAAATCAAAAACGGCGCACGTGATTGTGTGCCGTTTTTATTTTGTTAATACGGTGCCGTCCCCGGAGATTCCCACGCTACGCTCGGAATGACATAGAGTAGCATGAATGAACAAACTTCAAACTAAAAAACCAAAATATGCAGACGGTGTCGATAATAAGCGACCGTCGTCTGCATATATCATGCTTGCGAAGAAAGTATATCATATTGCGCTAGCAATATATCACATGCGACAAAGTCGCATATATCATTGAAAAAGCACTGCAATCGCAGTGCTTTTTTCTAGTCTTCGTTTTTTGCGCCTTTGCCAAAGGCAAGTTTCATTCTTTGTTCACCCGACAAAATCACTTTGCGGATGCGGATATTTTGCGGGGTGACTTCGAGCATTTCGTCGTCGTTCAAAAATTCGATTGATTCTTCAAGGCTGAATTTTCTCGGCGTATTCAAGCGGAGTGCTTCGTCACTGCCCGCCGCACGCATATTGGTGACGTGTTTTTTCTTGCAGACGTTGACTCTGATATCTTCCGCCTTGGGAGACATACCGACGACCATACCTTCGTAAACCATAGTTTGCGGGGTGATGAAAAGCACTCCCCTGTCCTGTGCGTTGAAGAGTCCGTAGGTTGCCGCCTCGCCGGTTTCAAATGCAACCAAACTGCCCGTAAATCTGCGCGGAATTGCGCCTTTATAAGGACCGTAGCCGTCGAAGAGTTGGTTCATAACGCCTTCGCCCTTGGTGTCCGTCAAAAATTCGTTCTTGAATCCGAAAAGTCCTCTTGCGGGGATTTTGAATTCCATTCTGATACGACTTCCTTGGGGAGTCATCGTGACGAGTTCCCCTTTTCTCACACCCATACGCTCCATAACCGAGCCGACGCAATCGGTAGGCACGTCGATGAAGAGTTTTTCCATTGGCTCGCATTTCACACCGTCAATCGTCTTGAAGATGACCTTGGGGGTGCCTACGCCAAATTCGTAACCTTCTCTGCGCATGGTTTCGATGAGAATACTGAGGTGCATTTCTCCCCTGCCGCAGACCTTGAACGTATCCGCATTATCCGTCTGATACACACGGAGAGAAACGTCTTTGAGCATTTCCTTGAATAGTCTGTCGCGCAGGTGTCTGGACGTGACGAATTTGCCTTCCTTGCCCGCAAACGGACTGTCGTTGACCGAGAAGTTCATTTCAATGGTAGGTTCGCCGATTTGCACGAAAGGAACGGGATCTATTTTCGTAGTCGAGCAAACGGTGTTGCCTATGGTGATATTTTCGATACCACTGAAACACACTATATCCCCTACCTTCGCTTCTTCGACGGGGACACGCTTCAAGCCTTCGATTTGAAATAGGGTGACGACTTTGCTCTTGTAGGGAGAAAGTCCGTGATAGTCGCAGACCATGACTTCCTGATTGACTTTGACCTTACCGCGTTCGATTTTGCCGATGCCGATTCTGCCCACGTACTCGTTGTAGTCGATAGCGGAAACGAGAAGTTGCAATTCGCCGTCGGGATCGCCCTCGGGGGGATCGATATAATCGACGATAGTGTTGAAAAGGGGTTTGAGGTCGGTGCCGGGATTGTGATAATCGAAAGTTGCGGTGCCCGCCTTGCCTGAACAATAGATGATAGGACTCATAAGTTGCTCGTCCCCCGCATCGAGATCGAGAAGGAGTTCGAGCACTTCGTCCGCGACTTCGTCAAGACGTGCATCGGGGCGGTCCATTTTGTTGACGACGATGATGATTTTCAATCCGAGTTCGAGAGCCTTTTCGACGACGAATCTCGTTTGAGGCATAGGACCTTCGGCGGAGTCCACGAGAAGCAGCACTCCGCTGACCATTTTCAGCACTCTTTCCACTTCCCCCGAAAAGTCCGCGTGTCCCGGGGTGTCGATGACGTTAATTTTGATTCCGCCCCAATGGATAGAGGTATTCTTCGCGAGAATGGTAATTCCCCTTTCGCGTTCCAAATCGCCCGAGTCCATAACACAAGTGGCAACCTGTTGGTTGTCGCGGAAAGTACCCGATTGACGAAGCATAGCGTCGACGAGAGTGGTTTTGCCGTGGTCGACGTGAGCGATGATAGCAACGTTTCTTAAATCTTCTCTAATCATATATCGCCTGTATAATAGTTATTATATCTAACAATTTTTGTATGATAGCACAATACGGCGGTATTTGCAAACGCTTGAGGGGTGGAAATGCATATTTTTTGTCAAAACCGCCCCCGCCACGACAAAAAAACCAAAAGTCCAACAAAGGGTGTACATTTTCGCAATTTATGTTATAATGCTATTAAGGTGAAATATGAAAAGTCTAAAAGAACTTTACAAAATAGGTAGAGGCCCGTCCAGTTCGCACACTATGGGCCCCGAAAAAGCGGCAAAACTCTTCCAAGCGCAATTTCCCGATGCGGATAACTACGTCGTTATTCTTTATCGTTCTCTCGCTCTGACAGGCAAAGGTCACGGCACCGATACGGTCCTTGAAAAAACCTTCACTCGCCCCGTCAAAGTCGTGCTCGACAAGGAAACCGTAGATGTTCCCCACCCCAACACTATGGACCTTTTCGCAATGAAGGGGGACGTGGAATGCGGAAAGTGGAGAGTTTTCAGCGTTGGTGGCGGAGCAATCGAAATCGAAGGCGTTCCCGCACTCGATCCCCCCGATGTCTACCCCCACAACTCCTACGAAGAAATCCGCGCCTACTGCGTTGAGAACGATATGTCCATTCCCGAATACGTCGAACGCTACGAAGGCAAAGAGATTTGGGACTTCTTGCACACCGTTTGGAGCGAAATGGTTCACGCAATCAAACGCGGTCTGAAAGCGGAAGGCATTCTCCCTGGCGGACTTGAAACCGAGAGAAAAGCAAAACTTCTCTACCGTCAAAAACATATAGACGAAAGCCCCGAAACAAGAGAAAACCGTCTCGTCTGCTCCTACGCATTTGCAGTGTCCGAAGAAAACGCGGCGGGTGAACAAATCGTCACCGCTCCCACTTGCGGTTCCTGCGGTATCGTTCCGTCCGTCATGCGCTATCTCCAAGAACGCCACGGATTTTCAGACGATCAAATCGTCCGTGCGCTTGCAACGGGTGGCATAATAGGCAATCTAATCAAACAAAATGCGTCCATATCGGGTGCAGAATGCGGTTGTCAAGCGGAAGTAGGTTCCGCCTGCTCCATGGCATCCGCCGCCGCTGCGGAACTCTACGGAATGGACTTCGACCAAATCGAATACTCCGCGGAAGTCGCCATGGAACACCACTTGGGACTCACCTGCGATCCAGTCGGCGGACTCGTCCAAATCCCCTGCATCGAACGCAACGCAGTCGCCGCCATGCGCGCACTGAACGCAGTGTCCCTTGCAAATTTCCTGACGTCCACGAGAAAGGTCTCCTTCGACACCGTCGTCGACACCATGTATCAAACGGGAAAAGACCTCCGTCACGAATACCGCGAAACTTCCGAAGGCGGACTTGCAGTCACCTTCTCGAAACGCAAAAACTAACCCTACCCCACAATAATCAAAGCGCGGACAACTCCGCGCTTTTCTTTTTTTCATTCAAAATTGAAATCACAGTTTATTATAATTTTTGTTCGGTTTCGTTTTTCCGCCGACAATTCCATTTATATTTGCAAATGATATAATCGCAAATATACGTTTCTCACAATATTAAAAACGGCACACGTGATTGTGTGCCGTTTTTGTTGTGGTTGTTATTACTTCGCTTGTTTCTCTTTGATTGCCGCTTGTGCCGCCGCAAGACGTGCGATAGGCACACGGAAAGGAGAGCAAGATACGTAGTCGAGACCAACGTTGTGGCAGAATTCGACGGACGTAGGATCGCCACCGTGTTCACCGCAGATACCAAGGTGAATGTCGGGACGGGTTTGTCTGCCGAGTTGTGCAGCCATCTTGACGAGTTTGCCGACGCCGACTTGGTCGAGACGTGCGAACGGATCGTTTTCGTAGATCTTGTTTTCGTAGTATGCGCCAAGGAACTTACCCGCATCGTCACGGCTGAAGCCGAAGGTCATTTGGGTGAGGTCGTTGGTGCCGAAGGAGAAGAATTCTGCTTCTTTTGCGATTTCGTCTGCAGTGAGAGCCGCGCGAGGAATTTCGATCATGGTGCCGACTTTATACTTCATGTTGACGCCTGCTTCTGCGATGCACTTGTCTGCGGTTGCGACGACGACGCCCTTGACGAATTGGAGTTCCTTGATTTCGCCGACGAGCGGGATCATGATTTCGGGAACGATATTCCAATCGGCGTGTTTCTTGTTGACATTGATAGCCGCTTGGATGACTGCCTTGGTTTGCATGACCGCGATTTCGGGATAGGTGACTGCAAGACGGCAACCTCTGTGGCCCATCATGGGGTTGAATTCGTGCAAAGATGCGATGACCGCGTGGAGTTTTTCGACGGTGATATTCATATCTTTTGCGAGTGCGGCGATTTCTGCTTCGTCGGTGGGGACGAATTCATGGAGAGGAGGATCCAAGAAACGAATGGTGACGGGGCAACCTTCGAGTGCTTCGTAAAGACCTTCAAAGTCTTTTTGTTGCATCGGGAGAAGTTTTTCGAGTGCTTTCTCTCTTTGTTCGACGGTGTCGGACACGATCATTTCGCGCATTGCGTGGATTCTATCGGGTTCAAAGAACATGTGTTCGGTACGGCAGAGGCCGATGCCTTCTGCGCCGAGTTCACGTGCTTTCTTTGCATCTCTGGGGGTGTCTGCGTTGGTGCGGACTTGCAAACGACGATATTTGTCTGCCCATGCCATGATACGACCGAAGTTACCGCTGATGGTTGCATCGGTGGTGGGGATTGCTTCGCCGTAGATATTGCCGGTGGAGCCGTCGATGGAGATGACGTCGCCTTCGTGATAGACTTTTCCGCCGAGGGTGAATTGTTTGTTTTCTTCGTCCATGACGATTTCGCTGCATCCGGAAACGCAGCAAGTACCCATACCACGTGCAACGACTGCCGCGTGAGAGGTCATACCACCGCGGACGGTGAGGATACCTTGGGAAACCTTCATGCCGGTGATGTCTTCGGGGGAAGTTTCAAGACGGACGAGAACGACTTTCTTGCCTGCCTTATTCCATGCTTCCGCGTCTTCTGCGGAGAACACGATTTGACCGCATGCCGCACCGGGAGATGCGCCGAGACCTTTGCCGATTGCTTGGGCTTTCTTGAGTGCCGCTGCGTCGAATTGAGGATGGAGCAAAGTGTCGAGGTTTCTGGGATCGATCATAAGGACCGCTTCTTCTTCCGTTCTCATACCCTCGTCGACGAGGTCGCAAGCGATTTGGAGAGCGGCTTGTGCGGTACGTTTACCGTTACGAGTTTGGAGCATATAGAGTTTGCCGTTTTCGACGGTGAATTCCATATCTTGCATATCGCGGTAGTGGTTTTCAAGGATGGAGCAAACTTCGGTGAATTGTTTGTACGCTTCGGGGAACTTCTCTGCCATTTGTGCGATAGGCATAGGAGTACGAACACCTGCGACGACGTCTTCGCCTTGTGCGTTGACGAGGAATTCGCCCATCAATTTCTTTTCGCCGGTTGCGGGGTGACGGGTAAATGCAACGCCCGTACCGCTTTCGTTATTGAGGTTGCCGAACACCATAGGCATTACGTTGACTGCAGTACCCCAGCTGTAAGGGATGTCGTTATCTCTGCGGTAGACGTTTGCGCGGGGGTTGTCCCAGCTGCGGAAGACCGCACGGATTGCTTCGTAAAGTTGGACTTTCGGATCAGAGGGGAAATCTTCGCCGATTTTTGCCTTATATTCTGCTTTGAATTGGCTTGCGAGTTCTTTGAGATCGTCTGCGGTGAGGTCTACGTCGTAGACAATGCCTTTCGCTTTCTTCATCGCGTCGATGAGTTCTTCAAAATACTTCTTGCCGACTTCCATGACGACGTCGGAGAACATTTGGATGAATCTTCTATAAGAGTCATAGACGAATCTTGCAAATTTGGGATCGGGGTTCTTGCTGATCATAGCGGCGACGACTTCGTCGTTAAGACCAAGGTTGAGGATGGTGTCCATCATACCGGGCATGGATGCTCTTGCACCGGAACGGACGGAAACGAGAAGAGGATTCTCGAGATCGCCGAACTTCTTGCCGTTGATTTCTTCCATTTTTTCGACGTATGACATGATTTCGTTCATGATATCGTCGTTGATTTTTCTACCGTCTTCGTAGTATTGAGTGCACGCTTCGGTAGTGATAGTGAAGCCTTGAGGGACGGGAAGACCGATGTGAGTCATTTCCGCGAGGTTCGCGCCCTTGCCGCCAAGGAGTTCACGCATGTTTGCATTGCCTTCACTGAAAAGGTAGCAATATTTTTTCATACAAATCCTCCAAATAATGATTTTCGTATAATTATTGTTTTATTTATATCTACACAATGTTAGCAAAAAATACGCAAATTGGCAATCAAATTTGGTTGCCATTTTATTTTTTTTTTGTTAAACTAAATTTGCAAATAAATTTGAGGTGCCATTTATGGATTACTACCGAAGTAGGATAGAAATTCTCCAATAATCGCACGTTTTAGGTTCTTCCTAAGACGCGAGCGGTTATGCCGTGCCAAATAGGAGGAACGATATGCTCCAAGTTTACAAGAAAATCAACAAAGCAATCGTGACGGTCGACCCTGAACTCATAGTCGACGGCTATGACTTTTCCGGACAATGGATTCATATGTCCAACCCCACCGACAAGGAAATCGAACTTGTCGCGTCTTCAACCGCCGTTCCCGAAGACTTCATCAAAGCGGCACTCGACGAAGAAGAACGCGCACGTGTCGAGAAAGAAGACGATATTCTTCTCGCACTCACCGACATTCCTATCACCGAGGACGACGACGACCACTACACCTACGCCACCTTGCCTTTTGGTTTCATTTCGACGAACGACGTCGTCATCACCGTCTGCATCAACGAAACGTCAATTATCTACGATCTCATGACCGGGCGTTTCATCAAGGACTTCAACATTCACAAACGCACCCGTTTCCTGCTCCAACTCGAATATGCGATTTCCAAGAAGTATTTGCAATACCTCAAACAAATCAACAGAGCGAGCCAACGTGTCCAAAGTGTACTTGAAAAATCCATGCAGAACGAAGAGCTCATCGAAATGCTCGACCTTGAAAAATCTCTCGTCTACTTCTCCACGTCCCTGCGCGCGAATACCGTCGTGCTTGACAAACTCCCGAAACTCGTCAAATTCTTTGAGGAAGACGAAGATTTGTGGGAAGACGTCTTGATTGAGAACAGACAAGCAATCGAAATGTCGAATATCTACCGCGACATTTTGAACGGCACCATGGATGCGTACGCATCTATCATCTCGAACAACTTGAACGGAGTCATGAAAATATTGACCTCCCTGACTCTTATTGTCGCAATTCCTAGCATGATCGGTTCGTTCTGGGGAATGAATACGGGCGTGCCTTTCGAGAGTCAACCGTGGGGTTTCTGGGTTGTCATAGGAATATCCGTCGTGATATGTATCGCAATCACGATCGTGCTCTGGAAAAAGAGAATGCTCAAATGAAACACACCGCTCCTTGCGAGCGGTTTTTATTTGTACTTTTAGGAGATTTTCTTTTTATCACAAAATTGAAAAACATGTGATTAGAACACTGGAAACCGTCGATTTGAAAAGAAAATAAAATAAACCCGTTTCCGACGAAAATTTCATCCTTCGGAAACGGGTTTTTCGATATTCTAAAAAGGGAAAATTACTTCTTCATTTCGGCAGAAATGCTGTTCATGATTTTGCCGATGCATTGCATAACGATCGCCTTGTTTTCAGGGCTGTTTTTAAACACCGCATATGCTTGGAACATAAGTTGTGCAACCTTGATTTTGGTGCTCTTGGAAACGTTCATGGTGAGCACGTAGTCAACAAGGTGCGGGAGCTTGGAAAGGCGAGGTGCTTTGACGTCTTCGTCGCCTTCGTCAAGGTCTTCGTACTCTTCCACGACTTCGGGGTCGAGTGCGGTGACGGGAGCATTCGTGATGACGGTGCGCTCAAACTTGGGAAGTTCTTGATTGTCGCTCACGGGGACTACTTCCATTTCGGGAGCGGCGGCAACGGGTGCTTCTTCGACTTCTTGAAGAACTTCCTCTTCTTCGACGAGTTCGCTGTCAAGGAACACTTGTTGTTCTTTTTGTGCTTGCTCTGCGGCTTGTTGTGCTTTCAATGCTTCTTTTTTCTTCTTTCCGAACATAACTTTCTCATCCTCTATATTTACTTCTTCAAAGGCTTCCACGGGGGTTGCCATAGCGAATTCGTTTTGACCGGCGAGCCAATCGCCGACGCCTTCCTGTTTCATAACTTTGGAAGTGCTTTCGTTTTTTTTGACGGCGGGTTTTGCGCCGGACAGCATTTCACTGATACGTTGCAACGCCTCTTCTTCCGTCTTGGGTTTGTCGTCGAGTTCATCGTCGACGGGGGGTTCTTCGTCAACCGAAAATTCGGGATCGATTTCTTCTTCGCTTGCGGAATAAGTATCGTCTGCGGGTTCTTCGATTTCAGTTGTTTCTTCGGTTTCCGCCTCTGCCGTTTCTTCCGCCACTTCTTCGTTTTCGGGAGCGACTTCGTTTTCTTCTATCTCATCGCTTTCCTCGACTTCGTCGGGGACTTCTGCGTTTTCGACTTCGGAAATTTCTTCGGTCTCTTCGGGAGCATCTTCGATGAGTTCCTCAATCGGAGTGCTTTCTGGGACTTCTTCGGGAGTTTCTTCGGTTTCGACGGTTTCATCGGAAACTTCTTCGACCGTTTCCGTGTTTTCTTCCGCCTCTACGAGTTCTTCATTCTCTGCGATTTCTTCCGCTTTCGTTTCCTTTTCTTCGACTTCTCTCTTCACGTCGTCGTAGTCAACGACTTTGGCGGTGTTTTTCGCAATGATTTCGTCAAGCACTGCGACTATGTCAAGCAAGGGGGATGAATCCATTGCGTAGTCCTTTTCGACGTGGAAATCGACTTTTGCGTCAAGGTCGTCTTCCATCTCGTAGAAAAGGTCTCTTGCTTTCGAGAATTGTTTTTTCGCAACCGCAGTGAAGATGAGGTATATCACGCCTGCGACAATAAGTCCGAGAGCAACGATTGCGCCCATTTCAACGGACGGATTCGAGCCGAGACTCCAAAACGCAAGGACCGCTACGACGATGAGTGCAATACCAATAAATACGTTTGCACGCACATTGCGAGTGCGCTTGACCTCTTTGTCGAAGACTGTGGATTCGGAGATAATATCACTGGGGTAGCCGAAACGGACTCCGAGATATTGCAACCAAGCGTTGCGGAGAGATTCGGGAGCGGACTTGCCAAAGCAAGTTGCGGTGAAATTTTCCGCATTGTCGTCGTTGATTTCGTCGACGGACGCAAGGTACTTGACGACCTTTTGACAGGCACGTCTAAACTTCGCTGCGGACGAGCCTAAATAAGTCAGGCCGACGATTATGCCGAGAAGTACGACCGCACACATCGAAATAATGAAAAACGTGCCGACTTGAATTTTCGGCAATTCGGACGACGCTTTTGTCAGTATTTCAAAAATTTGATTGAGTACTTCCACCCGAACAACTCCAGTTAAATTATATTTATGATTATATCATAACACAAGAAAAAATCAACCTTTTTGCACCTATTTTTTGCAAAAGGCCAGAATAGGGCGCGAAAACGCACCCTAATTCTTCACTTTGATCAAAACTCAATCGTCTTTCCCGTCTTCAACGATAGCAACAATATTCTGTCGATTTTTCCCGAAACGACACTTTCTGCCGCAGTTTTGTATAGTTTAAGTTGCTTTTCGTATTTTTTTCTTGCATCTTCGTTCGAGAGCGACGAGTATTTGTAGTCCACAATGACGTTTTCTCCACCCGACTTTCCGCCGAGAATTATCAAGTCCACGACACCCTGCACAAGCACTTTCGCATCCGACTTCGAGTCAGGCACGACTTCCCTTGCGGGTTTGTACATCATGAACGCCTGCTCTCTCAAACATTCGCATTTCGATGCGGTTTTGATTATATCCGTTTGAAGTGCGCGGAGCACGTCTGCGGGGTTCACTGCGTCGTATTCTTCTTTGAGCAGCAAACCTTCCGCAAGCATTCTATCCATTTCCGCCCTGACCTTGCTTTCGTCGTCTGCGGTGAAGTCGATATATTGCATGACCTTGTGGTAGGACGTGCCGATATTCGTTCTGTCATCGAACGTCCGGACCGTACTTTCGTCCAATTCTCCGTCGAGTTCGGATACGCTGTATTTCATTGCGAGTTCGGTGTCTTCCTTGTAGGGATATTTGAACGACTGCATTTTCCTTATGCCTTCCGCAAGCTCGAAGTATTCCCCTTTCGCTATGTCGTCAAGTGCGGAATATTTGTCGGAGAGAATATACTGCGTCGGGTAGTAGTATTCGCGTCTGTCGTGGACGAATATCGACGTACCTTTTCCGAGATTGCCTGTTCTGAAAATGAACGCCAAAAGGCTATTTTCTTTCTCGAACTTCAAGGTTTTCAACCTATCGCACAGTCCCGTCAACGTCGGAAATTCGATGCCTCCCAAACACCCCGTCACGTACATATATTTTTGTGCACGCGTGAGCGCGACGTACGCAAGGCGCATTTCTTCCTTATATTCCTTTTCCGCGATGAAACGTTTGACGACGATTTTTGAGAGAGTGTCCGAGTTTTTGCTCTTCGTATCGCTATCGAAATAAGTCAGTCCCATAAGCCCGTCCGACGAGATAATCAAATCTGCGGTTTTCGCTCGTCCAATAGAAGAGTCCGCCGCGGACACGAAAACGACCTTGCTTTCAAGTCCTTTATATCCGTGGTAAGTGCTGATACGCACCCTATCGCCGCCCGCGGATTTACCGTCGTTTTTGTCATCGGAGTCGTTCTTGTATTCACGCAAGAATGCGGACAAACTCTTATCCCCGTTGTCAATTGAACAAGCGGTCGCCACAAAAGAGTTGAGCGCATTCAAAGCAGCATCCCCGCTTGATGCCACGAATGCATCGAAATAGGTTTCGGACACAATGCCCGAAATCAATTCACCCACGTTTTTGAAACTTGCTTTGAGTCTGTATTCGTCGAGTTTTTCAAGGGTAGCACGCACCTTTCTGCCAAGGTCGCTATCCTCGTCTTTCAGGCGAAGCATACCGTCGTACAAATCCGCTTTGACCGCATAAGTCGTGTCTTTTGCGGATTTCTTTTTCTCTTGCAGGACTTCGTCCCTACCCTTTGCAACGGCGGCGACTTCATCTTCGGAATATCCGCCGAGATATGAGAGCAAATACCCCGCAAGCGCAAAGTCTTGTCTCGGATTGTCAACGACGGTGAGCAAAGAAATCAAATCGTTTTCAGGGTGTTCCTTATCCCTTGAAAAAGAGCCGTCGTCGACAGGTATGCCGAATTGTCTCAAAACGTTCACGATTCTTTCTGCGGCGACGTTTCTACTCCTGAACAAAATCGCTATATCGCCGTATTTTATATCTTCAAAAGCGGACGAGGTCAACTCCTTGATTTTGTGAGCGATGAAAGCGCCTTCTTCCTCTTCGCTGCCTATTCTTGCAACGCCTGCCCTATGCGATTTGATGTCGTAAAGTCCGCTTGCCAGCACCTTGTCGGATTCATTGTAATTGAACACGTGCACTTCGACTTTTCCCTGCTCCCTATCCGACGGAGCAAAACGCCCTTCGGTGCTATAATCCACACCGCTCGAATCCTTTGTCATGACGACGTCGAAAACGCCGTTGACAAATTCGAGAATTTGATTTTCGCTTCTGAAGTTATTGTTGAAATCAATCTGCAATGAGTCCTTGTCGTCGTCCGACTTATACTCTTCTTTTCTGGCAAGGAATATGTCGGGGTCTGCAAGGCGGAAGCCGTAAATGCTCTGCTTGACGTCCCCTACGAAAAACGCATTTTTCTTCACCATATTTTTGATGATATTTTCCTGCACGGGGTTGACGTCCTGATACTCGTCCACAAACACGTAATCGAAATCTTCTGCAAAATCCTTGTCGGGATTTTCTGCGATGAGTTTGGTTGCGTAGTGTTCGAGGTCGCCGAAAGAAAGTGCGTCGTCATCACGTTTGCGTTTGTCAAGGATTTCAGTGAAACGGCAAGTTAAATCAAGCAATTTGTTTGCATAAAGTGCGTTTTGTGCAAAATGTTCGTTGATTACGCTTTCATCCGCATATAGCGACCTATATAATGACAACTCATCTTTCACACGGTCGATACTTCTCTTTGCAACGTCGATCAGTGCGGCGCTTGCAGTCTTAGTTTTGACCGCTCTTTCAAAGGAATCGAGCACGGGGACCGCCTTTTCCACGACGTCTTTCACGCTCGCTCCGTCCGCCAAAAACACGTCCACCGCGGCGCGTGCTTTGCTCACGTTGTTCGCATACTTTTCTTGTTGAGTTTGTCTTAGCTCCGGTTCGATTATTTCAAGGTGGTATTTCACTTTTGCAAGCACCGTCCGACTGCTTTCGAGAAGTGCGTTGTCGAAGTTGTCCCTGCTTGCGTAAAACTCTCTGATTTTCTTTTCAAACGCCGTCCTGTCCGGTTGCACGTCGAACACACCGAAAAGGGTGTAGACGAATTTTCTGATATTCTCTTCGGAGCGTTTGCATTCAAACACCGTCGTGAGTTTTTCAAAAATTTCGTCGTTCCTGTCCGAATACTCTTTGACAAGGTCGTCGAATGCTTTTGCCATATAGTTTTTATGGGCGTTTTCGTCGAGCACTTTGAAAGACGGAGATATGCCGAGAAGTTCAAAGTTGCGCCTTATCAGATCCTTGCAAAATGCGTGTATGGTGCATATCTCGGCAAAGGAAATTTCGTCGAGTTCTTTTCTGAATCTTTTGGCGGTTTCACCGGTTTCGGAGCAAGCGCACTCAAAGAGTTTCATACGGAGTTTTTCGCGGAGTTCGTCCGCCGCCGCGTTGTTGTACACCAAAATCAGCATACGTCTTAAACTCGCACCTTCGCCGATTTGACGTATTATTCGCTTTATGAGAGTGGTCGTTTTTCCCGATCCTGCGGATGCGGACACAAGTATGCGACCGTTTGATTCTATCGCCTGAATTTGTTCGGGAGTCGGGGTGTAGGTATCGTTACTCATTTTCGACCTCCTCTGTTTTCTCGTTCAAATCGAATGCATCTTTAGCCACCGTATCCGCCACTCTTGCGAATTTGCCCTTGTAGGGACAGACGTCCTTATAAAAACAATTTCCGCATACGTTTTCGGACTCGGTAGCCTTATACGGTTTCGGTGATATGTAGCCTTCGCTTATCAGTTTTGCGCCTTCCCCCGCGATTTTGACCGCGTATTCTCTTCTTGCCTTGAAGTCGTCTTCGACAAGACAATCCACGAGTTGAGAGCGGTTTTTCGCACCGCAGGGTACGACGGATTTTTTGTAGTCGGACTCGGTGATATTGTCGATTTTATTCATGACGGTGACATCCGCAAGCACTTGCCCGCGATACTTATACCTATTCTCGCCGTCCTTGGCGTAAGATGGATAGACGGGCAGATAGAATACGCCGACGGGGCGTTTTCCAAGAGACTCCGCAATCGCTTCCGCATACACGTAGAGTTGCAATTTTTTGCCGTAGTAGACGTCCCTAGCGTCAATGGATATGCCCTTGAAAGTCTTGTAGTCAAGGACGATGAAATCATTTCCGCAGGTGTCCACCCTGTCGATACGTCCCGACAAAGCGACCTGACCGTCGTTGACGTAGATAGGATTGAAATCGCCGTTTTTGCCAAATCCCGCCTCGAGATATTCGGGGACGAATTCCGAGCGCATATAGACTTCGTACAAATCACGACAAGTCTTTATTCCTTCGTCTTTGAGTTTCAGGAGAGTGCGTTTTGACGACGGATTTTCCATGAGTCTTGTGAGCTTTGGAATTGACGAAACGTAATCATCAAAAGCACCGCCCGCGATTTTTGCGATATTGTCTTCGCTCACTTCGTCTTTCGAGAGCGCGCGGAAGAAGTTTTCAAACACGGCGTGCAAAATGCTGCCGTTTTCGTTGGACATTATCTCCCCCTCTTCCCGCGGTTGTATCTTCAAAACGTACTGCAAATAGTAGGAATACGGACAGGAGAAAAATCTCTCAAGCCTACTCACGCTCGAATCTTTTACGATAGGCGGATTGGAGAGTTTCGCGTCTTCCGCACTGACTGCGTACGCCCTTTTGAGCCGATATTTGTTTTCAAGTTTAAGGAAACACACGCGTGCGATACGGAAGATAGGCAGATTTGCAATGCTACCCGTGTCCTTTGCGTGAGAAAGAATTTCGTTCATACACGCCTTTTCGGTTGCGAATAGCGGAGTGATTTCGTCGATATTTCCTTCTTCGTAACGGCGGTATAAGTCGTCGAAACGCACCTTTTCGATTTCGACGTAGTTTTTCTCGTCGGTGCTGAAAATCGCCACCAGTTGAGACACGAGCATGGACGGACGCAAATTTCCGCTCGGTGCGCTATCCGCATACGACACGATGAGTTTGCCCCTCGTCTTTTTCATGATTTCGGTTATCGTGAACAATTCGGAATTGATTTTATCCTTTTGATTTGAATAAAGTTCAATGCCCGCTCTTTCAAAGGTTTCTTCGTCTTTCGGAGTGAGAATCGCACCACCTGCGGAATCGGACGGAATCAACCCGGTATTCGCACCCAAAACGTGCAAATCTCCCGAACAAATAAACCTTGACGACGCGTCCCCGATGAAAACGCAGTCAAGGAAGGTGGGGACTAGTGAAATTTTCAAGGTGCGGAACATGCCGTTCAACAAGTTTTCAAATCCCGCAATATCGTATTCGCCGTCAAGGACGTTTTCGATTTCGTCTAGGACGGAAGAGAGTTTGTCGTCCACCTGCTCCGCACACTTCTCGTAGTACTCCGACAAATTCGCAAGTTTTTTGACGTGAGCGCGCCAAGACTCTTCCACGTTTGCCAAGAGTTTTCTCGATGATTCGGTGAATGACGACACCCGTCTTTTCCCGCTTTCAAAAACCGATAAGGTTTCCACAAGTTTACGCCTGACGGATTCAGCTTTCGCGCGGTAGGATTCTTCGCCGTATTCGAACTCACGATAGAAACCGCCGTAGTTTACGCCAAATTCAAGCACGTAATTTTCAAAGGTGAAAACGTCTTCGCAGGACTCTGCAAAAAGCGGATTTTTGACGAAATCCAAAACTTCTTCAACTCTCATTTTCGCCTTGACTGCGGTCACGGCAGAGAGCAAATATCTCGTCTTGGTCTGTTCGTAGAGCATCTCTTTTCTGTCGATGAAGAAAGGAATGCCGTAGCGCAAAAACACACTCTTGACGATAGGAGTATACCCTTCGAGGTCACCCACGAAGACTTCAAAATCACGGTATCGTTTTCCTTCTCTCACTCCTTTGACTACGTCGAGAGCAAGGGCAAGCACTTCGTCTTTGCGGTTGAGAGCGGAGCGCACCGTGAGTTTTGATTTGACTTCCTTTTCGGACGGCAAAACCTTTTCGGACGGACGAGTGTAACTGAACAAATATTTGCCGATGACGTCACCCGCTTCGGTGAGCGTATCGAACTTTGTGACGACTTCCACTCTGTTCTCGGATATGGCTTTGAGTCTATCCACGGTCTTGTCGGGATATATGCGTTTGTTGGGGTAATCGAAACCTGACGTCAAACCGACAGTCAACGAAATCGCACGTTTATCTATCGCTTTCAGCACGTTTAACTGTGCGTAGTTAAATTCAGGCATATCGATGACGTAATAGCATTCGTCAAGCGGATCACCGTTTTCAATCATTTCGGCAAGGGCTTCGAGTCGGGTGCTACTGTCGCTATGACGCCCTTCTAACGCACTCAAATATCCACCGTAGACGATCGCTATATCCCTTGCTTTGTCGTTAAGGCTAGGGCTTCCGAGGTCAGTGGCGGTGAGTCTATCTGTGGACACCCCGCTGTTGCGCAATGCGGTGATTGCGGCGTACAATTCAGATGCAAGCTCGTCGGGTTTCACTCGTCCGTAATAACGCAATTCGTTGCGGTGCTTTTCGATGACGTCGGTTATCAACATAACCGAGCCTTCGGGAGTCAAGCACTTCTTCACGCTATCCCCGAGCATAACCGTCGCAAGTCTTGTAAACGACGACACGCGCAATCCGAAGACCGCATCTTCTCTCAACTTTTCGAGAAGAGCACGCTCAACAGTCGCGGTGAGTCTGTCCGTAGTGATGACTACGCACTTTTTGCCTTCGTCGAGTTTTTTCTCGATTTCGGAGAACACGCCCGTGGACGCGCCCCTTGATGAATTTGACAGGATAATTTTCATGCCTATATTTTAGCAATTTCAAGGTTAAAATTCAATAGGTTTTGATTAATTT